>CAVBGA010000150.1:0-15559 GCA_963594675.1 Lachnospiraceae bacterium
GAGAGATCAGTAGGAAAGAGAAGAAATGACGCTTTTCCTCCATGGCCTTTCGTTTTTTCCATCATATGTGCGGCATCTTCGCTAGCAGGAAAATCATACATTATGGCTGCAGGGTGGAGTATATTACTTTTATTCCTATATAAAGAGATAAGTTCTTCCACAAATTCAGGATCGCTTTCCAGAGAAGGGGCAGATCCCATAAGGGTAACAGTAGATGACACGTGATATTTGTTTTCTATATTTTTTAAAATCTTATTAAGTAGAATATTTAATTCACGGTCTCTCTTACTATGGGGTGCACGAGTTTCCATTTCTATATGTGCAATATCAGCAATAATATTACGGCTGTTTCCGGCCTTCACTCTGCCAATTTGGATAAAACCAGGTGATGGAATTTGCTTCATTTGCAATATAGCATCTGCCATAGCAGGCATAACATCAAGACCTTGTTCGGGATGGGCGGCATGAGCTTTTTTTCCATAAAATCGAATGTCGGATTTTGTTGTAGCTAATGAATGAGCAACACCACATATGACATTACAATTAGGAGCTAAATCTTTTGGACGATTGAAAATGTGACCTGCCATAAAATAATCTGCATCATCTAACCAACCTCGTTCTGTGATGCGAATAGCGCCTCTGGCACCTTCTTCAGCAGGTTGAAATATAAGACGAATGCAACCAGCTAGAGAATCTTTTATATCCATTAGAAGTTGAGCCAGGGCTAGACCGATTGCGGTATGTCCATCGTGACCACAAGCGTGCATGCATCCTTCGTTTTCAGAAATAAACCCATCTCTAAAAGGCCTATGTGCTTTGCAATGACTTTCAGATATTGGCAAGGCATCGATATCAAAGCGCAAGGCAAAAACCTTCTTCTTATCAGTGGAAGGCCCGCAAACCAATTCAGCGATTACACCAGTTTTTTCTCCGGCGACCTTTTCTCCTTTTATAATATGATACCCCATATTTTTTAAACAATCGGCAATATATTTGCTGGTGAAAAATTCAGTCCAGGCGATTTCAGGATGGCGATGTAATTCTTTGCGTATACTGAGCGCTAAGGGAAAATATTTGTTCGTTAGACATTCGATTGTAGAAAACAAGAAAGCTACCTCCTAATTTTATAACGAATTTAAGAAAATGTCTTTTTCACAATTTCATAATCGATTACATCATAACATAAAAAAGAAATTTATATATGTAAGAAATATATTTTATGAGAATATTGTCTATAGAAAAAGAGCTATGTATAATTGGTAGCAAGGAGATGATTATTTATGAAAAAAATTTGGGGACTTTATTGTTTTGTGAGTGTACTTGTGCTCGTCTTATGTTTTTCCAACACAACCTGGGCTTCCATGGAGATGGAGGATATAGAAAATGAGAAATTGGAAACAGATGACAAAAATCAAAGTGAGGAATCTTTATATAGCGAGGAAACTTCAGGTGGAAATCAAAGCGAGGACACTTTTCCAGTTGGAGAAGAATCGTTAGAGGAAGAAGATTCTATTGAGGAGGCAGATCCTACAGAGGAAGCAGAGCAGCAAGAAAACGATGTGGATTCATCGATTTCTCAGGAGACGGATGTGTCTGATGTTTTTACAATAACTTTTTTTGAAAATGATGGAACATCTTCTGATGATTTAAGAGCACTGACAATTTCGGGAAAAGTAGGAACTGAGGTAAAACTGCCGTCTTTGCCCAACAGAGCAGGTTATGTAGCCTTAGGTTGGACGGATAAAAAGGAGGGAAATAATATTGTTGCAAAAGCGGGAAGTAGTTATACGATTACAGAAAATATGACCTTTTATATGGTAAATAAAAAATATGAAAAAATACGCTTCCATAACAGCAACGGCAAAAGAGCCGGATTTTCTAATTTAGATTTAAACACAAAAACAAGTAATCAAGTGATTTTACCTGAATTACCAAAGAAAAATGGCTATACGTCAGTGGGATGGAGTTTATCTAAAAATGCTCTTTTAGCAGACTATAAAGCAGGGCAAAAAATTACCGTCAGCAAGGAGACCAATCTTTATGCAGTATATAGAAAAAAAGGTTATTATTTGGTCCGATATTATAATAGCAGTGGCAGTTCAGAATATAAAGATATGAGAAAACTTATCAAAGCATCCTCATATCTTACTTTGAGTAAATTACCTCAGTGCTTGAATTATAAAGCTAAGGGTTGGACAAAATCCAAGGCAAGTACTCGGATTTACGCGGTTGGTGACAAAATTAAAGTTACAGGTAATATAAAATTATATAGTAAATATGAGAATGCTGTGTCTGTATGTTTCATGAATCGATCAGGATCTTCAGAATATACTAGCCTTAGGATTACAACCAATGCCAAAACAATAGTATTGCCGAGTAAGGCGAGTCCGAAGGGGTACACTTTTTTAGGTTGGTCAGACGAAGCAGGACAGACTTCATATCCTAAATACCTTATGGGTCAAACAGTAACTGTAAAAAAAGGAATGAAATTTTATGCTGTGATGAAAAAACGGCCAATTAATAGCTATAGCAATTCGCAGTTAAAATTTAGCAAGAAATATGATACCGTATTTTTTGTAGGTGATTCTAGAACAGTAGGACTTCAGCAGACAGTGGAGAAGGCTAAAGGGAAAACTAATAAAATAAAATTTTTCTGCCAAAAATCAGTTACAATCAATTGGTATAGGGAGAATAAGAATGCTTTTTTGACAATGGTAAAAAATACGCCAGGGAGAAAAGCGATTATTTTTAATCTTGGTGTGAATAATCTGAGATATACAGACATGAATGGATATTTGGAATCAGTAACAAATACCTATGCAGCTATTATGCAGCAGACAGAAATTGCTCTTCGGGGATATAATTGCAGTCTGTATTTTATGTCCGTAAATCCGTTAAATAACAAAGAAACCGTGAGCACAAATTATGGAGGATATAATTGGGGAAATCGTCCGCCACAATGGGTTAGGACTTTTAATAGCCTTTTGAAAAATAAGCTTTCAGGTTTTACCTATATAGATACCTATACCTATCTGACTAATACAGGATATGAGAGCAATGATGGCCTTCATTATACGGATGCGACCTATAGAAAGATTTACCATAAAGCGATAAGTATCATTGATGGCTAATCTTATTGCAACTCCCCCAGCCATGGGGGAGTTGACAAATATAAAGGAGGGGAATATAATATCATACATAAACAGCGCGGGATGGAGCAGTCTGGAAGCTCGTCGGGCTCATAACCCGAAGGTCGTAGGTTCAAATCCTACTCCCGCAACTTCAGGAAAGCCTAGATGAGAGGCTTTCCTTTTTTCATATATAGGGAAAATTATTTGCAATCTTTTTCTTATTTATAAAATGAGATAAGGATATGTGTGAAGCTCAAATAGGAGAAAAAAATGAAAAAAAAGAAGCAGAAAGAAGGATCAGTAGTAGGAAGAGTGATGTGGTGGATATGTTTGTTAATTGCCATTGGAGTTTTCCTTTTTGCTGGTTATAAGCTGGTATCTGCCTTGTTGGAATACAAGCAGGCTGATGATGAATATGATAATCTAAAAAAGGTGGCGGATATTACCTATCCGGATACATCAGATACTGATGATAGTAGTGAGGAAGATCCAGGACCTGTGATTGATTTTGCATCCCTTAAAGCTGTGAATGAGGATGTAATTGGTTGGCTGGTTGTAGATGCTCTTGATATAAGCTACCCAATTATGCAAAGTGAGGATAATGACTATTATTTACATAGGACTACAGAGAAAACTTATAATTTTGCAGGATCTATTTTCCTAGACTATGAAAATGACTCTGATTTTCGGGATTGCAATTCCATAATTTATGGACATAATATGAGAAACGGTTCTATGTTTGGAACACTTAAACAGTTTAGAAATGCTGACATCTATAATAAGAGTTTGCATTTTTGGATATGTACACCGGAAAAAAATTACAGATATCAGATTTTTGCAGCGTATGAAGCATCCGTAGGAGGAGAGACGTATACGCTATTTAAATATAAGGGGAGTGAGTTCCAAGAATGGTTAAAGAAAATGCCGACGCTTTCAGAAATTCCATGTGGAGATTTTTCCTTTGATGGAGATGAAATGATAGCAACTTTATCTACGTGTACAGGAAATTCATCTACCAGATTTGTTGTTCAGGGTGTATGTTTAAATGAAACAAATGATGCTAAAGAGGCTCCGAAGAAAAAGGTGACTTCTAAAAAAACATCCAAGAAATCAAATAGCAATGAGAATGCTGATAAAGATGCTAGTGAGGACACTTCTACAGAAGAGTAAGGAGAATACGATGAATGAAATAAAAAAACTTCAGGAAATTATAGATCAGACGGATAATATTGTTTTTTTTGGTGGCGCCGGAGTGTCAACGGAAAGCGGAATTCCCGATTTCAGAAGTGTAGACGGTTTGTATAATCAACAGTATGATTATCCTCCGGAAACCATTTTAAGCCATAGCTTCTTTTTGCAGAAGACGAAAGAATTTTATCGATTTTATAGAAATAAAATGCTGGAATTGGATGCCGAGCCCAATGCAGCTCATAAAAAGCTAGTTGAGTTAGAGAAAGCGGGAAAATTAAAGGCAATTGTAACTCAAAATATTGATGGCCTTCATCAAAAAGCAGGAAGTCAGGTTGTTTATGAGTTACATGGAAGTGTGCATAGAAATTATTGCATGAAATGTGAAAAATTTTATAGCGCTATGGAAATAAAAAATAGTACAGATGTTCCTAAATGCAGTTGCGGTGGTTTGATTAAACCAGATGTGGTTCTCTATCAGGAGGGATTAGATTCAGCCACAATTCAGGGATCAATTGCGGCAATATCGAAAGCGGATGTGCTGATTATTGGCGGCACCTCTCTGGCGGTATATCCGGCAGCAGGATTGATTGATTATTTTCATGGAAGTCATTTGATTCTGATTAATAAAAGCACGACCCCTCGCGATAATAGTGCGGATTTGGTGATAAAAGAGGCTATTGGACAGGTATTTTCTCAAATTGATGTATAAAATATATGGTAAGTTATTGTAGGAGCATAGCATGGCAGAATATAAGATTGGAGATATTGTCAAACTGAAAAAACAACATCCATGCGGCAGCAGTGAATGGGAGGTTCTGCGTGTAGGTGCTGACTTTCGTTTGAAATGTTGCGGCTGTGGACATCAGATCATGATTTCAAGAAAGCTTGTGGAAAAAAACAGTAGGGGAATAAGAACAAAAGATAATTAAAAGTTGAAAATCATGAAAAAATCCCTTGCAAATAGCAATAATCTATGATAAAATTTGAATTCGTGATATATTATATTATCCTTGTTTCCTGCATAGTCAGGAGGCCAGAGACCAAAAGGAGGTTAACAGCATGAACAAGTATGAACTTGCACTGATCGTAAGTGCTAAGATCGAAGATGATGCCCGCGAAGCTGTTGTAGAAAAAGCAAAAAGCTATATCACTCGCTACAACGGTAACGTAACAGACGTTGAGGAGTGGGGCAAGAAGAGACTTGCTTACGAAATCCAGAAAATGCGTGAAGGTTTCTATTACTTCATTCAGTTTGAAGCTGATGCAGATTGTCCTGCAGAAGTTGAAAGACATGTACGTATCATGGACAACGTACTCAGATATTTAGTTGTTAGAAAAGACGAGGAATAAGTCTCAGGGATGCAGACCCCCATTAAAGGTTTATATGGCAGCTGAGTATTTTATAGAGAGGTAAAAGTATGAACAAAGTTATTTTAATGGGACGTTTAACCCGTGATCCTGAGGTGAGATATTCCGCAGGAGATAATTCACTGGCAATCGCAAGATATACATTAGCTGTGGATCGTCGCTTTAAGAGAGATGGCGAAGCTACAGCGGACTTTATTAGTTGTGTAGCATTTGGAAGAACAGCTGAATTTGCAGAGCGTTATTTCCATCAGGGAATTAAAATTGCAATTAGTGGCAGAATTCAGACGGGAAGCTATACAAATAGAGAAGGACAGAAGGTGTATACAACTGAGGTTGTTGTGGAAGATCAGGAGTTCGCTGAGAGCAAGAATGCAAGCGCATCCAACAGCTATAGCAACCCTGCACCGTCTACACCTAAGCCGGATCCGACGGCAGGTAATGGAATTGACGGATTTATGAATATTCCGGATGGAATTGATGAGGAACTTCCTTTCAATTAGTTTCGGAATTCCTTGTAATGTAAAATACCCATTGGGTACCGTGATATTAGCACGTTGCTAGAACGTGTATGAAAGGAGTATAGAGCATGGCTTACGAAAGAGGCAGCAGACCGGATTCTCCCATGAAGAGAAGAGGCGGCCGTAGAAGAAAAAAAGTTTGCGTATTCTGTGGTAAAGAGAATAACGAGATTAGCTATAAGGATGCTAACAAGCTGAAAAGATATATTTCTGAGAGAGGTAAAATCCTTCCTAGAAGAATCACAGGAAACTGTGCTAAGCATCAGAGAGCTCTTACAGTAGCAATTAAGAGAGCTCGTCATATTGCTATTATGCCCTACGTACAGGACTAATTTAAAATATGTAATATTTGGAGACGTTTTCCGGTTAATACTGGGAGACGTCTTTTTTATCGTATAGGAAAATTTGCTCTTATATGAAAAACTCTGTGAGGATGCACATTTTTCTTTTAAACCTATCTGTGAAGACATTTTGATGAAACTGTGAATTCTCTGTGATTCATTTCTAAACTATTTCTTAAATATTACAATTTGTTTACATACGCCTTGAAACTCCTAGGTTTTGCTGTTAGTATAGGGTAAGATTGTTACAAAAAAGTTACGCTATATTTTTGGGACAAGGAGAAAACAACAATGAAAAAAAGAATCGTTTATCTATTTCTGGGTTTTGTTATGATTTTTTCGCAGTCATTTACGGTTCTTGCTGATACGGAAAGTGATTTGAGGAGTCAAAAAAGTCAGGCAGAAAGTCAGCTGAATTCTACTTATAGTACGATTAATGAGTTATCAAAGCAGCAGGAACAGATTCAGGCAGAGATTAATACGATGGATGCTGAAATGGTTGATCTTATGATCCAAATCAATACAGCGAAAGAGGACATAGAAACTACTAAAAATCAGATTAATGATACTAAGGAAAGTATTAAAGAGAAAAAGAAGGAAATTAAGAAAACCAAAAAGAAGCTAAAAAAAGCAAAGGCGACTCGTGATAAACAGTACGAAAACATGAAGAAAAGGATTCAGTACATATACGAGAATGGTGGAACAAGTAGTTGGGCGTCTATGGTTTTCTCTTCCGACAGTTATTCTACCTTACTGGACAGAGCGGAGTATGCTCAGGATCTTTCAGATTATGACCGGGAGCAATTGGAAAAATATGTTGCTACGGTAAAGAAGGTTCGTTCTCTGAAGAAAAATTTGGAAGAGGAGAAGGAGGATCTGGAAAGTCAAAAAACCAATCTGGAAAGTCAAAAAGCTTCCTTGGAGGGTCAGAAGAATGATCTTGAAGATCAGCAGAGGCAGTTGCAGACCCAGATCGATAATAAAAAATCTACAAGCAATGATTATGAAAATCAGATTGCACAAGCCAGAGAACAGGCAAATCAGATTAGTGCCTTGATAGAGCAGCAGGAAGAAGCAATCGAGAAAATTCAAGAAGAGAAAGCGGCAGCTGCAGAGCAGGCAAGACTTGAAGCTGAGGAAGCTGCAAAACAAGAAGAGCAGGAGAGCTCAGAAGACGAACAGTCAGGAGATGAGGAGTCCGAAAGCAGTGAATCGGATACCGACACATCGGAAGATGATCAATCAGATGAAAATGATGAGGCAGATGAGGATAATTCCGATGAAGATCAGGACGATAATGATGCCTCGGATGAAGATCAAGACGATAATGATGCTTCGGATGAAGATCAGGATAATAATGATACTTCAGATGATGAATCAACGGACGAGACCTATGATGATACAGAGGACGAACAGGATGCAGATGATGCTGCTTCAGATGAAACAGAGGAGACATCTACAGCAAGTACATCATCTAGTTCAGGCGGTTCAGAATCATCTATTGTAGCTTATGCGGAACAGTTTGTTGGAAATCCCTATGTATACGGAGGAGACTCATTAACGGGAGGAATTGATTGCTCTCATTTTGTATATCGAGTTTTGTCAAATTGTGGAGTATATAGTGGTGGCTATACAACATCTGCAGGATGGAGAAGTCTTGGTACGGCAGTAAGCAGTCTTGCTGAAGCAAAGGCAGGAGATGTTATTTGTTATTCTGGCCATGTAGCAATTTATGATGGTAATGGTGGTATTGTTGAAGCAAAGGGAAGCGCATGGGGCATTACCCACGATAGAAGTGCGGATTGTAAGACGATTCTTGCTATAAGACGATTTACCTGACGGTGATGGATTTCTTGCTTTTTCTATAAAAATCGAGTATGATTAGTCCGTGTTGTGAAAAATCATCCACAAGGATGAAAAGATACATGGAGGAAATGCAATGAGTTCTTGGAAGGAAAATGTTAGAAAGGTAGTGCCGTATGTTCCAGGAGAACAGCCTAGACAGACGGATATGATAAAACTTAATACCAATGAAAATCCCTACCCACCATCACCCCTAGTCGCAAAAGCCGCAGCTGCTATGGATTTGGATACGTTGAGACTTTATCCGGATCCAACGGCGCACAGTTTGGTGAAATGCTTGGCGGATTATCATGGCCTAAAAGAATCTCAAGTTTTTGTCGGTGTCGGTTCCGATGATGTATTGGCTATGGCTTTTATGACATTCTTTAATGGAAAAGAGCCAATCCTTTTTCCGGACATTACATATTCTTTTTATGATGTTTGGGCGGATATGCTGCGAATTCCATACAAAACAGTAGCTTTGGATGACAATTTTGAGATTAATCCTAAGGATTATAAGATGAGCAATGGCGGTGTAGTTTTCCCGAATCCTAATGCGCCTACAGGGGCGACTATGGATCTTGCGTCTGTACGAGCCATACTCGAGGATAATAAAGATGTTGTTGTCATAGTTGATGAGGCGTATGTGGATTTTGGGGCAAATTCGGCTATGGATCTTATCCAAGATTACGATAATCTATTGGTTGTTCGTACGTTTTCCAAATCCCGTTCCTTGGCTGGAATGAGAATTGGTTATGCTTGTGGAAATGAAGAGATGATTCATTATTTAAATGACGTAAAATATTCATTTAATTCTTATACCATGGATACGATGACCTTGGCTATGGGTGTTGCATCTGTTCAGGATGAAGCATATTTTCAGGAGACAGTTGCTAAAATAATAGATAGCAGAGAATGGACGCAGAAGGAGCTATCAAGATTAGGCTTCCATTTTCATCCCTCAAAAGCGAATTTTATTTTTGCTGAGCATGAAAGCGTTCCTGCAAAAGATATTTTTGCGGCTCTTAGGGAAAAGCATATTTATGTGCGATACTTCGACAAACCAAGAATCAACAATCATCTTCGGATTACGATAGGTACACCAGAAGAGATGCAGAAATTGATTGATTTCCTTGAAAAATATATTAAAGGAAGAAAGGAAAGTATGTAATTTATGGAAGTACTTGTTCAGTGGTTTGCGACAAATCTAAGCCCTTACATATCAGCTAAGGCGGTAGTGTTTATTATTTCGCTTTTTCCCATACTGGAATTGAGAGGTGGATTAATTGCAGCTTCCTTGTTAAAGGTACCTCTTATGCAGGCTTTGCCAATTTGTATCGTAGGCAATATATTACCAATTCCTTTTATTCTGCTTTTTATTAAACAGGTTTTTAAAGTGATGAAGAAAACGAAGCTTTTCCGTCCATTGGTGGAAAAGTTGGAAGCTAGAGCGATGAATCGTAGTGACAAGATAGGAAGATATGAGTTTATAGGTCTGCTTCTTTTTGTTGGTATCCCCTTGCCAGGAACAGGGGCCTGGACGGGCTCGCTGATTGCGGCTTTGTTGGAGATTGATTTAAAAAAATCGTCTTTAGCAATTTTGTGTGGTATTATTCTTGCTGCAGTGATTATGTCTATTTTTTCCTATGGAATTTTGGGAAATATTGTCAGCTGATAAAAATTAAATAGAGTGGATAGCAAAAGAGATTATTGAGTGTGTCGATAGTCTCTTTTTTATGTAATTTTATGTCATGGAAAATTCTGCCAGACCAGTAGGAAAGAAAAAATAGAATAGTCAGAAAAAACACGAATAATGCATAAATAACAGAAAATAAAATAAAGATTATAATATAGCAAGAATAAATAAGAGAAAAACAAAAATAGTATTGACAAAGTCAAAGGCGTCTGATATGATAATGACAACAAAAGAGAACAGAAGTTAATTACATAGTTTGACAGGAAAGTTACTAGAAAAAGGAGGTTAGTCCATTGAACCAGGAAGAGATAATACCTCAATATGAAAGCGATAGGACTTAGTTCCCAGCAAGAAGACCTTCTCTATATGATTTGAGTCATGAGGCTATCGTTAATAGAATATAAAATAAGAGTTAAGGTATAGCTAGTCCTTCATATTGAACATAATCGCACAGCTTCATTTGATGATTATTATGTGTAAAGAAACATAGAAATCTTTATTGAATGAGGTCATCTAAGTTAGCTATCGGGTGTTAAAGCCTGATTGAGACAGCTAGGAATTACAGAATAGACCAGTAAAGGACAAGATCGGAAGAGCTGGCAGACACAGGGGATATGGTATCAGGCCTAGTTGAATTTCTGAAACGAGTTTACGGATTCTTATATGGCATGAATCATAATTCAGTTGTCGAATCAGTATTCGGATGATAGGAGTGAGAAGCTGACCAACTATTGAATTCTTTAGCTTACGGACGACAGGAAAGATGGTACTTGAGCAAACGAGGGTGAAATATATATAACTTCTAAGCAAGTTAAAGAACTTGTGAGCCGGGAATTTATGAGAATGTGATATAGATAATTGAATATAGAAACATAGATGTTTCAGAATTGGTTTTATTTATATTTATTATGTAAGAAAGAGTAGGAAGAAAATTGAATAACGAAGAACATTAGCAACCGCCGTATCTGGGAATGATTGGATATGGCGGTTGCTTGTTTTTTCTTTTTTATTTATAATGAAGTGGTAACTAAAATGTGCAGTGCTATGTATATTTGAAATAGATTGGTGGTAAAATGAGCATTTACCAAGTAGAAGATTTGAAAAGCTGGATCATATATGAAGACAAGGATTTACTTGTATTGCACAAACCAGCAGGAATTGCGGTGCAGAATGCATCTTTTGGACAAATGGATCTTGAAAGTCTTTTGAAAAATTATTTTAGTATGAATTTGCAAGATAAGGAATTACCTTATTTGGGACTGGTTCACCGCTTAGACCAGCCAGTGGAAGGACTTTTAGTATTTGCCAAGAATCCCAAGACAGCTGCTGAACTTAGTAGACAACTTCAGAATGGGAAATTGAAAAAGAAATATTTGGTGCTTGTGGAAGGAAAAACGGAAAAAAGACAAGGGACTTTGATCGATTATATTGTAAAAGATAAAAAGACGCATCGGGCCCAACTTGTTACACAGTCATGCAGGGATGCAAAAAGAGCACAGCTACATTATCAGGTGCTTCAGGAGCTGGAAGAAAATACACTTCTAGAGATCGAAATTTCTACAGGACGCTTTCATCAGATTCGAGTGCAACTGGCTGGGGCAGGTTTTCCAGTTGCGGGAGATCGAAAATACAATCCAGAATCTAAAAGAAAAGGTCTTGCATTATGGGCGTATAGTTTGAGATTTGTACATCCGGTAAAACAAAAAGAAATGAATTATGAGCTGGATCCGGATAGCCTAATAGAAGGGTATATTGGAGGAATAGATTAATGAAGAAAAGAGTGTTGTGCATGTTGATGGCCGGTATTTTATTGTTGCCATCAGCTTCAGCATGTGAGAAGAAAAATGAAAGTGCTGAAAAACAAGAGAATACTGAGGAGCTTTCTGAAACAAAGGATGAAAAAGAAGGGACAGATGCTGCAGAAGCAAGTGTAACTGATACAGATGACAAGGATAGTAAAGGTAGCGAACAAAACAATTCGGAAAATTCTTCAGGAATCACCATATCTCTCCCAGAGAATACTGAGTCCGATATTGATTATACCAGTGCAGAGGGCTTAGTATTGCCAGCTGGTACTCGAATTGCTGTTATTGCGAAAAGTACGAAAACACCTTATTTCAAAGCAGTAAAGGAAGGGATGAAACTCGCAATCGAAGACCTTAATAAAGCGGCGGGATTGTCAGGCAAAAATGCGATTACTATGACTTTTGAAGCACCATCGAATTCCAATGATGCGGAAGGACAAATTAATATTGGAGACGCTGTATTGTCAGAGAATCCGGATGCTTTATGCCTTTCTGCCATAGATGTAGCGTCTTTTGGGGCACAGTTGGAGGCTGCGGCCGAAAATGGCATTCCGGTTACCATATTTGATTCTAGTATTGCTGCTGTGGATGGAGCAGATTATGATTATACGATATGTCAAACTGACAATTATGCGGCTGGTGCAAAAGCGGCTAGCAAAATGGCTGCATTGATGAAAGGTTCGGGTAGCGTTCTTATTGTTGCTGATGAAAAAAATACAGAATCCATAGAAAACCGCATTAGCGGATTTAAGAAAAGACTAAAAAAGAAGCATAGTGGAATTACTGTGAAAGAAGTTATGTATGGTGACGATGATGAGGATACAAGAGATTTGGCGGAGAGGATCAAAGAAGAATTAGACGAGAATCCGGATATTACAGGCATATTCGCTACAAATGAGATTGCAGCTGAGGATGTGTTGGATGTGCTGGAGAATTACGAGGGAAACAGACCTGCATTTATTGGCTTTGATACGGGATCAAAACAAATTCAGGCAGTTCGTGATGGCCTGGAAGACGGTTTTATAGGTCAGAATCCCTATGGTATGGGATATGCAACGATTATTTCGGTGGCTCGATCTATTTTAGGCAAAGATAATGATGCTGTTATTGACCCGGGATATCACTGGATAGATATATCTAATTTCGATAAAGAAAAAAATCAAATGTATTTATACGAATAGCCATGATGATTTAGAGAAAATGAGTGAGGGAATTTAATATGGCCGGGACGATTAGACAGATAGCAGCATTGGCCGGTGTATCCCGTGGTACTGTAGATAGAGCATTAAATAAACGGGGCAGAGTAAAACCGGAAGTTGCAGAGAAAATATGGAAAATTGCGGAGGAATTAGATTATCATCCAGGAAAAAGAGGAAGAGTGCTTCCTGGAGCTTCGGGCAATATTAAAATCGGTGTGATTACACAGATGACGAATTCCACCTTTATGTTGGAGGTTCACCGAGGTTTGGATGAGGTGCGAAGGGAATTAAGCGATCGAGGCGTGGAAATTCTTGAAAAAGATATTGACTCTGTAGATGAAGATGAGCAATTACAGGCCATTGATCAGTTAGAAAATGAAGGAATTAATGCTTTGGCTATTATGCCGGTAGATTGCGATAAGGTAAGGAGCCGTTTGAATCGCTTAGCTGAGGAGATGAAGATTCCAATTTTAACCTTTAATACGGACATCGTGGGAACTAAGAGAGATTGTTTTGTTGGGCTGGATAATCGAAAGAGTGGATATACGGCAGCGGGACTTATGGGAATGTTGACCAGAGGAGAAGGCAAGATTCTCATTATCACTGGATCCTTTACAAATAGTGTAAACAGTCACAGGGTTGAGGGATTTATAGAAGAAATAAAACATTCTTTTCCAACATTGGAGTTGCTGGGAGTTCAAGGGAGCTCCGGAGATGCGGCAGAGGTGGAACAGATTATCCTTAGTACGATGGAGCGGGAACCTGATTTGGCGGGGATTTTTGTTGCATGCATGGGACAAAGTGGTGTTGTCGATGCTTTTGACCAATTAAAACCCCAAAAACGCCCCTATGTAATTGTATATGATAGCACTCCGGAAAATTTAGAAGCATTAAAGACAGATGCAATTGATTTTTTGATTGATCAAGAATGTTATATGCAGGGCTATCGGGCTGTTCGTTTGCTATATGAGCATTTCTTTCATGGCCATGAGCTGAAACCGGAGCTTATGCTAACAGATATCCGGATTATCACAAAATATAATATGTAATATGGCACATCAAAAGCGTGCCAATGCGTGCTTTGAAATGAAGCGGTTGTATAAGAATTAATTTCTATAACGTAAATTTGAAGAATAAAGGGAAAAATCAACAAAAAAGCCTTGCCTATAAAAGGTTGAGGTGTTAAAATAAACCCATAAAAATAGTGATGTTTGCGTGACTTAAAAGGCACGCAAGTGATGGCGAATGAAAATTATTAATTGTTTAAAAGATATTTCGCCAAAACAGAATAGGAGGATTCATTCAAATGGAAAAAACAACAAGAATGACCGTTGCTCAGGCAATTGTTCGTTTCCTTGACAATCAGTATGTATCCATGGATGGAGAAGAGACTAAATTTGTAGAAGCATTCTTTACCATCTTTGGCCATGGTATTGCAGTAGGTCTTGGTGAGGCTCTTGATTCTAATCAGGGCGGCATTAAAGTTATGCAGGGCCGTAATGAGCAGGGTATGTGTCATGCTGCAATTGCTTATGCAAAGCAGAGCGATAGAAAGAAGATTATTCCTTGTGCATCTTCAGTAGGACCTGGTGCAGCAAACATGGTTGTTGCATGTGCTACAGCTACAGTTAATAATATTCCGCTTCTGGTATTCCCGGCAGATACTTATGCATCACGTCAGCCAGACCCTGTTCTTCAGCAGCTTGAGCAGAGCAACAGTCTTGCAACAACAACAAATGATGCATTCAAACCAGTTGTTAAATATTGGGATCGTATTTCAAGACCAGAGCAGTTGATGTCTGCTATGGTAAACGCTATGCGCGTGTTGACAGATCCGGCTGAGACAGGTGCAGTTGCTATTGGACTTCCTCAGGATGTTGAGGGTGAGTCTTATGATTATCCGGAAAGCTTCTTCAAAAAACGTGTTCACAGAATCACAAGACCGGTAGCTGTAGAGGAAGAGATTCAGGATATTGCTGAGATTATTGCTGGTGCTAAGAAACCACTTGTTATTGTTGGTGGTGGTGTTCGTTATTCACTGGCAGGCGAGGAAGTTGAGAACTTCTGTGAAGAGTTCAATATTCCTTTCGGCGAGTCTCAGGGAGGAAAGAGTGCTTGTAAATCCAGTCATCCTATGTGCCTGGGCGGTATCGGTGTAACTGGTACATCTGCAGCTAACAAAATTGGTAAAGAGGCAGATGTTGTTATCGCAATCGGAACAAGACTTTCTGACTTTACTACAAGTTCCAAATGGCTCTTCCAGAATGAGGGCGTTCAGTTTGTAACTATCAATAATAGTCGTTATCATGCATACAAATATGATGCAGTTAAGGCTGTAGGTGATGCGAAAGTTACAGTAAAAGCTCTTGCAGAGGTTCTTCGTGCAAAAGGCTATAAGTCTGGATACACAAATGAAATCAAAGATGTAAAAGCTGAGTGGGATGCTGAGCTGGAGCGTCTGGGTGGTA
>CAVBGA010000151.1:0-2988 GCA_963594675.1 Lachnospiraceae bacterium
CATTATAGACAGCCAGAAAAGGGAAAGAAAGTGCCGATATCAGGAAATAAATCAGGGCATTCTGCATAACATCTTCATCAATACTGCCAAAAAGAAGTCGCAGGAGAGGTTCTTTTAAAATGATAGAAATGATCATCATGATGAGTCCCAGTGCCAGAACCGTCAGAAGCAGCTGCTGGGCTGCATCTCTGGCTTCCTTTGGACGTCTTGCCCCAAGTTTCTGGGAAACCACCACTGCACCACCGCTGGCCATGGCAGCAAATATGGAAAAGACAAGGTTATTGATCATGTCGACAAGCGAAACACCGGAAACAGCCGCCTCCCCAACTGCCGAGATCATCAGCGTATCCATCATGCCAACGGTCATGGCCAATGCCTGTTCAAAAACAAGTGGTACGATCAAAGCCTTCAACGCCTGATTTGAAAACAAGTAATGTTCCGGTACCGCGGAACCTTTGATTTTACCCGATAGAAAATTCATAATTCTCCCTCAATCACACCTCATAAACGAAAACGTTTTCCATACTAACACTTTTTCATGCGATTTCAAGCATAAACATCTTTCAAATCTTTTTCTCCTCTTTCTTCACTCTATCTAAAACCTTTTCATGACCTTCGGCTAATCTAAATATGTTCCGATTCTCCATGTATCACCATCCGATGTAACACTGATACTGCCCTGATACATGGTTTTGAAAATATGGCCATCTGTATCCAGAAGTCTTGCTATGAGCTGGGAATGAGGGTGCCCGTAGAGATTATGTAAACCGCAGGAAATAATATAAGCATCCGCATCCACTAAATTTAAAAATTCCGCTGAAGAAGAATTCTTCGATCCGTGATGAGCTACTTTAAGAATTTCATAAGATGGCAATTTTCCTTCTTTTTTCTCTTTTTTGAGCTCTTCTGTCAAAGCATTCTCTGCCTCTCCTTCCACATCACCTGTCAGAAGGGCATTAAAATTCCCTATAGTAATATCCGCCACAAGGCAGCCGGCATTGGAACTTTCGTAAATCTCTCCATCCGCAGGCGAAAAAAAACGAATCTTTGTACTCTTTCCGGAATCCGCCTTAAACAGAAGACCATCTCCTGCCTTAACGTACGTCACTCGGACTCCGGCTTTTTCTGCAGCTTCAGTTAATACTTTCGAGGATTCTCCTTCTTCCGTCACCGGCAGAAGAAGATTTTTGATTTTAAGGGATGTTTCATGTTTCCCAACCATCTCCAGGATTTCCAACGCTCCGCTGTAATGATCCATATCCATATGAGTCACAATAAGATAGTCCAGACTTTTGACACCGGATGCCTTCAAAAAAGGCAGTATCCTCTTATCCCCCACTTCATCAACAGAAGAAGATCCTCCATCCACAAGACAGTTTTCTCCATTAGAAGCTCTGATGAAAATACCATCTCCCTGTCCTACATCAAGGAAGTTCATATAAAGCTCATTTCCTTTTGGCCAAAAGGAGGGACTGATCATAAAAATAAGGACAGGAAAGAATAGAAACAGGAAAAATCGTCTTTTTTTATGCTGATAATGATTGAATACCAGCACGCACACCGTTAATAAAATCCAGTAAAACCCCATCATTAAAAGAGAGGGCCTTCCTGTAATAAGAGTCAACGGTGTGATCTTTTTTATGATTTTGAGCAAAAGATTGATGAAATAGAGAAGGTATTTACCCGGTAGTGCCAAAAAGCCATTAAATAAGCCGCCGCCAGCCAGTCCCAAAACACCGCAGGCAAAAATAAGAGGCATAAGAGGCACCAAAACGAAATTAAACAAGAGTGAAAAAAGAGGCAGCTCATAGTAATAATAAGCAAGCAGTGGTAAAAGGCCCATTTGAAGAACCAAGGTAGTTTCAAGGGCACTATCATTTGCAAATGCGGTCAAAAGAAAAACAGCCAGGAAAGAAAGTTGAAATCCTGCATCAAAGAGATAAGCCGGATTTCCAATCAGTATCAGCAACAAAGCCAGGGCAAAACTGTTCCATTTATCCGCTTTTCGACCTAAAAGTCGCGCTCCCGCACGATAGCCATACATGATTAGAGCCCGCAGGGTTGCTACACCGAAGCCGGTAAGGGCAGCATACAAAACAAGAAGGGAAAAAGAAAGTATAATAGCCACGTGAACCCTCAGGCCTATTTTCTGAAGAAGAGCGTCCAAAGCTGCTGCTACCAGTGTCATATGGAGACCTGAAATAACCAGCATATGAACGACACCCGCTGTCTGCCATAAACTTTTAAGATCTTCATCCAGTGACGTTTTATCTCCCAAAAGCACAGCAGCAAACACCCCTTGGTCATTTCCCTCAAAAGCCTCATTAAGTCTCTTTGTAAGATCATTTCTCCAGGTGCTCAGAACATTTTTTAAAGAAAAGCCTTTCCGCTCTGACCTGATTATCTTCACAGAAGGATTGGACATCTGATAGCCGTAGCCTCTTATTTTGTAATAAAAGTTTGCGTCAAACTGGCCATAGACCGTTGCCTTACTGATTTCTTTCAATGTTCCTGTAAGCACAACTTCATCATTTTCTTGAATTTGAGGCTGTTTCGAGAACCATATCCGGATTCCAAGGATATTTTCTTTCACTCCATTCTTTACCCAGGCAGCATTTTTAATGAGCACAAGATAACTTTCATTCTTCTCCGTCACGCTATCCACTTCTCCCGAAACGCTCATATTTTCCCCATCCATGAGCATGCTCAGAAATTCTTCCGACTGATTATTATGAAATAAAATCTCTGGTACCATCTCATACATGAGCACGATGATCAAAACACAAATCCATGCAATCGCGCAGAGAGGTCTCATCTTTATTTGCCTTATCATTTTTGCCAAAAGCTGATAAGCCTTCTCTCTCATGCGCCTCCTAAAATTGTATTAATAAACTAAAAAAATGTTACTTCCCCAGAAACGTCAAAAACCTGCCACGGCAGGTTTTTGTTAATTCACATCAATATTCGCTTCAAAAGCATCTTACATTT
>CAVBGA010000152.1:0-20519 GCA_963594675.1 Lachnospiraceae bacterium
GTATCCGCGAGACGCTGCATACGTCAATCAGGGCTTTGGCCCATCGCGATGGATGAAAAAAACGATGGAAATCAACACCCCTGTTAAGCCTTCGATTTCATTCTCAAAGGATTCTACTTATGACAACAAAGGAAAGTTCAGTTGGTCTCAGAAAACAAGTGACAAAGGTAGTAGACCATGGGTAGAAGAAGAGTGGGAATGGGTAGAAAAGAAAGATTACTACGAAGTCACTGGAGATAGTGCGTTTTACTCTTGGGAATATGGCAAGCATGAGACTGGCAAGAGCGCAAAGACATCAGGGGAATACACTAGCAAAGTAGATTCCATATCAGCAACGCCTGTACGTCACATCTTTCGAGTGCGCGGACGAGGCCCTAGAGGAGCAAGTGCATGGACTTATTATAACCATTCCTACG
This sequence comes from Lachnospiraceae bacterium, assembly GCA_963594675.1. GTDB lineage: Bacteria > Bacillota > Clostridia > Lachnospirales > Lachnospiraceae > Ruminococcus_G. The sequence continues at coordinate 417 of CAVBGA010000152.1, forward strand.
CTATTCCGAGAGCACCCGAAATCAATAGTGCATCACTCAAACAAAACAGCAATGGCACATATACCTTGCAAGTCAAAACAACTACAAAATCAGATGTAGCAAGACCCGTTGAAAAAGTGACAGTGGAATACACAATAGTTACCCCAGACACAGGAATGACCTGCCCGTCTGGCAGCAGTTGGACATCAGCGTTAGTCATGGTTTGGAAGTCAGGGCAACAAACCATGGCTCCTACCATAGATATATCTATTCCAGAAAACGAATGTGTGTTTGTCAGGGCGAAATCACAGCATGACAGTAGTTGCTATGGGTACTCAAGTGCTGAACTTGTGTATAAGGGTACGCTGAGTGTACCCACTTTGGAAGACTCCGTGACTGTGGATACCACAGAAGGCACGGTGACTCTAACGACAACAAATAACGCAAGTTCCATATCGGACAGTGTAATCTATGCTGAATATGCCATTAACAATGGGTCTTATAGGAAATTAGGAATAATCCCCCACGAAGCAGGAGAGCAGACGTTGACAGACTCCTACCTAAAAGGACAGTCTGTGAAGAACTACCAGATAAGGATTAAGACTGTGGTCTATGATTTCACCAACACAAAGATTCAATGGGACTCTGATTGGGTATATAGTGATGCTCAGACCTATGCAGTTGCACCTGCGAATGTTAAAGTTAGCAGTTATTCCAGTGATACCGCTTTGCTAGAGTGGGATTGGTCTTGGAGCGATGCAACTGCGGCAAGGATAGCGTGGTCAGACCATGAGGACGCATGGAACAGTACGGATTCGCCATCTACCTGCGATATGGAAGATGTAACAACATGGTTTCACGTCACAAATTTGGATGAGAAAACTTATTACTTCCGCATTAGGTTGATTGATAAAAGCGGTGACAAGGATATATATGGACCATGGTCTGATACCATCAGCATTGATATGTCAGCAACACCTGCGACCCCTACTCTTGGAGTGCAGAGCACCTATACTAACATGGACGGTAGTGTTACCTGTTTAGTTAGCACGACAGGAACAGGCACGATACAGATTGCAGAGAGCGTTAATGACAAGGTGGTTATCTTGGGAAGTTCTTCGAGCAGTTCCATTACATTAAAGGTGTCGGATATTAACGACATCTACGCATCGTTAGGGCTTACATCCAGAAAATGGGGCGCAGGTGAAACACACAACCTAATTGCTAATGTAGTAGCTACAGGAGGAGAAGCAACGGAATGGAGTGATAGCATTGGAATCAATGTGATATCCGCCCCAATGATTGAAAATCTATCCTACAGTCTATCCCATCAAGAGATAGTTGATGATCCAGACGAAGAAGATGCGAAGCATTGGGCGCATGTATTATCAGCGATGCCAATGACTGTTAAGTTTAACGCAGATGATACAAGTAGCACCTGTAAAATTGCAATCACACGGGAAAACGCAGGTGAAATGGCAAGACCGGACGAATCAAAAACAAAGGTTTATGAGAATGAAATCGTATATGCAACTACGTCTGAAGGTGGTATGGATGTAAGCATACCCATATCTGATTTAACAGGGCATTTAGATGACGCTGCGGAATATAACCTAATCTGTACCGTCACAGACACATACGGACAGACAGCAACCCAGACCGTACCGTTTGAAGTACATTGGACGCATCAACCAGAGATACCCACGGTAGCTGTGGAAACTCTACCAGATGACTTAGCCACCAAAATCACAGTCGCAAAACCTACTTCCTACGAGGATGGGGATTGCTTTGATATGTATAGATTGTCAGCCGATAAGCCAGAGTTAGTATTATCAGATTGTGAGTATGACGTAGCCTATGTAGACCCATACCCTGCGTTTGGGGAGTTTGGCGGTCATAGGATTGTTAACAAAACTGCGAACGGTGACTATATTACATCAGATAATGAGTTTGCTTGGACGGATACCGATAAAGACGTAGGCGACTATGTGGACGATAAGGAAATCATTGTGGATTTCAACGGTCAAAGAATCAACCTACCCTATGGAATCAGCCTGAGTAATTCATGGACTAAGGATTTCACGAGAACTACCTATTTAGGCGGTTCTGTTGCAGGTGATTGGAACCCTGCAGTAACACGTGACCTATCGGCATCTACTACAGTCCTTGCGGTGATTGACCCAGACACAATTAAAGCAATGAGAGCATTGGCATCCTATGCAGGTATATGCCACGTAAGGACCCCTGAGGGCAGTTCCTTCGCCTGTGATATACAGGTATCCGAGAGCAGAGAGGGTAGTACGCAAAAGGTAGTTAGTTTTAGCCTAACTATTAAACAGGTGGACACGGAAGGCTTTGACGGCATGACCTATGAGCAGTGGAAGAAGGAGAGTGAATGATGGAGTGGAATAAAGGATATTCAGCAAGATACATCATGACTCTCGTTAATCCAGATACATGGGCAGACTACTCAGAGCATGAATTTACATCTGGATCTATTTCAAAATCCACAGATACTACTCTGGTAGAGTCTGCAACCCTATCAATGACCGAACTGGTAGGAGATGGAGAAAACTACATCAGAGTGTATCTGGAAGCTTCCCAGACAGGGGATTCTGCACGAGTCCCCCTGTTTACGGGGCTGACATCAACCCCAGAGCGTAAGCTAAACGGTAATCTGGATACCTACAGCGTTACATGCTACAGCGTGTTAAAACCAGTACAGGACATCATCCTACCACGTGGCTATTACGCCCCCATCGGTAGCGGTGCTAATCTGGTTAAGGAATTGCTATCTGCAACCCCTGCACCCGTTGAGATTGAGGGTACATCCCCTATCACTACGGAAAACATCGTCGCGAGCGATGGGGATAATCGTTTGGAAATGATAAGCAACATCTTAACAGCTATTAACTGGCAGATGGTGATTAAGGGGAATGGAACCATCGTTTTACGGGAATACCCTACAGAACCAGAGATACGGTTTGGAGTCAATGAGAATGATTGTATTGAGGTGTCTGTAACGGATACAAAAGACTGGTTTTCCTGTCCTAATGTGCTGATGTGCGTTTCTGAAAATGACGGAGCAGCAACAGTAAGAGATGATGACCCAGACAGTGAACTTTCCACGGTATCACGAGGTCGTGAGATTTGGCAGTGTGAGACAGGAGTGACGTTAAGCAATTCCGAAACCATAGCCGCATATGCGCAGAGACGGTTGAAAGAGTTGCAAGAGCCAAGTAGGACGCTATCGTATACCAGACGTTACTTCCCCGATTTAGTTCCAGGGGATGTAGTAACGTTAAATTATCCAGGGCAAAGACTGGATGGTAACTTTAGAATTACATCCCAGTCTATTACATTGGGATATGCGTGCAAAACACAGGAAGAGGTGACACAGATTGAGTGATATACAGGATATTGCAAAAACAATCGCACAAGCTACCACCAATAATACCAAGAACACCACGAGTACCACTAATGCTACGGTTAAGCGGATTGAGGACGGTGTAGCGTATGTGCAGTTTGACGGAGCAGAAACCGAGACACCCGTACAGCTAACTATATCAGCCAACACAGGGGATACGGTCAAAGTAACGGTAAGTAATGGCAAGGCGTGGATTGCGGGGAACACCACAGCCCCACCGACAGATGATTCTGCGGCAGTACAGCTTTTTAATGAATTGAAGGCGGAGAAGATAACAGCCGATAGGATAGATGTATCTGATTTATTTGCTCAAAAAATCGAGTGCAAAGGTACGATATCTGGAGCCACATTAAAAGGCGGAACCATTGAGGGAACTAACATCATAGGTTCGAACGGTGACTTTTCGAAAGGGCTCACAGCAGGTACAGAAACGGGTGACTACGTTTGTGAGGTCACGACAGACCATTTTTTTGCAGGTGAAAAAAACGGTGAAATGTTGGGAAATGGTACGTACATCTCCAACGGGCTGTGTAGCGTAAAAGGCGAGTTTACCGTAGAAAATAGCGAAGGGACTACTCTTGTAGGCATTGGAAGTGAAACGATAGAAATGGAGGAAAGCCTAACAGCTAATACCCCGATATACGCTAAAAAAAAGGTGGAATTAGAGGAAGCCACGACATTCTACGGGGACGCAGTGCACGAAGGAAATATATACGTTTACCAAAACAGCACGAAAGTCGAACTGTTTAAAGCTATATCAAATTATCTCGATGGCTACATCGGCGACACAGGTTGGAGATACCCTACCATAGCGTCATCATTCACAGCCACGAGCAACACCCCACGAGCACGGCGTATCGGCAAAACGGTGGTCTTCACGGGCGCAGTTAATCCATCGAAGAAATTATCTGGCTCATCCGATAAAGTGACTATCTGCACTTTGGGAGATAAATACAGACCATCAAACCAGATTAATATCCTGTGCCAAGGTAGCGGTCAAAATAAATGGCTGTTAACCATCGAGACCACAGGGACGGCATCATTTAGCAGATACGGCACAACCGCTGCATATGTCGATGCAAATACATCAACGTGGCTACCATTCCATGTATCATGGTTTGCAGATTAAATTTAGGAGCAATTAATAATGACGGAAATGATATTAACAATCGTAATCAGCGTGGTAGGCTCTGGCGGACTCTGGTCAGTAGTCCAGTGGTGGTTGACCACCAAACACACTAAAGAAACAGCATCAGACAAAGCACTCAAAGCCCTTTTGCATGACCGCTTGTATCAAGGGTGCACAGACATCCTTGACCGTGGAGAGGTCAGCGTTGAGGAGTACGATAATCTCAAATATCTGTATCTTCCCTATCGTGAATTGGGAGGAAACGGTACCTGCGAAAAGCTGATGCATGAAGTCGATACAATGAGATTACACAAATAGAAAGGATAATGAATATGACAAAATTCCTAACATCAAATGAAGCAATCTACAGATTAGTAAGGACCATCGTGCAGTTGGTTTTAGCTTTTTGCATCACAAACTGTGCGCAGTTAGTAGGACATTTCAACCTGTCCGCTGATATGCAGACATTGGCAGTAGGATTCATCACTGCTGTACTGTCCCCTATCATGGCTAAGTTAAAGAGCATCGATGAGGAGACAGCAGAGGAGAGCACAGCTGATGCAGAAAACTGATAATCTAACATTACTCTGGAATGCGCTAAAGGACATCGGATGCAATGACTATGGATGTGCTGGCATGTTGGGCAATGTATATGCTGAATCCGCAGGATGCAATCCAACATGTGTGGAAGCGTTGCTCATCCAGAGATACAAAGCTGAGGGATTTAAGGAGTGGGCTGCTGGCTCACTCTATTCCCAAACAATCTATGACCAGTATACCAATAGGGTTGATTCTGGCGAAATCAGCAAAGACGAGTTTCTAAGCCCCAGACAGTACACAGGAAAGAGCCATCAATATGGCTATGGTATTTGCCAATGGACTACCAAAGCACGTAAGGAGAAACTGTGGTCATATACAGTTTCACAGGGGCTTAGCATTGGCTCAATTCAAGGGCAAATCAAACTTTTGATTGACGAGTTGACCAACTCATACCCTAAGTGCTTAAACGTGCTTAAAACAGCCGATTCCGTAGCCGCAGCGAGTGATTACATCTTAGTACATTTTGAGAGTCCAGCTAACACGGATTCCCTAAAAGCTACACGGAGAAGTTACAGTAAACAGATATACGACCTATTCAAAGGAACAGGAGATGGTAACGTGGGATACACGGCAAGCGATGTGATTAAAATTGCAGAACAAGAGATAGGATACAAAGAGCAGACATCCAACATTACAAAATACTGGTCACAGCTGTGCCCATCATATCAAGGGGAAGCATGGTGCGATTGCTTCGTGAGTTGGTGTCATTGGAAAGCTTCTGGCAGTGATAAAACCATTGCTAACCAGACGTTAAGAGGTGGACTGATGAGTTTCTACACCCCAACATCAGCGCAGTATTACAAGAGCGCAGGACAGTTCTACAGTTCCCCGAAAGTGGGAGACCAGATTTTCTTTAAGAATTCCAGTAGTATCTGCCACACGGGTATCGTTACCGCAGTATCACGAACTAAGGTAACCACCATCGAAGGTAATACGTCAGATGGTACATTTGATGCTAATGGTGGTGCTGTATGTCGCAAATCATATGATTTAAATAGCAGTAGGATTGCAGGCTATGGGAGACCTGCATATTCAGCAGAAGGGAGCGGATGCTTAATGTTTAGCGTGGATGAAATTAAAAAAGGTGACAGCGGAAAAGATGTTAAATTGCTCCAGAGGATTTTGAAGGGTAATAAGAGGACTGGACAGAACGGAGAAGAGATTGAAGTTGATGGACAGTTTGGAGATGTGACAGACTACGCTCTGAAGGTATTCCAAGAGAAGAAGGGACTGACAGCTGACGGAATTTGTGGAGAAAATTCTTGGAAAACACTGTTATACAGATAAAATACTGCATGGGTAACATGACTAAAACAGAAATGTTGCCCTTATTTTTTATGGAAAATAAGAAAAAAGTTGACAAATTACCCAAAAGGGTATATAATATAAAATAGAAAGGAGGACAGCGATGGCTAAGAAAACAAAGAAAAAGCCCACCAACTGGAGCGAGATCGTAATTAGCGCGTTGGTAGACTTAATCGTAGGCATCATACTTATCATTATAGATAAGTATATTGGTTAAGAACTAAGCGGGCGAGAGCCCGCTGCCTACAAAGAATATAGCACAAAGCCAAAAGCTGTGTAAAGTATATGATGACAAAATTAGGTATATTTTTGATCGTAGTAGGACTTGTTAAGATGGTGATAGCACTTATCGTGAAGGAAAGGGAGGAATAATGAATTTAGGCAACAATCTGAAACAGGCAAGAAAGGCAGCAGGCATAACGCAGAAAGAACTAGCTGGACGCCTAGGAGTTTATGCCAAGGATATAAGCAGATGGGAAAATGAAGAACGTACACCGAACGCACTAACCTTAGCAAAGATTTGCAAAGAATTAAATGCATCTGCAGATGAAATACTTGAATTGAGGTAAAGTAGCTGCTCACTATATTATTAAAAGAAGATCTGTGTGAGAGCAATGCAAGAACAAATAAGGCAGCGGGCATGGTGTTTAAACTATGCCCACTGCCTTATTTCAATATGCTCAATGGGTATATAATGTAAGAGTAGCAAGGGAACAGCAGAAAATGAAGAACGAAGAAATGAGCGAAGTTGACTTGATTGCGATACTGGTATTAATTAGAGAGAATGCAAAAGCGAACAACGAACTGAAAACAGTAGAACAGATAGATAAAATTCTCGATGAAATAAGAAAATAAAAAATAAGACCACGCAAGGGGCGGATACCTAAATAATCTTGCTAACCGCCCCAAGCTTCATTTTGAATATAGCAGGAAATAAAGAAAAAAGCAAGGGAGTAAATACATGACTATTGAAGAAGCGCGAAAAGAAAAAAAGATGAGTCGCAGAGAACTCTCAGATTGACTAGAGATACCATACAGGACTCTAACCAATTGGGAAAACGGCGAAAGGACTTGCCCTAAATATATTGAAAAGTTAATTATAGAAAAAATATTTAGAGATCGGACCTGATCTGGCAAAATACTTGACACAATCAGCTGAGATAAGAAAATTGATCTGGCTTGAAACTGATAAGCGTAAATTAAAAGGAGAAAAAATGAAAAGAACATTCAAACACTTAAGCAGAGCAGACCGGATCAGAATAGAGGCATTATTAAAAGCGGGAACTAAGGTAAAAGAAATAGCAGCTATACTACGGGTTCACAGAAGCACCATCTATAGAGAAATTAAAAGAGGAAAATTCACAGCCCTTAATTCAGATCTAACGAAAGAAGAGAGATACAGCCCTGATATTGCTCAAGGCAAGTACGAAGAGAACCTAAAGAATAAAGGCGGGAACTTGAAGATAGGAAATGATATCAAACTGGCGAACTATATAGAGAAAACGATATTAAAGAAAAACTATAGCCCGGCAGCGGCTCTTGGAGAAATTAAAGCAAAAGGACAAGAATCGGCATTTAGCGTTATGATTTGCGTAGCTACATTATATAGCTATATTGACAAAGGGATATTTCTGCATCTTACGAACAAAGATCTTCCGGTAAAGAAAAATAGGAAGAGAAAATATAAAAGGGTCAAGAAAACCCAAACAAGAGCAGCTGCAGGGGATAGTATAGAAAAAAGACCGGAAGAAATTAAAACAAGGAATGAATTTGGACATTGGGAAATGGATACCGTGAAAGGGAAAAGAGGAAAATCGAAGAATAGCTTACTAGTGCTGACAGAGAGAAAAACACGCAAGGAAATCATAATGAAATTACCAGAGCACACGGCAGCGGCAGTAGTACACGCCATAGATGAAATTGAAAAGAAATTAGGACGAAATTTCAAACAGGTATTCAAAACTATAACAATGGATAATGGAAATGAGTTTTCAGACTGTGAAGGAATTGAAAGATCATCTATATATGAAGGAAATAGAACAAAAACATATTACTGCCATCCTTACAGTAGCTACGAAAGAGGAAGTAACGAGGTTGCGAATAAGATGATTAGAAGACACATCCCTAAAGGGGCTAGTTTTGACGAAAAAACAGACAAAGAAATTCAGAAGATTGAAGACTGGATAAATAACTATCCTAGAAGAATACATGATTACAAAACTTCGGAAGAACTATTCCGTAGCGAAATGAAAAGCATCATATAAAAAAGTGTCGCATTTAATATTGACATTTTCACATTTCACAAAAAAATAAAATTATACTTTACAAAGAAGACTCTTTGTGCTATATTAAACAAGTCGCTAAGACAGAACGGGGTATGGCGTAGCTTGGTAGCGCGCTCGGCTGGGGGCCGAGAGGTCGCAGGTTCAAATCCTGTTGCCCCGATTGCTTGAAAGGATTTTCCTGTATGGGAAGGTCCTTTTTTGTGTATAGGAAACTTTGTTCTATACTAGAAATTATAATTGGAGAATACTTATGAAAAAGAAAATAATGAGTATCATGTTGGCATTGACTTTGGTTTTTTCAGGGAATCTGGCGTCTGTAGCTGCGGATATACAGGATGAGGGGGAAGTAATTCAAGAAGACAATGATTTACAGACTTCAGACAATCCTGATGTAGAAGCAGGGGAAGACATTTCCGCTCATCAAGAGATGCAAGGCAGCATTAATGAAACTATTTTCTGGTCCATCGATGATGAAGGATGTTTGCATATTACTGGTGAGGGAAAAATTCCCGACTATACTAAAGAAGGAGACTCTCCCTTTGCCAATCGTCAGGATATTTCTTCTTTGCAAATTGAAGACGGAATCCAGAGAATTGGCTCCTGCAGCTTTATGGGATGCAGTCAGCTTACAGAAATTACCATGTTGGGAAATCAAAGCATGGAAGAGATAGGAGACTATGCTTTTTACAATTGTCCGGCTTTGGAGAAATTTAGCTACGATGGAGACATGCCTTATGAAAAATTTGGTGCCCTATGCATCGGATTTATGGATGCTAAAAATAGTGAGGAAGCAAATAATGAAGAAGGAAATAGCCTAGAAGAAAATGATAAGTTGGTCTTTTATGGAAAAAGGAATAGTGGTTTGGAGACCTACGCCCTTAACTATGGCTTTCCTTTTCAAGAGATCTCTGAAGAAGACAGTTCCCAGCTAGAAAAGGACGAGGCGGGGGAAAGCACAGAAGAGAGTCAGGAAAAGAGCAGGGATGAAGAGACGGAGGAAGAAGTATCTGCTGGTGAGGAGAATCTTTTGCAAGTATCTAATAAAGGGACCTCTACCGTAAGACTTTCCAAAAAGACAGTGTATTATACGGGAAAGGCAGTAACTATTGATGAAGCAAAAGTAACAGGAAGCAGTGGCAAGGTAACTTATACTTACTATACCAATAAATCCTGCACCGTAAAAACCAGTAAGGCGAAAAATGGCGCTGCCTATGACGGTGCAGCCCCCCGTTTTGCAGGACTTTATTATGTAAAAGCCAGAGTGGCTGAGGATAGCCGTTATAATGGAGCGGTAAGTAATATTGGTAAGATTCGAATTCGTAAAATTCAGCCAGGCATTAGTATTAGAAGATGGTCTCGCTCCTATACCACAGGTGCTATTAATAAAATAACCCGACATTTTTCTATAAAACCCAAGATTTCCGGAAAGGGAAAGAGAAGTTTTACTAAGGTGGAAGGCAGCAATGCATTTACGGTGGACCGCAATACCGGATATGTAACGGTACCCAAGGGAACGGCTGTAGGCACCTACTATATTAAGGTGCGGATTAATGTAGCAAAGAGTCGCAATTATCTTGCGGAAAGCCGTACAGTGAAGATCCGCATTCGGGTGCATAAGTATTCTTTGCTGACAAGTGCCTTAAAAAAAGAGGTGGGAAATTCTTTATATAGTTATGTATCCTCCAACATTGTTGTGACGATACGAAGATATCAGACCGCCAATTCCTATTATTATCTGACTCATGTGGTGACGAAAAGTGCCAGCCAGATTCACAGTGGACTTTCTTATGGAACCTTTGGGGGCACAAGAGAGACACCCACCCATGCTTCCAAGCGCTTAGGTTGGGTGGTGGGTATAAATGGAAGCAATTTTAAGTATTCCAATGGCCAACCGGACAATACCCATGCTACTTTGTGCATCAAAAACAGCAGTATCAAATATGGAATTCGGACCAATGGTCAGGAAATATGCCTAAAAAAGGATGGCACTTTATTTTCCCCGGCAGCAGGGGTGACAGGACTATCCCTTTTGAAACAGGGGGTTACAGATACCTGGAGCTGTGGAGATACCCTCTTGATTTCTAACGGAAAGGGTGTGAATTATGGAATTCAGTCCCAACAGTATCGCTATCCCAGAACAGCTATTGGTATGGTGAAACCCTGCGAATATTATATGATTACCGCAGGATCCGGAAATTACAAAGGGGGAATGACCTATACAGAGGTTCGTTCCGTACTTTTGGAACATGGATGCACCTTTGGTAAATGCATGGATGGAGGCGGTTCCTCAGCTCTGGTCTTTAAAAATCAGCTCATTAATACGCCGGCAACAGGAAGTGAAAGAGCAGTGGCAGACTTTTTATATTTTACGAAGTAGTCGATGTGAAATATAAAGCAAAATCAAAAGCACAAGAAAACAAAAATTGCAATATTAAGAAATGATAAAGCGAAAAATGATGAAAGAAAAATCGGAAGAGAAAATAGTAGAACAAAAAAGAATTGCCCTTATCAATGATGTGACTGGATATGGAAGATGCTCGACGGCAGTTATGGCCCCTATTATATCAGCTATGAAAATTCAGGCAGTAACGGTACCTACGGCGATCTTATCCGCACATACCCAATTTCCCGTGTATTACTTTGATGATTATACACCGAGAATGAGAGATTATATTCAAACCTATAAGGATCTGAATTTGAAATTAGATGGAATTGCCACGGGTTTCCTGGGATCAGAGGAACAGGTAGATATTGTGGAGGATTTTATCAAAAGTTTTCGTCATGAAGATTCCTTTGTGCTGGTGGATCCGGTAATGGGGGATCATGGAGAGTTGTATAAGACCTACACCACCGCTATGTGCAAAAAGATGAGAGAGCTGGTGCAATATGCTGATGTTCTGACACCAAATCTTACGGAGCTGTGCACCCTGTTGGATGTGGAATATCCTAGCGGGAAAATTAGCCTTCATGAGGTGGAAAATCTTTGCAAGGAATTATCTAAGCATGGGCCAAAACATATTGTGGTGACAGGAATTCCCATCAATAAAAAACAGATTGCCAATTTTATTTACAATGAGGATGAGGATTTTCAGCTGGTCATGGTGGATCGCATCGGAGGAGATCGAAGTGGTACAGGGGATGTCATTAGCGCCGTTATTGCCGGAATGTATATGAATGGGCACAGTCTTTACCAGTCAGTGAAAAAGGCAGCGGCCTTTGCTTCTACCTGTATTCAGTATTGCGAGGAGAATCATATTCCCACCCATCTGGGCCTGCCTTTTGAAATATTCTTAGGGGATTTGATTGAAAAATAGTGAGGAGTAAAGAGATATGATTTTGTATACCGTAACCGGTCAGGTAGGTGAGGAAGGTTATCTGGCTATTGAAAAAAGTGGAGATTTAACAGGAAAAAATGTTTATGTCAATATGACCAATCGATGTCCTTGCAATTGTACCTTTTGTCTGAGACATACAAAAAAATTAATGGAGAGTAATACCCTATGGTTGAAGGAGGGAGAACCTTCCGTTGAGAAAATGATGGAATTATTTTCTCACTATGATTTGCGGGTGATTAAGGAATTGGTTTTTTGCGGATTTGGGGAGCCATTGGAGCGCCTATATGATGTCTGTCAGGTGATTGATGGTTTGAAAAAGACTTATCCTGATTTGAAAGTTCGTTTAAATACCATCGGCCTGGCAAATTTGATCTATGAAAAGGATGTGACACCGGAATTGGAAGGACGTTTTGATACGGTGTCTATTTCCTTAAATGCGCCAACTGCGGAGGAATTTCTAGAATTGACCAGATCTCGCTATGGCATTGCCTCCTATGAGGCCATTAAGGAGTTTGCTGTATTGGCAAAACGCTATGTACCCAATGTAGTCATGACGGTGGTGGAGAAAGTAATGCCTCAGGAGAAGATTGATCTTTGCAAAAAAATTTGTAATGAGCTAGGAGTTACTTTAAGAGTTCGTCCTTTTGAGGTATAATAGAAGGACAATCCTTTTTAGGTATTAGATCCCTTTTGTGTAGGGAACATAGGGAAAAGTGTAGATTTGGGAGGAAATGAATTATGAATGGCGCTGAAGCAATGATCAAGTGTCTTCAGGAGGAAGGTATTACAAAAATCTTCGGTATTCCGGGGGTGGCGATTGCTCCATTTTATGACGCTTTATATGCTCAGGATAGCATAGAACATATTCTGGTACGCCAGGAGCAGGCAGCGGGACATGCAGCTAATGGTTATGCCAGAATTACAAAAAAACCGGCAGTATGTGTATCTTCTTCCGGACCTGGAGCAACTAATCTGATTACCGCATTAGCTACAGCTTATGCGGACAGTATTCCCTTGATTGCTATTACTGGACAGGTGGACAGCAGTCTTTTGGGTAGAGATGTATTTCAGGAAGCAGACATGCGAGGAGCTTCGGAATCCTTTGTAAAATATAGTTATCTGGTAAAGAAGGCAGATGATATTCCCCGTATTTTTAAGGAGGCTTTTTATATTGCTTCAACGGGCAGGAGTGGTCCGGTTCTTATTGATATCCCCTGCGATATTCAGATGGCCAATTTGAAGAAAGAATTTGTATATCCTGAAACAGTGGATATTAGAGGATACAAGCCCAATCCCAAAGGTAATAGCCAACAGATGGCAAAGGTAGTAAGTGCTATTAATAAAGCAAAGAAGCCTTTGATTTGCGCTGGTGGCGGTGTGATTTTGGGAGATGCGGAAAAGCTAGTGACCGCATTTTGTGAGAAGAATCAGATTCCCTTGGTCAATACTATGATGGGAATTAGTGTGATGCCAAAGAGCCATCCTCTCTATTTTGGAATGTTGGGCAATAATGGAAAACCGTATGCCAACCGGGCGGTGACCAGCAGTGATCTTTTGATCATCGTAGGTGCCAGAATTGCCGATCGTGCCGTGCCGAGACCGGAAAATCTGGAAAAGAAGGTAAACATTATTCATATTGATATTGATTCTGCAGAGATTGGCAAAATGTTAGGCCCCACCATTCCTTTGGTAGGTGATGTAAAAAATATTTTTAGTCAGTTGATGGAAGCAGATATTCATATTGATACCCAGGAGTGGATTGAGAGTCTAAATGAGATTAAGGTGAATACCGTAGATCACAGAGTCTTCAGTGATAAACTGGTCAATCCCATGCTTTTGGTGCAAAAATTGTCTGAGAAGATGGATGATGATGCCATCTATGTTGCAGATGTAGGGCAGAATCAGCTGTGGTCCGCAGATAATTACATTATGAAAAATGGTCGTTTCCTTACCACAGGAGGCATGGGCACCATGGGATATTCTGTACCGGCTGCTATCGGAGCAAAGACAGCAGCTCCGGATAAACAGGTGGTGGCTGTGTGCGGCGATGGTGATTTTCAGATGTCTATGTTCGAGTTAGCTACTATTGCTGTAAACAAGATTCCTCTTAAGATTCTTATTGAGAGGAATGAATTTCTCGGATTGGTTCGCGAGCATCAAAACAAAAATTATGAAAGCCGTTATTCTGGGGTACGTCTATATAACTATCCTCATTTCGACAAGCTGGCAGAGGCCTATGATCTGGATTACTTCTATTGCAATAACAATGAAGAGCTGGATGCAGAATTGGATCGTTTTTTGGCCTGTGACAAGGGTTGCCTTATGATCTGTGACCTGGACAGCGAGAATAATACGAAATAAGGAGGAGCGTAAGAATGAAAGGTGTTTTTTCTGTATTAGTAGAAAATAAAGACGGTGTTCTCTCTGCAATTTCGGGACTGTTCGCTCGTCGAGGATTTAATATTGATAGTCTTACCGTTGGTGAGACCGAGAGAAAAGATGTATCCAGCATGACTATTGTATCCACAGGAGATGCTCGGACGATCGATCAGATTGAAAAGCATTTGAATAAAAAGCTGGATGTAATTAAAGTACGTCGCCTGGATGAAAATAAGGCAGTAGAGTTGGAATTAATGCTGATCAAGCTTTCCTACAATCAAAATAATCGTTCCTCCCTCATCGAAATATGCAGTGTTATGGGAGCGAAGATTAAGCATGTAGGTATGAAGAATATGGTCATTGAGATTCATGACGAACCGGATGTCATTGATCAGTTCATTAATTTGGTGCGAAGTTTTGGCATTGTGGAAGTGCAGAGAACTGGTACCATTGCCATGGCTAAAAATTAGAAAATTGATAAATCTTATCAGGCTCTTTCACAAGTGTTACAGAAATATTACGTAAAAACTTGACTTTGTGAATTTTCTGTGTTACCATGTACGAGGTGTAAAGTGTTACACATTTGTTACGAAATGAACACAGAAATATTAGAGGTGTTAAATGAAAAAGAAAGTTGTTTGTTTATTTTTAGCTGCGGTTATGACTTTGTCTTCTACTGCTTCCGTATTCGCAGTAACTAGCACAGAAGTCAGAAATGCAATTAATAGTAACGAGGAAGCTCTTGATCAGACCTATGAAGCTATTGATAATCTTTCCAGTAAGCTTCAGACAGTAAACTCTCAGATTGATGTGATGAATGCAGATATGGTTGACCTTATGGTGACTATCGACGGTGTTCAGTCCGATATTGATACCACAGAGCAGGCTATTAGTGATACACAGGATGCTCTTAAGATTACAAAGACACAGATCAAGACAACAAAGAAAGAGCTTAAGCAGGCGAAAGCGGACCGCGATTCTCAGTATGAGGATATGAAGGAACGTATCCAGTATATTTATATGAATGGCGGAGATGCTACATGGATTTCCATGGCATTGTCTTCCGATAGTGATTTCTCTACGATTCTTGACCGTGCGGAGTATACACAGGATCTTCATGATTATGATAGAGAGAAACTTCAGGAGTATGTGAAGACTGTTAAGAAAGTTACAAAATTGAAGAAGAATCTTCAGAATCAGAAAGAGGACTATGAGGATCAGAAAGAGAACTTAAGTACTCAGAAAGAGAATCTGGTTCAGTATCAGGCAGATCTTGAGGATCAGCAGAATCAGTTGCAGGTAGCCATTAATCAGTGCAAGTCTGCTAGTGATGATTACAGTGCTCAGATTAAGGAAGCTAAGAGCCAGGCCAATGAGATCAGCAGTCTGATCGAGGAGCAGAATCAGCTTCTGGAAGAGGTTGAGGAAGCTGAGTATCAGGAATATTTAGCAGAGCAGCAGCGTCAGGCTGAGGAAGAGGCAGCAGCTCAGGCGGCAGCAGAAGCAGCGGCAGAAGAGCAGGAAAGTCAAGAATCTTCTGATGAAAGCGACAATAGCTCAAGCGAGAGTGCGGACGATGAGTCTTCCGATAACGAATCTTCAGATAGTGAGGATTACGATAGCGAGGATTCCTCCAGCTCAGATGATGAGACAGCTACTGAGACTGTAAGTACATCAAGTTCTTCCAGTTCTGAGTCATCAAGCTCCAGTTCTTCATCATCCAGCTCCATTGTTGATTATGCAGACCAGTATGTAGGCAATCCTTATTCATGGGGTGGTAACTCCCTGACAAGCGGAATCGATTGTTCACACTTTGTATATCAGGTTCTGAAGAATACAGGTAACTACAGCGGTGGTTATACAACTTCTGCAGGTTGGAGAAGTATTGGAACAGAGGTAAGTAGCCTTGCAGAAGCTCAGGCAGGAGATGTTATCTGTTACTCAGGTCATGTAGGAATCTATGATGGTAACGGTAAGATCGTAGAGGCTAAGGGTAGCGCATATGGTATCACACATGATCGTGCTGCAGATTGCAAGCAGATTGTTTCTATTAGACGTGTGACCAGCTAATAAAAGTGTAGATTTTAGGCGTTGTACGAAAGTACAGCGCCTTTTTCTATGTCAAAGTATATAGTGGACTTACATTGACACAAGTGCAATAAGGGTTATATAATTCATAATCATGAAGAAATCAATAAAATTAAAGAATTTTAAAAGTTTAAAAGAAAAAATCAATAAAAAAAGGCTTTTAGTCCTAGGAGCGGTAGTGGTTGTAATTTTAGGGGGCTGCTTTATTTCCCGCGGATTACAGGTGGAGGTGATTGATGGACCGGTTTATGAGAAGGATACCCTGACAAAATCGGATTTGAAGGTAACTTCGATTTCTCTTTTTGGCATTCCTAGGACTGTAACTCATTATTCCTTTACCCAAAGTGAAGAGGGAATAGATTTGAACTACCAATTGGTGAAGAAAAAGCAGAAGTTGGATATTGTGGCATTGAAAGAATTGAAGGCCACTTACGATGGATCTCTATATCAATGGGATGCGCCGGATGAGAAAAATATTTCTGTTACAGCTGTTTTCGCAGATGGCAGTGAAAAAGAGGTAGAAGATTTTTCATGTGACCTACCGGAGGAAGTCGATGAGGATAGCAGTGTTGAGGTCAGCTGTCTGTATGGAGAGACCGATCTACAGTTAAGTCCTATTAAAGTAGACCATTTAGAGGCAACATACAAGGGCTCCGTTTACCAGGGCGAGAAATTTAAACCTAAAAAAGTTCGATTAAAATTGGTTTATACAGACGGAGAAAAGAAGAAAGTTAAAGATTTTACTGTGGAGGAGGCCTCTACGGTAGATGATACCAAAGAGGTTGCAGTTTCCAGCCGTTATGGGGATACCATTTGTACGATTCAGGCCATTGGCGTCAATTGGGTAGAGTTAGATAGTGATAGTGGTGCCTACGAAGAAGATACCTTATCAGATATGAATATGATTTTTCATTATGACGATGGGGAAGAGAAGAAGATTTCAGCGGATCAGGTAAGTTTCGAAGATGATACCAGCAGAGAACTAGTATATGGAGAAAATACCTTTAACTTCAGTTATGGTGGCAAGACCTATAGTCTGACAGTGGATGCCAAGCATACCACCAAAGTCATTCGGGCCAAGAGAAAGAATAAAGAAGAAGTAGAAAAGGCAGATTATAGTCACATTACAGAAAATATTTATGTGACAGTTACTAAACATGTGACGGAGGATGCCTACTATTATCTTAGTCATATTGTCATCAACTATCCGGAGCAGATTCATGCAGGACTTTCTAATGATAGCTATGGGGGAGAGAGAGAACGCCCCAGCAGGGCCAGCAAACGTCTGAACTGGGTTATTGGAAGTAATGGATCAAATTTTGACTATAGTACAGGTAAGCCCACCTATGCTAATATTAAAATAAAAAATAGTCAGATTATGGACGATAGCAAGGATACAAGCAATGGTATGGAAATCTGCCTCACCAAGGATGGGGAGTTGTATTCTCCAACTTCAGGAACCACAGCAGAAAACCTCTTAGCCAATGGAGTGACAGATACCTTTTGCTGTGGAGATTCTTTATTGGTTTCTGATGGAAAGCGTGCCTTTGATTGTTCTACTATGACAGCTCGTTATCCCCGTACCGCCATTGGCATGGTGGAGGCCTGTGAATACTATCTGGTAACGGCAGGCTCTGGAAATTACAAGGGTGGTATGACCTATCAGGAAATCCAGGATCTTTTTATGGATCTGGGCTGTACCTTCGGAAAATGTATGGATGGCGGTGGATCTTCCTCTTTGGTATTTGAAAATAAATTGATTAACACACCGGCAACCTCCGAGGAGAGACCGGTGGTGGATTTTCTTTATTTCACAGATATTGTTACCTATGGATAAAGGAGAATTTTCTATGATGAATCATAATAAGGCCACTATGGAACAAGATGGATTTGAGGGAAGGTTCTATATATCTTCCGACTATGAACAGACCTGCATCATTGTTCTTAATGAGAAAGGGGAACAAAGTCCATTTGCCAAGGCGATGATCAAGTGGGTCTTGGATAACGATTGCAATGCCCTATATTTTAGCTACGGTGCCTCCAAAGGCGAGGGAGGTATTTGTGATTTCCCTATAGATCAGGTGGAATGCGCTCTGGCTTGGCTGCATCGAAAAGGTGTTCGGAAGATAGGAATTATGGGCATAGGTTACGGTGGTAATCTGGCCTTAACCGCCGCTTGCCTTCTTTCCAATATTACTTTGACCATTGCCTTTTCTGCCATTGATTTTGTGACAGAGGGATTTACCGGAAAGAAAGGCAGTGAAGTGCCGGCGGGGAAAAGCTGTTATAGCTGGCGTGGTGAGGAAATCCCCTGGCAGCCTTTTTATCTAAAGGGAGAGGAACATAAACAGCTAAAATTGGATGAAAGCCGGAAATATAGAGAACTTCGAAGCCTTGGCATTTATCGCAGCATGGAACAAAAGACGGAGCTTAAGGAAGGCGTCATGCTTCCCATAGAGATGATTCAGGGTGCTCTTTATATTTTTGCTGCGGCGGATGATTCTATATGGGATTCGGCTCATTTTGCTTGGCGAATAAAAAAAAGACTGGAAGAAAAGGGCAGTAGGGGAATTTATAAGGTGCACATCTATCGTTTGGGAACCCATTTGCTGATTCCTGAAAGCATGTTTAATCTAACCGTACCTTTGGCAGGACAGTTGATGACGAAGGTCTTTCAGTCTGGAAGAAAGCATGGGAAAGAATGCCGGAAGAATCGGGAAGATGTAGATGAAAAGATTCGGCTTGCTATCAGGAAATGGAAGGGATAATATAGTGGTATATAGGGAGGAGAACAAGTATGTTTCGGATCGCTATTTGCGACAATAGTCCAAAGGATCTTCAAAGAAATCTTGATGTCGTAGAAAAGTGGACCAGGGAAGTTCATGGAAAGGACATCATGATTGATGTTTTTCAAAATGTAGGAGATCTTCTTTGTAGTCATAATCTGGAAAAGTATGCCCTTATGATTCTGGATATTCTGATGCCGAAAGAAAGTGGGATTGATTTTGCCAGAGCCATCCGCCGCAAGGGAGATGATACTATGGTAATCTTTGTCTCCGCCACTACTGAGTATGCCATGGAAGCTTTTGGTATTCAGGCCCTTGGCTATGTGAATAAACCAGTAAAGTATCATGAGATAAAGAATCTCTTGGATCGGGCACGGGTTATTTATGATGCCCGCCCTCAAAAGACCATGAATATCCTGTCCAATGAGGGACCGGTAAAAATCGATCTTATGGATCTGGTTTGCGTGGAAAATAGTAATCGAAAGATACGCTATAGTCTGAGAGATGGTCGTTGCGTGGAGGTAAGTCGGAGAATCGGAATTTTTGAAGAAATGATAGAGCCCATTCCCTCGGAAAAGAATTTTGTACAGACCCACAAGTCCTACTTTGTCAATTTGCGCTATATTAAGCAAGTGCAGGATCATCAGGTGCTGATGGATAATGGCATGGAGATTCCGGTGGCTAAGAGAAGACTGAAGGAATTACAGAATCGTTATATTGCCTATACTTTTGAGGGAAGCGATCACTCATGAGTCATTTTATTTTGTACCATATATCCATGGGATATCAG
>CAVBGA010000153.1:0-2195 GCA_963594675.1 Lachnospiraceae bacterium
CTTCAAGGCCTTAGCAATGGTTCGGGCAATTTGTGACACTTCCAGAGTGTGGGTCAAACGGGTTCGATAATGATCTCCCTGAGGAGCCAAAAAAACCTGAGTTTTATCCTTAAGTCTTCGAAAGGCTTTTGAATGTAAAATTCGATCCCTATCTCTTTGATATACAGTGCGAATATCACATTCCGCCTCTGGACGTTCCCGTCCTCTGGACTCTCGACTACGAGAAGCAAACTGACTTAACTGTTCATATTCGCTCTCTTCAAAACGCTCTCTAATGGTCATACGCAGCCTCCGATCCCAAAGAAAAGACCCTTCGACGAAAAAACATGTAATACTAAGTCCTCTACTTTAAATATTACATGTTTTTTTTGAATTTCCTTTTTTATTTCTACAATTTATTTTATTATGTTAAGATTCATTAGGGCTGAAACTTCCTATATAAAAAAAACTCCAGTCACAAGACTGAAGTTAAATGCGGGAGATGGGACTTGAACCCACACGATCATACAACCACTAGATCCTTAGTCTAGCCTGTCTGCCAATTCCAGCACTCCCGCTTTTTTCTTTTGTGTCTCAGCTGTGTTCCTCGCTTCAACAATACTTAGTATATATGAGCTTAAGCATTTTGTCAACAACTTTTTTCATTTTTTTTGTTTTTTTTTATTTGTTTTAAATTCCCTGTTATTTCATACAAATACTACTACTCTTTATCAAGTAACTGCCAGTGATTTTATAAGATTTCTAGCCCAAAGTCTTTTCTAACCTTATAAAACCACTAGCATAAAATCAAATCATAAATTCTTTAAAGAACTACAAGAGCTTACTGATATCCTGGAATGTTACATATACAATCAAAGCCAGCAAAAGCATCAATCCTCCGAAATGGATCATTCCCTCTACATCTCTATTAATGCATTTGCCTCTAATTGCCTCAATAATCAAGAATACCAATCTGCCGCCATCCAAAGCAGGAATCGGTAAAAGATTCATAATACCCAGGTTGGCAGACAAAAGAATAATCATATTCAACATATTCATTATAGTGAGCAGGGTTCCCTCACTTCTACTCTGTTGATAGGTATCCCCAATGGCACTGACCACTCCTACTGGTCCAGACATATCATTTACAGATACCTTTCCTGTAAGAAGCATACCTAAGCTTTTAATGGTCATCCTTACCCAGTATGCAGTTTCTGTAAAACTATATCGCAAAGTGCCTGCAATCCCCAAACGGCTTCTGGACAAATTATAAGCAAAACCCAACTGTGCATATGTTGTTTTTTCAGGAGTTACCTCCACTGTCTTTGTTTTGCCCTTATGTTCATAGGTAATAGACATAGAAGAACCATCCATGGGATGTTCCTGCATATAGCTCGACAGGTCATTTCCTGTAGCTATCTCCGTACCATTTACCGCAGTAATCACATCTTCAGCAGCAATTCCCGCCTTATACATAGGCATATTCACAGACACAGAAGAAATTACCGCCTTCTCATCATCTGCTGAATAATTAAAGCCTAGCATATAACGTTCTTCCCTTTCCGGTTGGTAAGTAATCACACCTTTCTTTCCATCTCTGATATAGCTAATCGTAATGGGATTGCCATCCAGTCCATCCAAGGTCTGATACATATAGAGATCACGGCCAATCTTTACATGATAACCGTTAATGGATGTAATCTCATCTCCTACTTGTAATCCTGCCTCTTCTGCCGGTGCATTCTCTGCAAATTCCGTAACATAGGGTTTATCCGTACCCATGACAGCTACGATCACCACAGCTGCAACAAAGGCAAGGATAAAGTTAAAAACCGGGCCGGCTGCCACAACACAGATTCTTCCCCATACCGAGGCATGATTAAAAGAACCGTCCTCATTATCATCCCCATCTTCCCCTTTCATCATACAGGAACCACCAAAGGGAAGTAATTTCCAACAATATTTTGTCCCTCCCCTTTCTATACTAATTAGCTTAGGTCCCATACCCAGGGAAAATTCTTCTACGACAATTCCATTTTTTTTCGCAAACAAAAAATGGCCAAACTCATGAAACAGAATCATAATACTGAAGATAATGATCGCGATAATAATACTCAATCTACCACCTGCTTTCAATCCATTCTCTGGTTTCTTTTTCCACTGCTAATATCTGATCTACATCAGGATCTGGGATCAACTGATGCCGATCCATGGCC
>CAVBGA010000154.1:0-2066 GCA_963594675.1 Lachnospiraceae bacterium
CCATACGTCTGGCAATTGCCATGGAAATCTGACCGGCTCCGGTCACAAGCATTACATCTTTATTCATTTTAATCACCTCGCTGAATACAGCTTAACCCCTGAAGTTAGTTCCAGGTCAAGTGATTTTTATAATTTAGTCGTAATTTTGTGATTTTTCAAATAGACTGCTGTCGCTTCACAGACTTCTTTCATTTTCTTCAATCCAGCCTGGAAGCTCCTCGAGATTCAGAAGCACTGCATCCGCTCCAGCCATTAGTAGTTTCTTTCTTGCTTTGTCCAATACAGATTCCTTTTCAGTGAGAGACAAAGCCTCATACTCTTCCTGAGAAAGTCCAAGAGCACTGCTGCCCTCTAATACCCCGAGGGATTTCACCCCGGCATTTTTTCCTTCCTTGATATCGGAAACAGTATCTCCCACCTTGATTACTTCCTCTGTAGAAGCTATCTGGAAATGGCGCATATTCTCATAAATCATATACGGATAAGGACGGCCCATCCCCTCTACTGCATCCGGGGAAAACCAGGCATCCGGCTCATATCCCTGCTCTCTGGCTCCATTTGTTACTACTTCCATCATAGCATCAGTGTAACCTGTTGTAGAGCCGATATGAATTCCCATCTCACGAAGCTTGGCCACTGCCTCCAAAGTTCCTGGCTTTGGTGCCGCATAATCATTAAGGCTCTTCATTAAAGAATCCTCAAACACACCATAAATTTTCTCTACTGCTGCATCATCCGGCTCGCTTCCGTATTTTTCCACCCACTGTGCCTTCAGTCTGTCCATAGAAAGCATCATACGTATATGATCTCTCTTCAACATGCCCATCGGCTCACGAATCTCATCTACTGTGGGTTCAAGACCTACAGACTGAAAAGCCAGCGCAAATGCATTTACTGGTGCAAAGCAACCATAATCCACTGATGTTCCTGCCCAATCCAGAATCACAAGTTTTGTCTTCATGCCTCTACCTCCTTCAAAAACTCAGCCAAAATGACTGCCAGTTTTTCAATATCATCCAGATAAATCTCTCCGATATTACCAACGCGGAAGGTATCTGCTTCCATTACCTTACCCGGATAAAGCACATAGCCTCTTTCCTTGATGTATTCATACATCTGTTGGAAAGTGAAGCTTGCTCCTTCCGGATAAAAGAAAGTAGTGATGATAGGGCCCTGAACAGACGGATCGAGATACGGCTTAAATCCAAGTGCTCCAAGTCTCTCTGCTAAAAGCTTCTGATTTTCCGCATAACGGGCATGTCTTGCTGGAATACCGCCTTCTGCTTCCAGTTCTTCCATAGCCTTTGCAAAAGCTAAAACTACATGAGTCGGAGAAGTAAAACGCCATTTGCCATTGCCTTCTTCCATGCCCTTCCACTGATCATAAAGATCCAATGCTAAGGAACGGGCTGTCCCTTCGCTTTCTACCAGTTTTTCTCTATTTGCAATGATAAAAGAAAATCCTGGCACACCCTGAATGCACTTATTTGCACTGGAAATTAAGAAATCAATATTCCACTCCTTCATCGGAATATCTACTCCACCAAAGCTGGACATAGCATCTACAATAAAGGTTTTTCCTTCTGACTTTGCCACATTTCCTACAACTTCAATATTATTTAAAATACCGCTGGTTGTCTCACTGTGTACCATAGCAATATGTGTGATCATAGGATCTTTTTTCAGCATATCCTGAATCACCTCTGCCTGAGGCTGTTTATTGTTTGCCTCTTTATAAACAACATAGTTCACACCTGCATGCTGGCAAATATCTGCCATACGGAGACCGTAAGCACCGTTTGCAGCAATCAGAACCTTGTCTTCCCGCTTTAAAATACTGGTCAAAACAGATTCTACACCAAAGCTTCCGCTTCCCTGCATAAGAACCGCTGTGTATTCCGGTTCTTCCACATGGCCAAGTTTCAAAAGTCCCTTGCGGATACGCTGCGTAATCTCTTTATAATCATCATCCCAAGTACAATGATCAAAAAGCATCTCCTGCTTTACACTGTCTGTTGTTGTAAGTGGTCCTGGTGTTAATAACTTATATTGCTTAATCATTTGAA
>CAVBGA010000155.1:0-20480 GCA_963594675.1 Lachnospiraceae bacterium
GCCAGGAATTCCCGAAGCAAATTCCATTCCCGTTAATTCCGCTTCCAAAGCCATTGCACCAGTCTTTGATAACATAGCACCCGCCTGTACCCGGATTTTATCACCAACAACCTCTATATCGGACAGATTTCTTCCGATTTGAATGATGACGCCACGATAGCCCTTATCTCCCACCAGAAGATTACTGCCATTGCCAACGACATACCAGGCAACATCCGCTTCTTTACAAACATCGATCGCTTTTTTTACTGATTCCCTATCGGAGGGCATGACGAAATAATCAGCCGGTCCGCCAATTCGAAAGGTGGTATGAGCCTTCATAGGCTCATCCACTTTTACATTTTCTTCACCGACGCAAGCACACAACTTTGCATATAAATTATTAGTATCCATTTATTTTCTGCTCTCCCTCAACTATATAGATATCCGATTCCATTTTATTCCTCAGAATCATAAGAGTCGTCATAAGAATCATCATAGGAATCAGAATCATAAGAATCTGAGTTATCATCCGAATCGTCATAAGAGTCATCATAAGAATCATCGTAGGAATCATCATAGGAATCATCATCCGAATCATCTGACGAGCTATAGGAACTGTCATCGGATGAGTCTTCATCATCGCTTTCCGATGATGCTTCCGGATCTACCGAAGGATCCACATCTCCAATCTCTGTGCCGTTATTAATGGCATCAATATAAGACTGGGCTTCCGTTGCTCTCTTAGTATCCGGAAATTGGCTGATAATCTTCTGGAAGATTTCAATGGCTTTATCCGTATCATTATTCAAACGATATGCATGAGCTAAATAATTCAAAGCAATATAATCTGTATCATCCAGCTCTATCGCCTTGGCCAACTGGGCGCTGGCTGTGGCATAATCCTGATTCGTATAGGAAGAAATACCCGACTCCTTATAATTGCTAAACATAGTGGATTTTATATTAGCAAGAATGTCATCATAAATAGCTTTTGCCTCTACGGAAAGATCATCAGACTGCACTTCCTCCATGGCATTTGCCGCATTGTCATAATTTTCATTTTGATAAGCATTCCAAGCCTTCATAAGGTTCTCATAGCTGGAAACCTTGGTCTCCGCTTCATCAATCTGATTTTCCGCAGAGCTTACTGTCTTCTTTGACTTCTTAATCTTCGCCTTCAGATTGCTAATTTCCGTAGACTGACTGGCCATGGTACTGGAATAACGAGAAACCTTTTCACTGGTTTCTCTGTTAATTGCTCTTGTTCTTGCGGGAATAACTAAAAATCCTACAACCAGTGCACCCACAACTAAGCCAAATCCCAAATTCAGCACTGTAGAAAACATAGAACTTTCCCGGAAAGCCGGAGGGATGATGGAATAATCTGCCGGCACCGTAGGACTGGTCAAATCCTCTCCATTCTTTTTACGGAAACTCCACCGGGAATCCAAATTCGTCTTAGTACCGGTCTGCTCATCTACTTCTTTCAAAAAACGCAATGTACTTGCATTTGTCTTGTCAATCTTAGCTGCCTTTTTCAATATTCTTCTGGCTTTCTCATATTCCTTGCGATCCAGATGGATCAAGGCCAGAAGATGATAGGCCTTAATTAGCTTAGGATTTTGAGACAATACTTTTTTTAACTGAATCATAGCCACATCCTGACTGCCTGTACGACAGCAGTGAAGAGCTTCATTATATTTTTTAATGGTTTGGTTAATCACATCCAGTTTATTGGCATTGCTCTGAAGCTTGCGAATATAGCTGGCCGCAATATTGTCATCTGGCTGAATATTGTTGCTGATTACCCATTCGCTCAAGGCTGAAACTGCCTCTCCTGTTTCAAAATAAACCAAACCTAATAGATTTCTAGCGTCAATATTTCTTTTATTAAATTTAAGGCTGCGCTGCAGCATATCAATAGCTCCGGATAAATCCCGGATTTCTGCCTTCTCCAGACCACGATTGTAATACAGATTGGAAAGCAGATATACTTTCTTCTGGGTCACCACCTCAAATCCGCAATTACTGCAGACAGGAGAACTTCCCAATGGTGCACCACACTTTATACAATTCATCTGCATTACATCGTCCGTCCTGTTTTCTGGCTATTATTTCTCTGACTTTCATCCAACATTTCTTTAAGAATATCAATAACATCTGTGAGATCCTGGCTATAAACCGCGCTCTCCACCTCATCAACGTCAAGACTTGGTTTGAACTTTTTCAACTCTTCTTCATAATTGATCATCTTGTAAATTCCTCATACGTCTGTAGTCACATGCATCTTTTTATTTCACCAACAAGGTATAGGGATCCTACACAGAAAAGCATTCCGTCTCCCCTTATTTCCAGAGCCTTGGAAAACGCCTGATGAATATCTTCTTCCACAAGCACATTCTCCGCTCCATATCTCCTAAATTCATCGGCCAGCTGCGCTGCCGGTACAATTCTCTCTCCCCAAATTTGTGTTGCAACCACAGCATCTGGCTGGATTTCTTCACAAATAGTCTGGATCATTTTCTCATGCTTTTTATCTGCCACAGCAGAAAAAAGGATGCTGATCCTATAATTTTTCTTAAAATGTACAGCGGTTTCTATAAACCGCCGTACTCCGTCTTCATTGTGGGCGCCATCCACAATCACCCCTGGAAGAATGGTCTCCATACGTCCTTCCCAATGGGTATTGGCGATTCCCATCTTTAAATGCTCATCAGAAATTCCATGCTCATCTTTCAGAATTTTCATTGTAAAATAGGCCAATGATGCATTCATCATTTGATAAGCCGCCACATAGGGAATGGACAGCTGCTCCTCTCCGCTTTCGCCACTGAAAGAAAAGCGAATGCCCTCCGGAGTATTTTCCAAAATCTTGCACCGCTCTGGTGTAAGGCCATAGCATGGACTTCCTAATTCCTTCGCTCTTTTCTCAATCACTCCAGCAACAGCAGCCAAGCTAGCATCAAAGATTACAGGAACTCCAGCCTTAATAATACCAGCCTTCTCTCCTGCGATTTTTTCAATCGTATCTCCCAGAATCTCCGTATGATCCAAACTAATGGAGGTAATCACACTGGCCAGAGGTTTTGCCACCGTGTTAGTGGCATCCAATTTTCCTCCCAGACCAGTCTCCAGAATTACATAATCCACCTTCTGATCTCTATAATAGAGCATTGCCATCACACACAAAATCTCGAAATAACTGGGATGTTCCCAGCCTTCCGCCATAAAATCTTCCAAAACATCTTTAATCATTAGAAAGTATTTCAGAAAATCTTCATCGCTGATCATTTCCCCATTAATTCGAAATCTCTCATTGATTTTCACCAAATGAGGAGATGTAAACAAACCGCAGCGGTAGCCACCAGCTCGGAACATGGAATCCAAATAAGCACAAACGCTTCCTTTTCCATTTGTTCCAGCAGTGTGGACCACCTTCAGGCTATTCTGTGGATTGTCAAAACGGGCCAACAGGGCCATTGCATGTTTTAAAGGCTCACGTATTGCGAATTTTCCAATTCCCTCTATATAGGAAACAGCCTCATTGTAATTCAAGTTTATCCCTCCAAGATTCACTGTGCCTCTGTTGTCCTTGCGTCAGCAGACGAGCTATTAGTTATTCTCCGTAGTGCTGTCTTCTGTACTGCTCTCGTCTGTGCTAGCACCTTCCGCAGCGCTATCCGAGGTACTACTGTCTTCTGTGCTAGTATCCTCCGTAGTGCTATCTGAGGTTTCTTTATAACGAATCGCATCTGTTCTCGACAACACACGTCCCGTCTTGCTGGCTGATTTTTGTGCCACCGTCAGGGAATCGCCATCTTCGATTTCTACATCTTTCACCAATAACTGATTTGTAGAAATAAATTCTGTCTCATCAACAATTTTCTTATTAATTTCTAATCGGCTATAGGAGGTAAAATTATCTCCGTAAACCATATAAATGCCATCAGAAACCTTCTCTACACGATCTAAGGTAATCTCTTCCACACCCATGGTCATATCTGTAGCATAGAAAGGATTCTGGCCTTGATATACATACTGATCTCCATAAAGGATATCATATTGCAAAGCCTCCAGATCTGTCTGGTAGTTTTGGGTTTTTCTTCTGGTCTGATGATATTTGAATATGGTACCTTCGTGAATGCCAACCCGGTCCATTACCTCAGCTGCCATCTGATAAGCCGCCAGATTCTCATCTTTCTTCTCAAGGCCAAAATTATCCCAGATTACATACTCTGTCTGGAATACATAACGATTCTTCACATCCTCTGCGGTCAGTCCCATGGTAGGCAAATGATCTCCATACATAACCAGCACAACCGGCTCATCATACTCTGCAAGGGTATCAGTCAATTCTTTAATGAATTGATCCATCTCATAAATCTGATTTACATAATATTCCCAAGCATAATTCTTATCTCCGGCACCATCTACTGTAATCACAGGATCCTCGATGGTAGGTTCTGTAGGATACTCTCCATGACCCTGAACTGAAATTGTATAAATATAGTCCGGATCATCTGTGCTCTCCAGGCATTTCATAATTTCATCCGTCAGAATATGGTCTTTGATCCAACCGGTCTCTGTAGTATCGGAAGTATCTGGCATATACTCTTCAGAAGTAAAACTTTGAAAACCAAGATTCGGGAAAATCGTTCTTCTTCCATAGAAATTTGCTTCGTTATTATGAATTGCATGGGTCTTATAACCCAAGCCCTCCAAAACAAAAGGTGCACTCTCACAGGTTTTTTCCTTAAGGATTGACTTGTAAGGATACTCTCCCGGTCCAAAATAATGGAGGCTCATACCTGTGATTGTTTCAAACTCTGTATTTGCCGTTCCTGCACCCACAGAAGGCACCTTGTAGTAGCCAGAGGAATACTCCTTCATTAGTTTTCGGAAATTGGGAATCGGATCCTGTGACAGTTCCAGATATTCTACTTCTTCCGGATCAAAGAAGGACTCCAGCTGAAGGAAAATAATATTCACCGGCTGATCGGTTACCTGCTGTGTAGGTTCCGACTGTGTGCTGGATACAATTTCCTTCATCAGTTCCTCACTATAGCCATTGGGACTGTCAATTCCTGTATTCAGGAAGGTAGTTCCA
This sequence comes from Lachnospiraceae bacterium, assembly GCA_963594675.1. Taxonomy (GTDB): domain Bacteria; phylum Bacillota; class Clostridia; order Lachnospirales; family Lachnospiraceae; genus Ruminococcus_G. Next base: position 5,090 of record CAVBGA010000155.1, read on the forward strand.
AGGCAATAAGGGAAACCATAATCTTCATAGGCAAATGCAATATTGCCAAAATAGGTAGATAATACTCTCTGCTTAATGGCAAAATTTGTCAGAAAAACAAATGATACACAACCCACAATCAGCAGAAGAATATTGAACTTGTAATGCATTTTGCCCTGATACTTGGGAGCCTTAACAGCCAAAACAATCAAGAGTAAAAGCAGCAAGGCCAATCCTGCAAGTATCAAAACCACCATAAACACTGACAGATACTTATTCATTACCTTCAGTGCATCCGTTAACAGCTTCAGGTCTGGCCCCGTAAAAGGGGTCACCCTGAAAAGAAGGACAACTCCGTTGATTGTCGCCAAAAGAAGCCAGAAGATTCCAATGAGAATTCTTGCAAAAATTCTTCGGCGTGTCAGATAGACCAGCAATGTCGTAACAAAGATCAAGAAGGCATTATACAAGAATACCAACCTGCTCTCAATCATATAATTCACTGCCTCAAACAGCGAATGCCGACAGATGCTTTCCATAACCAGATACAAGACACATGCACCCAGGAACTGCAAAGGCAGTGAAATCCTGTTGCATATCTCAATCACTTTCCCCCTGTTGACCTTAACTTTTTTCATTTTTTAAAGCTGACTCAACCTTTCTTTTACCTGATCCATCATCTGAGTATATTTCTCAAGTTTAGCTCTTTCTTCGGCTACCTTAGCCTCTGGAGCCTTGCTGAGGAACTTTTCATTGCTCAGCATGGAGTTAACTCTCTTAAGTTCACCTTCCAGACGTTTCTCTTCCTTCTGGAGACGTTCTTTTTCTTTCTCTCTGTCTACCAGATCATCCAATGGTACATAGACTACACAAGCTGGTACCACGATAGAAATCGCATCTTCACCGATTCCCGTCTTGTCTGCCTGCACCTGGAAATTATCAGATGCCAGAAGCTTCATAGCCATATTTTCCTGATTCTGCAATTTTTCACGCAGATCTGCCTGATCTGAAACAACAAACACATGAATCTTCTTGCTAGGTGGAACATTCATTTCTGCACGGCAGTTACGTACACCCTTTACAATATCCTTTATGCTGCCAATGATTTTCTCATCTTCCGGATAAGAACGTTCTTCTTTATACCCCGGCCACTGAGAAATCATAATGCTTTCCTCTTCCGGATGAAGAGTACAGAAAATCTCCTCTGTAATAAAAGGCATATAAGGATGCAGCAATTTCAATGCATCAGTGAGAACAGTGCGTAAAGTCCAGAGAGCTGCATTAGCCGCTACCGGATTCTCCTCTTTTGCCCAAATTCTCTGTTTTGCAATTTCAATATACCAATCACAGAACTCATCCCAAAGGAAATCCTGGATCTTGGATACTGCAATACCCAGCTCAAAGCTCTCCATATTATCTGTAACTTCGCGAATGACATCATTTAAACGAGAGAGGATCCAACGATCTGCTGTTTCCAGCTGATCAGCGGAAGGCTCTGTAATCTCTCCTTCCAGATTCATCATGATAAAACGTGATGCATTCCAAATCTTATTGGCAAAGTTACGGCTAGCCTCTACACGCTCCCAGTAGAAACGCATGTCATTGCCCGGTGCATTACCTGTAATCAAGGTCAGACGCAAAGCATCTGCACCATACTGCTCAATCACCTCAAGAGGATCAATACCGTTTCCAAGGGATTTACTCATCTTGCGTCCCTGAGAATCTCTTACCAGACCATGAATCAACACATGTTTAAAAGGTGCCTTTCCTGTTTGCTCCAAACCAGAGAAGACCATACGGATAACCCAGAAGAAAATAATATCATATCCAGTTACCAAAACATTGGTGGGATAGAAATATTCAAGCTCTGGAGTTTTCTCCGGCCATCCCAATGTAGAGAAAGGCCACAGAGCAGAGGAGAACCAGGTATCCAAAGTATCCTCATCCTGAGTCAGATGGCTGCATCCACACTTCGGACACTTGTCAGGCATAGCCTTAGCTACAACAACCTCACCACAATCATCACAGTAGTAAGCCGGGATTCTATGTCCCCACCACAGTTGTCTGGAAATACACCAATCGCGAATATTCTCCAGCCAATGTAAATATGTCTTATCAAATCGCTCAGGCACGAAGTTTAAGTCATCTGTCTTAACCACTTCAATAGCTTTCTCAGCCATTTCCTTCATGCGCACAAACCATTGGGGCTTAATCATAGGCTCTACTGTGGTCTTACATCTATCATGAGTACCTACATTATGTACGTGCTCTACCACCTTTTTCAAAAGACCCAGTTTATCAAGATCCTCCACCATAGCCTTTCTGGCTTCGTAGCGATCCATGCCGGCATATTTGCCACCTTTTTCATTAATGGTAGCATCATCATTAAGAATATTGATTTCTTCCAGATTATGGCGCTTGCCTACCTCAAAGTCGTTAGGATCATGAGCCGGTGTAATCTTTACGCAGCCGGTTCCAAATTCCATATCTACATACTCATCAGCAATAACAGGAATTTCCCGATCTGTCAAAGGCAGCTTCAAGGTCTTTCCTACAATATCCTTATAACGCTCATCATTCGGATTTACTGCCACTGCAGTATCTCCCAGCAAAGTCTCAGGACGTGTGGTTGCAATCTCCACAAATCTGCCTTCCTCTCCTACCACTGGATAGAGGATATGCCAGAAATGTCCGGTCTGCTCTACATGCTCTACCTCTGCATCAGAAATGGAGGTCTGACACACAGGACACCAGTTAATAATTCTTGAGCCCTTGTAGATATAGCCTTTCTTATAGAGATTAAGAAATACCTCTTCAACAGCCTTGGAACATCCCTCGTCCATGGTGAAACGTTCTCTCTCCCAGTCTGCAGAAGAACCCAGCTTTTTCAGCTGATTAATGATACGTGAACCATATTCTTCTTTCCATGCCCACGCATGCTTAAGGAACTCCTCACGTCCGATATCATTTTTATCAATTCCCTGCTCTTTCAGTTTTTCAATAACCTTTACCTCTGTAGCAATGGCTGCATGGTCGGTACCCGGCTGCCAAAGAGCTTCGTAACCCTGCATTCTCTTAAAACGAATCAGGATATCCTGCATGGTGTTGTCCAGGGCATGACCCATATGCAGCTGTCCTGTAACATTTGGTGGGGGCATAACAATGGTAAATGGTTTTTTATCAGGATTTACCTTAGCGTGGAAATATCCATGGTCCAACCAGTTCTGGTAGATCCGGTCCTCCATACTTTTTGGGTCATAAACTTTTGCAAGTTCTTTACTCATTTGTCAAAATCTCCTTTAATACATTAATGTAAAAACGCCCTCTGCAGCTTTCGTGCAAAGGGCGAAATATCATCCGCGGTACCACCTTTATTTTCCTGCAATGCAAGAATCTTTAGGTCCTTTAACGGGGACAGGGCGTGCTGACCTACAATCACTCTCAGCCAGCCAGTTCCGAAGCTACCTTCTGCTTTCTCCTTCCGGCGGGGCTTTCAGCCATGGCCTCACTCTCTTTGCAGGGTGTGAAAACATACTCCTCTTCATCATAACTTTTCCTATAATGTTTTAATCATAATCACCTTTTTCCCCTTTGTCAAGCATCTTAGGGGATTCTTTGCGGTTCAAAAGGTCATAAATACATGGCACCACAAAGAGTGTTAAAAAGGTTCCATAGATCAAACCACCGATTGTTACCACAGCCATGCCCTGCATCATATCCGCACCTGTACCGATGCCCAAGGCCATCGTCGTTAAACCTAGAATGGTTGTTAGAGCCGTCATCATAATGGGACGCATTCTGGTTTTTCCTGCTTCGATAATCGCTTCTCTTTTGGGCATACCACTCTCTCGCAGCTGATTAATATAATCCACCAGAACAATACCATTATTTACAATAATACCGGACAGCATAATAAATCCAATCATGGCAATAATGCTAAATTCCTGTCCGGAGAGTAGAAGTCCCAGAAATCCTCCGGTAAAAGCCAGAGGAATCGTAAACATAACAATAAAGGGCGACAGCAAAGACTGAAACTGGGCCACCATAATCAGGTAAATAAGGATCACCGCCAACAAAAGCATCTGCATAAGCTGGGTCATGGCATCCATGATGGTTTCATTTTCTCCCGTCATTTTCATGGTATATCCCTCAGGAAGGGAATAGGATTCTAGGGCTTTCTCTACCTTGTTGGACACCTTGGTTACATTGTAGTCGTCCCCCACGTCAGCTGTTACGCTAATATAGCGGCTTTGACCCTCTCGGGAAATAGAAGTAAGGCCTGTAGCATCTGCAAAATCCGCTACTTTCTTCAAAGCCACCTTCTTAGAATTTCCTTCATTATCCGTATAGGTCAATTTCATTTTTTTGATGTCATCTCTGCTATAGCTTTCACTGCCCTCATCCATAACATCTACATCATAGTCCTTGGTATCGGTCTCCAGACTGGTCACGGAACTTGAAGAAGATATTTTAGCAGCAATCTGCTTGTAAACCTGGGCTACAGTCAAATTATATTTGGAGGCCTTATCCTTATCCACCACGATACGTGCCTCATTTTCTGCCGTTTCCAATCCATCGGAAATATTCTCACAGCCTGGCACTTTCTTGACAATTTTAGCCACATCTCCTGCAATTTCCTGCAAAGTGTCCAGATCTTTACCCTTGATCTGCACCTCTACACCGCTTCCGGTAAGGGAAGACATGTCCATGGAAGAAGTAGAAACCTCTACCTCACAATTTAAATCCTTGGTTCTATTTATAATTTCCTCTTCCAATTCCTGATTGGAAAGTTCCTTATCATCCTTCAAAGTCAGATACATGGTCACCGTATCCGCACTAGAGGAGGAAGAAGCTGTGCTAATTCCCAGCATAGACAAACCGCTTCCTGATCCGGCCATGGCGCCAATGGATTCTACATCAGAAATATCCTGAAGTTTTTCTATGGCCTCATCAGCTGTTGCTGAACTTTCTTCCATCTTGGCTCCATCCGGCATATTTAAGGTTACCGTTGCCTGTGTACTTTCCATATCGGGGAAATAGATAAATCCTCTGGAAATACACAGCCAGGCACTAAGCAGCAACAAAGCCAGCACAGCTAAAAGGGTTACCGGTTTAAATCGCAGTACGTAAACCATAACCTTTTCATAAGCTGCAATCAAACGATCAAAGATAGGATGACTTACTTCTTTTGGCTTTCTCAACATGCCATAGGACATGCTGGGTACCAGGGTCATGGCGATAAATAGGCTGGCCAAAAGTGAGAAGGCAATGGTAAGGCCCATATCTACAAACAACTGTCTCGTAATTCCTTCCGTAAAGACGATAGGAAGAAATACGCCAATTGTTGTCAATGTAGAAGCGATAATTGCGCCTCCAACCTGTCCCGCTCCTTTGATTGCCGCTTTTTTTCTGGAATATCCCAAAGCCCGCAATCGATAAATATTTTCAATAACCACGATGGAATTATCCACCAACATTCCTACGCCCAGAGCTAAGCCGGACAAGGAAATAATATTAAGGGTAATTCCCGTGAAATACATACATATCAAGGCCGTAACCACGCTGATAGGAATGGAGCAGGCCACAATTAAGGTAGGCCGGAAATCATGCAAGAAGAGATAGAGAACGATAATTGCCAGAATGGCTCCATACAGGATATTCTGTAATACTGCATTTACCACCTCATCAATATAAATGCCCTGATCCATCAAAATAGTGAAATTCGGTGCATCATCTCCCTCTTCTGCACTTTCAAAATATTCCTTGATGGATTTGGATACCTGACTGGTAGCATAACCTGTCTGCTTTTGCATGGTCAAAAGAACGCCAGGTTCCCCATTTACAGACGCATACACTTCCGAAGAATTATTGGTTTTTTCTACTTTTGCTACATCAGATAATTTTATGGGATCCACACCATCAAGTCCCAGATCCAACAAAACCAGGTCCTGCAGTTCCTTTAAACTGCTGAATTTATCACCAACCCGAACCAGATAGCGATTGTCTCCCTCTGTAATATAGCCTGCAGGCATACTAAAATTCTGAGCCGTCAGAATCTGAGAAATAGTATCCACCGTCAGTTTGCTTGTAAGATCCGCAGCCGCTACCGCCTGATCCTTCTGTTCATCTAATTGCTTTTGCCCACTTTCTACTTCCTCTTTTCCAGACTCTAACTGGGTTTCCCCCTGTTGAATCTGGGCTTGTCCCAGAAGCACTTGGGTTTGGGCATTGGCCATCTCAATAGTAGCAGACAGTTGCTGCTGATTTAATTGACTGATGGCACTATTCAAGGTCAATTCACCTGTCTCGATCTGGCTAAGATAGGATTCCAGCGTAGACTTAGACCCATTTAATTCCTGCCGCTGGCTCTCCAATTCCTCTCTGGTTTGATCCAAAGAAGACTGCTGTCCCTGCAATTGCTGGCTGCTTTGGGTCAAGCTGTCTAATTGACTATCAATCTGCTCTATAGCAGACTGGGCCTGGCTGATATAATCGCCTAATTGTCCCACCAACTCTTCCAGCTGGCTTTTGGCATCTCCATCTGGCAGATTCTGCATTTGATTTGTGGCGTCTTCCAACTCCTGCTGCCATCCCTGAATCTGATTTTCCAACTCATTTTTCTGTTCCTGCAGCTGATGGCTGCTATTATCAAGATCCAATGCCGTCAAAGCCTGATTTAACTGATCTTGGGCCTGATCCAGAAGACCTCCATCTTCCAGAGAAGAATCTAACACTGTCAAAGTGCCATTGATAAGAGTCAGGCTGTCCTCCAAATCACTCTTATTCGATAAGAGTTCCTCTTTAGCAGAATCCAACTGACTCTGTGCCTGAGGCAACTGGTTTAAAAGCTGTTCTTTTCCGGCATCCAGTTCTGTCTGTCCACTGGCCAGCTCCTCCTTGGAATCCTGCAGCTTTTGACTGGATTTGTCCAGTTCCTCCTGAGCATCATCCAATTTCTTTTGCGCTTTTGTGAATTCATCTAAAACCGCATCTTCTACCTTTTCATTAACCTCTTTTATCTTATCCTCATCCAGGACAACTTCAATGCTCTCCTCCACATTTCCAGAACTGCTGACGGATGCCACCCCTTCAATACTTTCCAGTTTTGGTACGATCTCATCCTCAGCATAATCGGACACCTCAATGCTGTCCAAGCCTTCTTTGTCAACTGCCGCCACCATAACCGGCATCATGTTAGGATTCAGTTTCATAATCATGGGACTGACCACACTGTCACTCCACTGAGAATCAATCATGTCCAGATTTTCCCGCATTTCCTGACTGGCAGAATCCATGTCCGTAGACTGGGAAAATTGAAGAATGACCATAGACATATTTTCCTGGGAAACCGATTGCACCGTCTCCACATTACTTACAGTAGCCATAGCCTCTTCCACGGGAACCGTAATCTCCTCCTCCACTTCCGAGGGGCTGGCCCCAGGATAGGAGGTCAATACAATGGCGTAGGGGAGGTTAATATCCGGCAATAAGTCCGTTGTCATTTTGGTAAAGGACACATAACCCAGAATTAAAACAGCAATCACCCCGACAAGCACTGTATATGGTTTTTTTACACTAAATTTCGATAACATACACTTCTCCTTGCCTTTTATTTCTTATATTCATAGCTTATTTTGAATAGTTATCAGTATTTTACATCAAAGGGGAAAAACATTCTAGACATGAAAAAAAGAACCACTTCAGCAGTTCTTCGATAAGGAAACGGATGAGGCTACTCCGGCACAATCACGAGCAAAAGCCTGGCTAAGAGGAAACATTGAGATTATTTCAGTTGCGGAGGAAAATAAAATCAATTTAGACAGTCTTTCAAGCCGGAGTATTCATCCTGCCGTTTAATTTTGTATAATTCTATTGGCAGGTTGCTTTGCCATTAAATTCATCTTGGCATTCCATATAATTGCTATAAAGCAAAAATGCCTGCTTCCATAAAAGCAGACACTTGTTTGTCAGTGCGGCTGACAAACAGGATGTTAAACTTTGCACGGAAGTTTTCAACCTATCGCAATAAGCAGGTTTCCTGACTTATAGATCATCACTCAACTTCCCCTTCTCATACCTTTGTACAATGGGATTCCGAAGTCTCGCTCCCTAATCACAGTGACCGGATCGCTTAGGATTCACACCTAATTCCCTCTTTCAACAGAACGATTTTCTGAAGCACTCACTACGCCATATGGAATTATACTGTAATTATAATACTTCGCCGAGAGGGTTCTGTCAATACTTATTTTGCAAATTTTTTCTATTTTTTGTAATAATATTTTTATTCAAACAAAATCCCCCTCGGTTGATTCTTTAGATCAAGGCCAAGCTAACAATGTCTTTTCTTTACCCGCAGCTTATCTCACAGCCTAAGGCAAAGGAATAAATCAGCTTCTCCTTTACTGGTTTCCCGGTCGTTCTTGTGATGGCCTCGGCATAATAATCCAACTGTTTTTGATATCTTTTCATTAGTTGTCCACCATCCCTGACACGATCTGTCTTATAATCCACAAGAACGATACCATCCTCCTCAAAAAAGAAGGCATCGATGATTCCCTGCACTAAGATCTCATCTTCATCAGATAAACCTGGATCTCTTCTGGAGGCATCAATTGCCATGGTAAAGGGCTGCTCTCGAATCAAATCTCCTCTTTGAGCTGCCGCCTGCATTCTCTGCCCAATGGAACTGGCAAGAAATTTCAGAAAATCGTCAGGGTACACACATTGCCGCTGCCGATCGCTTAACAATTCCCTGTCTCTCATTTCATCCAAAATATCTTTCACCTGAGCAAAGCTTGCAGCCACTCTGCTATAATCCCACTTTTCCATAACCCTATGGTAGGCGGTTCCCCGCTCAGCAGCCAGGGCAGCTTCCTCCTTCTTTTTTATAAATTCCGGAATAATGGGAATCATATCCGCTTCTGGGTATTCTTCTTTCTCAAAATGCACCTCTTCCTCAGGATACAATTCTTCTCCCGGATATTCCTGAGATTCCGAAAGGGACTCTTTTTTCAATTCAGAAACCGTCACCTTCACAGGAATTCCTGTCTGCCCTTTCATAGGATAGCTGTAAGAAAAACGGCCTTCGATAATCTCTCGTAGCTCTTTATCATAAATCTCATCCCGATTCAAATTCTGAAGAAAATATTTATTACTTTCCTGTCCCAACTGACGTCTTGTCTCATCCACAAGCAATTCCTGGGCTGATACCACCCGAGTCTTATAGGGACTTCCTGCAAGTGCCGGAAGAATCCAGCTGAGATAATCCCTTCCATCCGTCATAATATAGCTGGGAAGCTGCTCCTCCCCATAGGAAGTGAAATTCTCCGCCGCTTCCAAGCGTTTCTCCATTCGATCCCCACAGCCTGTGAGAATCAATTTTTCTTTTGCTCTGGTCAAGGCTACATAAAGAACTCTCAATTCCTCACTCAGATTTTCTATTTTCAGTTTTCTTCGCATCATCTGCCGAAATAGCGTGCTGCTGCAGATTCTTCTATCAGGGTCCACACATTCCGGAGCCACTCCCAGATCAGGATGAACCAGGACAGAATCATTCAATTCTCTTTGATTAAACATTTTCCCCAGGCCAGCTAGAAATACAATAGGAAATTCCAGACCCTTACTCTTGTGAATGGTCATAATCCGAACCGTATCATCCTGCTCTGAAGAAATGTTGGCCTCTCCAAAATCAATCTCATAGGTGTTCAGTTTTTCAATATAGCGAATGAAGTTAAAAAGTCCATGGAAGCTACCACTCTCATATTCTTTTGCTTTTTCCACAAGCATCATAAGATTGGCTGATCTTTGATCCCCCGCCGGCATGGCCCTTGCCAGATTTCCGTAGCCTGTCTCCTCCAATATCATGGTAATCAGCTGATGAATCGGCGTGTAGCTGGACATTTTTTGTATTTTACTTAAAAATTCCAAAAATTGCTTTAATTTACTTTTGAGCTCCTCATCTCTCCCTGATTCTCCATAGGCCCGACAGCTTTCATACATGTCTCCCTGTCCAAAACTTTTGCGTATTTCCGCCAATTCCTCTGCTGAAAGGCCAAGAACCGGTGAGCGAAGAACCGCCGTCAAAGGAAGATCCTGTCTAGGATTATCACAAATTTTCAGGACATTTAGAAGGGTCACAACCTCCGGTGCTGAGAAATAGCCGGTTCTGCTGGTAACGCAAGCCGGAATGCCCATAGACTGCAGCACCCGAAGCATAATTTCTCCATATCCGCTAAGAGAGCGTAGCAAAATAACACAGTCCGAATAACGGGCTTTTCTCATGGTCTGCCCCATCATGACAGACTCTGTTTTTGTCAATTCCAGAATGCGCTTGCCAATTAATCGAGCTTCCAATTCCCGATCAAAATCCGGAACTCCTTCTTCTTTAATCACTTCGTCGCCCTTATCAATCAAGAGAATTTCCGGCTCCATATCTGAGGCTTCCGGATAATATTCCGCTCCCAGCACCAGCCGGGCATCCTCATCATAAATAACGCCGCCAAACTCCGGACGCATAGTTCTTTGAAAAATCCAATTAACAAAATCCACCACTTCCCTGCGGCTTCGGAAATTCTTGTGCAAATCAATACGTCTCTCATCTCCGGACTCTTTACTATAACTATAATATTTTCTCATAAACAGGTCCGGGTTGGCCAAACGGAATCGATAAATGCTCTGCTTTACATCCCCCACCATAAAAATATTATGGCCGCCCTCTTCATTACGGGAAATACTTTGCAGCAACATCTCCTGCACATAATTGCTGTCCTGATATTCATCAATGAGAATTTCTTCAAAACGCTGGGACAGCTCTATTGCAGCCTTAGTGCGTGTGGAAATTCCCTCTTTTCGATCGATCAGGATTTTCAAAGCCAGATGTTCCATATCTGAGAAATCCAAAAGATTTTTACTTCTCTTCTTTTCGGTGAATTTCTGGCTAAATTTCTCAGTCAAAGTCACCAGACAATCCACCTGCTGGCTACTGGATTTCATGGTCTCGCAAACAGACTTTAAAGGTAAGGAAAAGTATTCCTTTACATTTCCCATCATCTTTTTCACCTGTTCTCTGCGCTCTTTGATAAGGTCTTTTATCTCCGTGGATACAGATTTGTCCCTCTTACCAGAGAGCTTTGCCCAGCTATGTTCTGCTAAAATATGATAGCCATCTTCATAATTTTTTCTGTTCCAAAGCCGGGTAATCATTTCCAGATCATCCCGCAGGGCTTCCTCATACATATAAGGACCATCCGCAGACAAGGCCTGGTCAATGGACTCCTGGGTCAGATTCCGGCAATCTTCCAGGATTTCATTTACCATGGTCATTAATTCAAAAAACCATTCCGTCGTCTCCAAGGTTTCCGCTTGAGAAGAGGCATGGTAACTCTTCCGGCAGAAATCCAGCCACTCCTCCGGCCAGGGATGACTTTGTGATGCTTCATAAAGATCAAGAATCATATCCTCCAGACCGCTATCAGATTTACCTCTGGCATAACATTCCACAAAAGTAAGGAAATCTTCCGATCCCTCCTCATAGACCTCCTCCAAGACTTCCTTAACCACATCCCCCTTTAGAAGCTTCAATTCTCCTTCATCCGCTGTCCGATAGGCCGGATCCAGATCGATAAGATGATAGTAATTTCTAATTACGTAGGAACAAAAGCCGTCAATAGTGCTAATCTGAGCATTGTGCAGAAAGGTCATCTGCTGTTGAAGATGATGGTCTGAGGGATTTTCCTCCAGACGTTTTTCCAAAGCATTTCTCAATCGCTCCTTCATCTCTCCCGCTGCTGCCCTGGTAAAGGTAACGATCAAAAGATGATCTACATCCACAGGATGGTCCTCCCTGGTAATCATTCCCAGGATACGTTCTACAAGAACGGCTGTTTTTCCGGAACCAGCCGCAGCACTGACCAAAATATCCTTGCCATACAGATCAATAGCCTCTCTTTGTTCGTCAGTCCAGGTCACTGCCATCCTCACACCTCTCTTTCATCTTTTCCCAAAGCTCTCTGTCATCCAAAATCTTTAGCTTTCTAAATTCATAGCCAGGAATGCGCTGGTCAAAACCGCATACCGAACGATAAGCACAATAGGTACAGGCCGTCATCTTCCGTAATTGGTAGGGATTCAGCTCTGCCTCTCCCGCCAATATACTGCTGCCGATCTCCTGGGCATTTTTCATGGCAAATTCTGTTAACAGCTGCAATTTCTTTTTATCAACAATCTGCGACCGCGAGGAAGGACTTCCATCTTTTTTTATGGAATAAGGAAAGACCAGAGATTCCTTCTCCCCATTTACACCAACAGTATGATCCATATGTTCCAGAATATCCGGATCGCTGTTGGCCAGACCTTTCATCCTAAGTTCCCTCATCAGCATGGGCTCTATATCATCCCCGTCGGTATCCCAATCCGCCTTCACCAAGGGATCATCTATCTTATAATAGAAAATACCCGCCGGTCGCACTTCTTTGTCAGGATACTCATTTTCCATGCTGTTCATGGCTGCTTTCAGATAAATCAGCAACTGAAGAGATAAGCCATAATATACTTCATTTAACTCCAAAGTTTTATTGCCGGTCTTATAGTCAATCACCCGCACCAAGGTTTCATTCTCCGACTGAAACATATCGATGCGGTCGATACGTCCCTGAAGACGCATTTTCCCATCACCATCTATCGGCATTTCCTGCATATTCGCCTCGCCAAAAGAAATCTCAAACTTCTCCGGCCGGAAATCTCCCTTGCCAATCTGCTGGGCTAAAACACGGATGCTTCTCTTTAAAAAACGCTTCATCCGCTGATACATATATTGATTGCGGGCCGTATCCGAGAGCACCTCATAGCCAGGTTTTTCCAAACTATGTCGCAAACAGGCTACCACCAATTTCTCCAGATCGTCTTCCCCTAACTCATTCCAGGATTTTCCTTCCCGATCCATGATTTTCGAAAAATATTCCAGAGAAGAGTGCAGCACATTGCCCAAATCTGCAGGGCGAAATTCATAGACCTCCCTCTCCTGCAGGCGCAGTCCATATTGCAGGAAATGGGCAAATGCACAGGCGGAAAATCTTTCCAAGCGAGTCACGCTGTTTTCCAACACTTTCCCATAGAGAGTTCTGGCCACCAATCTTCCAATATGATCCTTGGGCTTTTCCAAGAAAGCGGCCTTTAAAAACCCGGAAAGCTGCTTTTCTCTCTCTTTATCCTCTCCATACCAAGAAAAGAGTTCCGTCCAGGAATCCGAGATTTCTCCTGTGACAGCTTCCTGAAATCCCACCAGAAGCAAATCTTCTCCCTGTTTTTCTGTCTCCAGCTCTAGATAGGCCTCTCTTCCGCAACCTTCCTCTTCCATGGAAATATCGGGAAACATACGACGAATACCAGAGATCAAAAAAGAAGGCAATGCAGTGCTTCCATCTGCCTTTCCACTGGCATAGGAAAGATATAGACCCTGGGAAGGCTTGGTTAGATTCAAATATAGATAGAATTTTTGCCTGCTCATGTTTTCCCGAGCTGTAGGTGCCAGCTCTACATTATGAGATGCCAGCATTTCCCTTTCATCCTCTGTGAGAATGCCGCCATTGCTTTGCAATTTGGGTACAAGCCCCTCATTCACTCCTGCAAAGAATAAATATTTAATCTTGGGAAGACGGGTACGTTCCACATCTCCTACCAAGACCTGATCTACCGTAGGGGGGATAATACCCACCTTAATTTTCTGAAATCCCGTCTCTAAAAGCTGCTGATAATCCCTCATGCCGATTTTTTCATCTCCAAGGACTTCCACCAGCTTATCAAAAAGATTCATAATAGTCCCATAAATCTGGGCATACTCTCTTGCCTTAGAAGCTTCTCCCTTTTTCTCAAACTCATCCTGAAGTCTCTTTATTTTTTTCTGAATCTCAGATCCCAGCAATAGCTCATAAAGTGCCTGGGTTTTCTCCAAAACACTTTTACCAGCCCGAAAATTATCCACAAAGTCTCCGATTTCCCCAAGGAATTCTCCACGAATTCGGTTGATTTCCTCCAGATTCCAGCTTTTTCTTCTGTCATTTAACTGAAATTCCTGGCTCCAGCGTTTCCAACTTCTTATCCCAAAAGCCAGGGTATAATTCTCCAACAGGTTGATATCCTCTCGGGAAATACTGCTCATACCAGTTTTCAGAAAACGAAATACACTTTCATAGCCAAAGCCGGAAATTATCATATCCAAGGCCGCCCGAATATATTCCACCATGGGATTCATAAAAACTGACTGTTTTCGATCCAAAAAGCAGGGGATGTTTTCCCTTTCAAAAGCCTGACGCACATAGCTTTCGTAACTCTCCATATCCCCTGTTACCACAGCAATATCCCGGTAGCGGCATTCCTTAGTGCGAAGCAAGCGGTGAATCTCTCCTGCAATCCAAGCCATCTCCCCAGCAGGGTTGGTTCCCTTGTAAATGCGAATCTCCTTGCAGGGTTCAGGATAAACCTTGCCATCTCTTCGGAAAATATGCTCTTCCAGATAAGCCAGAGCAGGGCAATCCAGGAATCTTTTCTTCTTAGCCTCTCCGCAATGAATTCCCGGAAGAATATCCACCTGCATTTCTTCCGCCATTTGCCGTAACGCACCTGCCATAACCTGACTCATATGAAAAAGTTCATGCTCTTGATTTTTGCGAAAATCCGGATTGCTTTCATTTATGGTAATGGTCACCCAGATATCCCGGCAAATTTTCATTAATTTCCCTAAAAGCTGATTCTGAACCGGGGTAAAGCCGGTAAAGCCATCAAAGAGCAGGGTGGAATTTTTCAAGATTTCTGATTTTTCACAGACTCTGCACAAAATATCAAGAATTTCCTCCGGTGTCACATAGCGATCTTTCAGATATTCCTCAAAGCTGCGATAAATTCTTTGAATATCGGTAAGCTTTGCATGCAAAAGAGACCGCTCATCCGCAAGGGACAGCAGTCTGTCTATTCCATCAGAATCCACCTGATATTGCTGCAGCTCCGACAGCATGGATTTCATCTCATCAATATAGCCTGGTTTTTTTAGATTATCCCCCAGATAAACTAATTTTTTTCTGTTGGACAGGGCAATTTTCTCAAGTACCAGGGATTTTCCCATATCGTCCAAAAGGGGATTCAGATTGCCTCCTAATTCCCCAAAAATCCGATAGGCCAAACGCTGAAAACTCAGCACGTCAATATTCATAACTGAGTGACCCGAATGCATGTCCACCAACTCCTTGGTGGCCTGCATGGTATACTGTTCCGGAACGATCACCAGAAAATTCTGTTTGGGATTGGCCGCCGCTGCTTTCAAAAGCAGGTCATAGGCCTGGCAGGTCTTGCCGGAGCCTGAAGCTCCGGTTATCAGATGAAGTGCCATAAGTTTTCTCCTCCTTTAGCGGGCCAGGGC
>CAVBGA010000156.1:0-8594 GCA_963594675.1 Lachnospiraceae bacterium
AGCATCAATACCATGGCTGCCAAACCCATGAACTGTCCTAATGCCATGCTGACCTTCAAGAGAAAAACCAGATCCTACAAGGAACTGCCCATCCGCTACAGTGAGTATGATGTTTTGCACAGAAAAGAGAAATCCGGACAGATGAATGGCCTTTTCCGCGTTCAGGAATTCCGTCAGGATGATGACCATACCTTCGTAATGGAATCTCAGATTAAAGATGAAATTGCAGATATTATTTCTATTGCTGATGAGATTTATAAGACCTTCGGTGTTACCTATCGTGCAGAGTTGTCCACTCGCCCAGATGATTACATGGGTGATATCGAGGTGTGGAACCGTGCGGAAGCAGGCCTGAAAGAAATTCTGGATGAGAAATATGGCGAAGATGGCTATGAAGTAAATGAAGGTGACGGTGCCTTCTATGGTCCTAAAATTGACCTGCAGATCAAGGATGCTCTTGGTCGTGAATGGCAGTGCGGAACCATCCAGCTCGACTTCCAGTTGCCCCACAACTTTGGTCTTACCTTTACCAATCCTGAGGGTAATCTGGAAATGCCAGTTGTTATCCATCGTGCTATCTATGGTTCTTTGGAGCGTTTTATCGGTATTATCATTGAAAACTTCAAGGGTGCTTTCCCCTTCTGGCTCAGTCCTTACCAGGTAGCTATTGTTCCTATCACAGAGGCACATAATGCTTATGCCCAGAAGGTACAGTCCCTTCTTGAGGCAAACGGAATTCGTGTAGAATCTGATCTTTCTGATAAGAATATGCGTCCTAAAATCAAAAAGTTCAAGAATTACAAGGATCCTTATATTCTTGTTCTGGGTGATCATGAAGCAGAGGAAAATACGGTATCCATCAATGTGCGTGGCTCCAACAAACAGCTGCAGAACATTCCTTTGGATAAGTTCATTGAGATCTGCAAGAAGATGAATACAGAGCATACCTTAGAACTGCTTCAGTCTGAGGAAGATTTTAAATAGTAAAAAGTAGGTTTAATGTAATTTTCTAATATAAACAAAGTCACAGAAGCTATCATCTATTTCCTAATAGGCTTCTGTGACTTTGTTCATGGTTTTATATTATTTGCTCCAACTTTATTATACCGGTCATTTACTTCTTAATTTTCACCTTCTTTACCGTACTCCAGGAAGCATAATATTTCTTACCTGATACGGTCCTATAACTTCGAATTCTTACATAATAGGTTTTTCCTTTTTTTAAACCACTCAGTGTCTTTTTCACTGTAGAATTCTTGCTGACTGTCTTGGTTCTATTTCCACTCTTAAAGCTCTTGCTTGCGGAGTATTGTAGCTGGTATCCGGTTACATAGGACTGTTTGCTCCAAGTCACCTGCAGCTTCTTCCCCTTGCTATTTTTTACACTTTTCAGCTTGACCTTGCCAGGACTTACTGTAATCTTAACCTTCTTAGAAGCTGCCTGATAGCCATTGCCTACTTCTGTGCTAATAGTGATTGTGGCACTACCTATATATTTCTTCTTTACAGTTACCTTTCCACTATTGGCATCTACCCTTATATTTTTATTGTCACTACAGTAGGTCATAGGAAGCTTGGCTGTATTAGAAGCCTTAAGACGGAAGCTTTGTTCTGCAGTGGAATATGTTTTCGTTACATCCGACGCAGTAATACTATTCTTAGGAAGATCCGCATTCTTTGACTCTCCAACAGTAATGTCAAGGGAGGTAACAGGAAGATAATAGGTAACTCCTGCCTCACCATCTTTATTCTGATACATGGTAAGATGACTCGTATTTCCCTTAGATGGATCGTAACTTATAGTTACCGTCTCATCCTCTGCTGTAATCTTATGGTCTGCAGCATCCACCTTTCCCTCTCTTGTATCAAAGCTTGCCGTAACATAATCTGTTACATTCTTTGTCAAACCATTAGACAAATGAGCAAGTACCTGAATTCCATCAATGCTAAAGGTATCTCCCTCCAGGTAATCCATCTTATCCGGATTTTGGGTGACTTCCAAAGATGTTACTGTACTGGACAGCTTCATCAGCTGCGCAGAATCATTTTTGAAATAAATATTGCCTTCCGCATCTGCAATAGGACTGCAGATGGCGTACTGAGCCTGGGAGCCCGACGGAGTAAACAATACATAGGCGGTTTCCACCGTTTTCTCTTCTCCATCTTCCGAATAAGTCTCAATTGTAGAATAGCTGTGATCCAATTCTGTCTGGCCTGCTTTATCTCGTATGACTCTAAGTTTGCCTGGTGTATAATTGTCAAAGAAGTATACATAGACATACTCTGTGTCTCCCTCATAAGCTGTGGTCAAAAGTCCACTAGTCTGAGGATAGCCCTGGGTGGGAACCGTATAAGCAATGGACCAGCTTTCCAAATCAATTACTGTAATATTATGTCCTGAATATGCCTTAAACTGTCCGCTTCCGGATACGCCAATATAGGCACGTCCTTTATAAATCACCGGTGTGCAGGTACTCATCGGTGGTGTCTCATCATTATTTCCGCCATTGTCCATATGGAGGGTTTTTAGGGAATCTTCCACAATACTTCCATCCGCATTTACCTTTATCTGATAGAAATCTCCACCCTTTGAGGTAAAGTAATAGGCATCTGTCTCCGAATCATAGCAGACACTGCTTCGCAGATCTCCCACGCCTGGCATGGTAAGTTTTGAAATCACTTTTCCTGTCTTAGGATCCAGAGAAAGTAAATCGCCGTGGCCATTTGTATAGCCGGAATCTCCATCATCTGTTGTTACCAGGACAAAATTATCACTGGCGTAAGAACCGGCCCAATAAAATCCTTTATCGGTATGTCTCCAACTTGCTACTTTTACTTCACCAGTCTTGTTTGGATCCTCATCCGTTACAGAAATGCAAACAAAGTTCGCACTTTTGCTTTCCCCTTGCCAAAATCCTGTATAAATATAGCCATCCTTGTATGTAATCTGACAGTTAGGCTGACCTCCCAGAGGATCGGTATATACCCAGAGAGATTCCAAGGTATCTGCATTAAAAGCTTGAATTCTTCCATTGGACAGGCCTACAAAAATCATGCCATCCGCATAGGTAGGTGTATTGATAGAAAAGCTTGAGGAAGCTGCCATGCTACCTGTAGCAAGCACATCTCCAGAATCCTTATCCACCCGGTAAAGGGTCGTTCCTGCATAAGTATAGAGATTATTTCCTACCAGAATCGGACAGCCGGTAGCTCCACTACTATAGCCATCGCCTAATTTATTGGCCCATACCAGATAGGTATCTTCTGCTTTGGTTGGTGTACTTGCGGAGACAACTCCATTATTGGTATCATTTCCCCGAAAACTAGGCCAGTCATCCTCAGCAGAAATATCCTTATAATTGCTTTCTTCTGCTTTTTCAAGTTGTATTTCAACCTTACGATTGTCTTCCCCGGCAACAAAACTTCCGCTTTTGCTTACATAACCATTTCTTGTCACCGTATATTCATAGCCAACGCTTCCATTTAAATCATAGGTTCCCTTCTCATCAGGATATATCGTGGTATTTGTCATTGTATCCACAAGGAATACATTGGCATCCTCAGGATTAACACTGATAGTTGTTGCAATGGAAGGCATCTTCTGCACCCGAATCCGATAGGTCTGACTGATGCTGCCGGCGTCCTTATGGGTAACCTTAATCTCAACAGTCTCATCGCCATCACTACCGCTTAATGCAATGGATGTACTTAATTCTGTGCTTACTGTTTGATTTTCATCAAATGTAATCTCCTTCTCTTCCTTCGGCGAACTAATGGTAAGCACCACATCATTATCTACCGGTGTACGAAGGGAAAGCACCTTCAAATTCAAAAGTAGTTCTGATGTTACCTTGGGAAGGCTACAGGTATAATCTAATACAGCACTCTTAAAGTCTCCTCCACTCTCATTGTCCTGAATCAAAGGATAGCTAAGTGCATTGCTGTCAGTAACAGACAGACTGTAGAGCTGCATGACACGGTGCACATTAATCTTATAATCCTGATAATAGCTGATCCCCGTGTTACTGCTCTTCGTTACCTTTATCTCTGCCTCGGTAGAATTGCCCTGTTGGGTGATAAATAAGGGAATGTTCTTATAACTTCCCGTATTGAGAAGTGTATTAGTAACATCTACCCCATTCGTATTAGTATACTCCGCTGTAACTGTATAATTTTTTGTATCCAGCGTTGCAGAAGCCAGATAAAATCCTGACATGGTAGATCCAACAGAAAAATCATACTCATGTTGAGAAGCATCAAATTGGGGAGACATCTCATACTCGATTGCTGTCTTTGCCGTGGTGCTCTTAGCACCCATGCTGGTAAGCCAGTCTTCTGTTATGGGAGTAGCCACTGAAAGCTGAAGATTCTCTTCTGCTGTAAAACTGCTTGATGTATGATAGTAGCTATTTCTTGTTGCAACCCAACTATATGTTTCTGTAGGAATCAGTGCATATTGATCCTCTTCAGCTTCAGAGGAAGAGGGAGCTATCAAGGCGCCTGCACTATTATAGACTTGCATCGTCACATCACTATCATGCTTCAAACTTACCGCCACAGTATCTTTATGTTCTACCTTTATTGTGTAGGTTAAAGTCTGGCCATTGGGTGCTTCCAATACAATAGGAATCTGATAATAGTCGCCATCTGTTGCACAATCTGATAAAGCAATCTTCTTTGCCTCACCGGAACTTACTTCCTGTCCATTAATGGTTACCTTACTCTCCTGGAAAAGAGCCGTAGCTGTAATGTCCAAGGAATCAGATACCGTAGTAAGGGTATATGTTGTGGTATCTTTTTTAAAGCTTAAGGGAAGCTGTGTTTCGTCACTACTAACCGTAAGACCTGACAAGCTAGGCGTTCTCCTTATATCCATGCGGAAGGTCTGATATTGCTCATAACCATTGACATCACTTTCCGATTTCTGACGAACCTCAAGATCAATAGAAAAATCTGTAAGTCCTTCCTCTATACTCTTGGGTAAAACAGTAGCCTTACTTTTCCATGATCTTTTTTTTGCGCTTGTGGTTTCATCGTCTTTTCGATATACCCCAATACTATTCGTATCTACACCATCTGCAGGAACCAGATAGGGATAGAGATTAAGACGTACATAATCCGGAACATCAAAACAGATTTCATTGTCCGAAATTACCTCTTTTGCCACAGCTGTCTTCCAATTATTTTCCACCCCAAGGTCAATATCCACCAGCCATTGACTTTTCGGAAGTGTTGCCGTTAGGGTTTGTGCACTTCCATCATCATTTACCGTAAAGCTTCCTCTAACATGGTTCATGCCGCCATCAGAGATATCAAAGCTATAGTTTCCTGCTCCCAACTGTACCGTATTAGTATCTTCAAAAGAATAGGTAGTATCATATTCATCGGTAAAGTCTGCTGTAGCAGGACATACGCTTTCTTCCCCCTGGGTAATGACAAGGCTAACGTCAAGAGACTCTCGATTCAGAAATGCAAATTTTCCGCTGGCATCTGTACTTTCTTCCTCAATGTCTATTGCTTCCTGCTGATCCTCATCACTTTGATCTGTTTCTTCATTTACAATCATATCACTTTGATCAGCTTCCTCATTTACAATCGCATCACTGCTGTCTTGCGTTTCTGCACTAACAGTAATCGAAGAAATAGGGAACATAGTCATAATAAGGAAAAATACCATTATGGCTGCCAGGAATCTTTGCATCACACCTTTCGTCTTTTTCATGTAACACCTCTCCTTTTTCTTGTTTCCTGTAACAACTCTTTCGAATGTCTCCCCTCGCGATTATGAAAACACTCAATGCAACTAATATATCTTACAAGTAAGATACCTATCCTTAAACTGCTTAAGAAATTTAGCTTTTTTTCGGTACTGCCGCTCCACAAGGCTTAGAAAGGACAATATTTTTTGTCTTGTCTCCTCCTTTACTTCATGTCGGCTCAGCCAAACCTCATTACGAAGAGCAAAGGCCTCCTCCAGCTCTTTCTTTTCCAAATCTAAGTATTGAGATACTCTTCCGTCTCGGTCCTGATATACTTCCTCCTCAGAAAGATCAAGAGCACATCCCATAAGCCGACCGATATAAGCCAATGCCAGTAAAGAAGCTTTTTTAGAATCTCCGCCAGCTATCTGCGCTCTTTCCTGACGCAAGCGCTTTCTCAGCAAAATCATCCTGAGTATCAGAATGATTCCTATAAGGATCACAATAAAAATAATAATAAGCAGAATTATTTTAAGGGGACTGGCGTTTTCATCCTCTGTCGGATTTTCTTCTTCCTCTTCTTCTGCTAAATTCTCCTCTTCTTTTTCTTTGCTGCTACTTCCTGTCGAAGATGATAAAGCAGCTAAGTTTCCTGAACTTTCCAAGGCTTCCCCCTCGCCTGAAGGAAGCTGGTATTCAATTTCCTCTGTATGCCCTGGTGTAGGGTCATAAGGAATCCAACCTACTCCATTTAAATAAAATTCCATCCAGGCATGACTATTTTTCTGGGTCACATGGACACTGTCCCCCTGAGAAAGATGGGAGGTCTGACTTTCGGGAATCAAATATCCTTCCACATATCTGGCTGGAATTCCATAGGAGCGAAAAATCATGACGGCTAAGGATGCATAATGCACACTATAGCCCTTTTCGCTGATATTCAAGCTATATTCCAGAAAATCATCCTGATCGTTGGATGTCACGGTCGTCTCATCATAAGTCAAGACCTTGTTAATCGCTTCTGCAGTCTCCTTTCTTGCCTGAGTCGTGGTCGCATCTTCACTTCCCAAAAGTCCATGCTCTGAAAGTAGTTTCTTCGTATCATCGGAAATATCCAGATAATGCTGATAAACAAATTCCCGGTAAACCGCCTCAGAATTCAAATATGTCTGAAGTTCATCGCTTACCTGACCGCTCTGTAAAGCATTGGAAATTTCTGTCATCCATTGATAAGCATTGGAAATCGGATAGGCTTCAAACTGAACACTATTTCCTTTTTCCTTTTTCGCATTTACCTCCTGCAGCAATTTTTTACTACTTAAAAGGCCGGAGGTATCACTTCCATAAGTTACTGTGGCCCAGGCATTACAGCAATTTTCATAACGAATACTTATATTTGTGCTGTTTTCTTCCCCTAAGGCTTTCGCGGCAAAGGCCAGCTGTGAAGACGCATAGTATCCTTCTTTTTGCAAGACATACAATAGCTCTGCCTCTGTCTCCGTATCCTCAGGTGACAGGCTCTCCCAAGATTGACCAGTATAAACACTTCCCACATAACCTCTAAGATATTGGGGAGACCATTCATCCATAGTCACTGTCATAGCTTCTGTATCATTGGTCTTCCATGAAGACAGATTATGAAGATTTCCTTCTGGCATAGCCATCTTTGCTGATTCATAGCGCAGACTATGAACCCATTCCAAAATTGCATTTCTTTGGTGGGATTCCGTCATCTTAAGAGATGGAATAAGAAGGGTAATCCCCAAAAACAAAAGTCCGATCCCTAGCAGTAAGAGGCCTGAAGCCAAAAATGTTTTTCCCCTACCATTCCTTTGAAAAACCATGGCAAGAATCGCACCTGCCAGCATGAGCACAGTGAAGATAGAGGCATCCACTTTAGCAGTCAAAAGCAAAGCAAGCATGGCCAAACATAAAATTGCTAAGATTCTCCCTTTGCCTATTCGTAAAAATAACTCTACGAAAATAGCCAGTATGATTGCTATGGGGAAGCCCAGCCAAAATGCCTGACCAGCCTCAAGAAAATCCGGATAATAACTGCCGGATCGCAGATATAGCCAATTTCGAATGCGATTCATCCACCAAGCCAGACTTTCCGCCATTTTCCCATGGAAAAGTATCAAAAAAACAAGCCAAAGAATAGCCAAGCCTGCCAGTGCCCTGCTATAGTACTTATTTTCATGCAGGACAATACACAGTCCTAACACCAGAAGCATAGGTAAAAGAAGAAGAGCCAGCATAGGCTCATGAGCCCCTATATGAAGTTCTTTATAGATCATTCCCCCCAGTCCCAAAAGGAAAAAGCCGCCGGCTATCATTCCTTGTATCCAACTGCAGGGTGTACATTTCTCTTTCATTACAACCTCTTCAAAATAACTCTATTCCAATATAATATTTTCAAATACCTCTTCCATCGTCTCTGGAGAAAACCAGAACATTCCATTTTCATCCTCTCCTTGCAGACCATTTTTCTCTGCAGAACATAGAAAGAGACGAATCTGCGAATTTCCAGCAAACTCTTCCAAACGATCCGGTATATGTTTAGAAAAATAAAATATCTTCCCGCTTTGGGCACTTCCTAAATCATGGAGATACAGTTCTGTTCCATGCAAGGTTGTTTCATCGCTTTGATCCTTCAGCATGGAGAAGACAGCCTCTGGTAATTCTTCTTCGCTGCTAATATCTCTTCGCTGCAAAAGATCTCCATAATTCCAGCAAAGAGTAAAACTAATTCCTTCCTGGGCATAGGCCTGAGCTACCGAGCTTACTGCTTCACAAAGGGCATCCTCCACTGCCGGATCCTCCTTTGCTCCACTGCGGTCCCAAAAGATCATGAGGGAATGCACAATAGGCAGGGAAGCATCTCTTACCATGAGC
>CAVBGA010000157.1:0-14053 GCA_963594675.1 Lachnospiraceae bacterium
TTCTGAGACAGATACTGAGGTGGTAGTAAAGCTGGTGGATTATTATTATAAGAAGTATTCCATCGGTCCTTTGGATGCCATTGCAAAAACGATGGTTCGCGTAAGGGGTTCCTATGCTTTGGCCATCATGTTCAAGGATTATCCGGGAGAGGTATGGGTAGCAAGAAAAGACAGCCCTATGATCATCGGTGTAACCGACAATGAAGCCTATGTGGCTTCCGATGTACCGGCCATCATGAATTATACAAGAAGCGTATATTATATTGAAAATCATCAGATGGCATGCCTGAAAGCAGGTGAGGTGACTTTCTACAATCTGGATGGAGATACCGTTGAGCTGGAGCGCAAGGAAATTGAATGGGATGCTGAGGCAGCGGAAAAAGGCGGCTATGAGCATTTTATGCTGAAGGAGATTCATGAGCAGCCCAAAGCTGTGAAGGATACTCTGGGGGCTTATATTAAAGAAAATGCCATTAACTTTAGTGAAGAAGGACTGGATGATGAGACCTTGGCTAATGTGGAGCGTATTTATATTGTTGGCTGCGGTTCTGCCTATCATGTGGCAGTAGCTGCCAAATATATCATCGAGGATCTGTCGGATGTTCCGGTGGAAATTGATGTAGCTTCTGAATTCCGTTATCGATCTCCGAAACTGGTGAAAAATTCCCTGATGGTGGTAATTTCACAGTCTGGAGAGACCGCAGATACCCTTGCAGCTTTACGTCTGACTAAGGAAAAGGGCATTCCGGTACTGGGTATCGTAAATGTGGTAGGTTCTAGTATTGCCAGAGAGAGTGATTATTGTCTCTATACCTATGCAGGTCCGGAGATTTCTGTGGCAACGACTAAGGCCTACAGTGCACAGCTTATTGTTTCCTATCTGCTGGCCATTAAACTTGGCAGAGTGAAGGGCCTGATTTCTCAGGAGAAGGAAGAAGAATATATTGCAGAGATGGAGACTCTTCCGGAGAAAATCGAGAAAACTTTGGAGGATAAGGAGAGAATCCAGTGGTTTGCATCTAAGTATGCCAATGCCAGAGATATTTTCTTTATCGGCCGTGGTATCGATTACGCAATTTGTTTGGAAGGAAGCTTGAAACTTAAGGAAATCAGCTACATTCATTCAGAGGCTTATGCCGCTGGAGAACTGAAACATGGTACCATCAGTCTGATCGAGGATGGCACCCTGGTAGTTGGTCTTCTTACAGAAAATGATTTATTTGAAAAGAGCATCAGCAACCTTGTGGAAGTAAAGAGCCGCGGGGCTTATCTGATGGGTATTACAAACTATGGAAATTATAGCGTTGAGGATACTGTAAGTTTTAGTGTATACATTCCTAAGACAGAGCAGCATTTTGTGGCAAGTCTGGCGATTATCCCCCTTCAGTTGCTTGCCTACTATGTCAGCCTGTCCAAGGGCCTCAATGTAGATAAACCGAGAAATCTGGCAAAATCGGTTACCGTTGAATAAAAAGGATAGATTTTGTTTTGAAAATTGTAAACAGATTACTTGTGCTACTGATGATTCTTATGACGGCCTATGGCCTGCACCCTCTTTGGCTTCCTCTTGTAGAGGATACGTTAGGGAATTTTAAGGAAAGTGAGACCGCTCAGACCTTATCGGATGCGGTGGAAGCCACTCAGAAGATGCTGGGAAGTTCCGGTGAGCTGGAGGATGCAGATGATAGTTCCACATCGGAAGCGGCCAGCACAACGACAGAAGCATCAGAACCGGGAGAAGCTTTAAGCTACTACAATACCAGCTATGGCGAAGAACTTAGCGGGACTGCCCGTGAGTTTTACAATGCCCTGGTGAAAAATTATGTAGGCACTGGCTCATCCCAAGCCTTCGACATTACTTTTTACAATCCTATTACCTTTGATCCATCTAAGGAGTCAGGGGAAGGGAGTTTGGAAGAGGCGAAGACAGAGATTCAGTATGCACTCCAGAATTCTATTGATGCATTTCGATACGATTATCCGGAGGTTTTCTGGCTGTATAGTGCCAGTGTCAACTATCGCTACACTATGTCTGGTGTGGGAGACAATTATACGTCAGGTACCATTAGCACGGCCACAGTGACACCGGTTGCTGCTACTATGCCGGATTCTGGTGATAGCGCTGCAGATTATATTTCTCAATTTAATGCGGCGGTGGATCAGGCAGAGGCAGAGTTACGCAATCAGATAGCAGAGGATGCCGGTCGCTATACTAAGGCAAAGACCATTCATGATTATCTTTGCAATAAGCTGTATTATAGCGATAGCAGTGAGACCTATGTGCATACAGTGATTCCCGCCTTCTTAGGCGATGGCGGTGTGGTATGTGAAGGTTACGCAAGAGCTTATAAGATTCTTTGTAACCGCTTTGATGTGCCTTGCATCTGTGTCTGCGGTACGGGAATTACTCCGGACGAGACGGGAAGTCATATGTGGAATGCCGTAGAAATGGAAGATGGAAAATGGTATTTGACAGATGTAACCTGGGATGACCAGGACGATAGCATAAGAGAACAGTATCTGCTGACAGGAACAGACAGCGATGGATTCTATTGTAAGGTTTCTGAGGATCACATCGCCAGTGGTAAATTTGCTTCCTCCGGTATGGAATTTATTTATCCTGAATTTAGCAGCACATCCTATCAATAGAATGGACATGCTGAGAAAATCATGCAAGGTGAAAAGTAAAATCAGTCAGGAAGCAGGGAGAAAAAAAGTGAAATATGATTATTTGATTGTAGGGGCGGGATTGTTTGGATCCGTATTTGCCCGGGAAGCAAGTGACGCAGGAAAAAAAGTGTTGGTGATTGACCGGAGAGAGCATATTGCTGGCAATGTGTATACAGAAAAGCTTGAAGGCATCCATGTTCATAAATATGGAGCTCACATTTTCCATACCAACAACAAAGAAGTATGGACATATGTCAATCGCTTTGCGGAATTTAATAGATTTACCAATTCTCCGGTAGCGAATTATAAAGGAGAGCTGTATTCCCTGCCTTTTAACATGTATACCTTCAATAAAATGTGGGGTGTAATCACACCGGATGAGGCGGCAGCCAAGATTGAAGAACAGAAAAAAGCGGCAGGAATCACAGAACCAAAGAATCTGGAGGAGCAGGCCATCAGCCTTGTGGGAACAGATATTTACGAAAAACTGGTAAAGGGATATACCCAGAAGCAGTGGGGCAGACCTTGTACAGAACTTCCGGCCTTTATTATTCGACGTCTTCCTGTGCGCCTGACTTTTGACAATAATTATTTCAATGCCCTCTTTCAGGGAATCCCCACCGGGGGGTATACAAAAATGGTGGAGCATATGCTGGATGGCATCGAGGTACGCACGGGAATTGATTATTTGGAGCATAAGGCCGAATTGGAAAAAGAGGCGGACAAGGTGATTTACACAGGAGCCGTAGATGCTTATTTCGACTTTTGTTATGGTCCCTTGGAATATCGCTCCGTTCGTTTTGAAAATGAGCTTTTGGACATCCCGAATTTTCAGGGAAATGCTGCAGTAAACTATACCGATGCAGAAACACCATGGACCAGAATTATTGAACACAAATGGTTCGAATTCGGTAAGGATGATCAGGGCAATGACCTTCCAAAAACCGTGATTTCCAGAGAATATTCCTCTGAGTGGAAGCCGGGAGATGAACCCTATTATCCCGTAAATGATGAGAAAAACGGTCAGCTGTATGAGAAATACAAAGTCTTAGCAGCAAAAGAAGACAAAGTGATTTTTGGAGGTCGTTTGGGTGAATACCGTTATTACGATATGGATGCAGTAATTGCAAGTGCTTTGGAGCTTTGCAAAAAAGAGTTGTCTTGACAAGAAAAACAAATTGTAGTAACATTGAGTCAGTTTAACAGGGTAAACCGTTGAGGCGGAGATAAAAGTAGCCCATGCGCGCACAGAGAGTTCGGGTGGCTGAGAGCCGAATCGAGAAGCAGACTACTAAATGGACCGTTGAGGGCACAGTCAAAGGTATCGGAGGAATTATCTGTCCTATAAGATACTGAGTATTCTGTGACGTGAGGCATACGTCAGTTGCCGGAGATATGTTAGTATTTCGCAAAGTGCACGGACTTTCCGTGAAGCAAGGTGGCACCGCGGGTGTGATATCTATGGATATATGCTCGTCCTTGGCAGATTATCATCTGTCTTGGACGAGTTTTTTTGTTGTATAGGAAACTTTGTTCATGCAAGGAAAAATTAGGAGGAGAGCTATGTACCCATCATTAGAAAAGATTAAAGAAATTGCAGCTTCTGGTGCGTATCGAAGAATTCCTGTATGTAGGGAGTTGTACTCGGATCGTTATACACCGGTGGAAGTATTGAGAACTCTGAGAGGAGCCAGCAGACATTGCTATTTGTTGGAAAGTGCCAGTCAGACAGAGGTTTGGGGCAGATATTCCTTCCTAGGCTATCATCCCACTTTGGAGATTAGCTGCATTGACGGGGATATGAAAATTACCAAGCTGAATGATTACGGCCAAGAGGAAGTAAGCCACAAGCAGGTGACTCATCCGGGCGAAGTGATTCGAGATATCATTGAGCAGTATAAAAGTCCTAAGCTGGAGAAATTCCCCACATTTACTGGTGGTCTGGTGGGATATTTTTCTTATGATTATATTAAATATAGTGAGCCTAAGCTGAAATTAGAGGATCACGAGCAGCAGGATTTCCGGGATTTGGATTTGATGCTCTTTAACGATGTGATTGCTTTTGATCATTATCGCCAGAAGGTATTTTTGATTACAGGTGTTATGACGGATGATTTGGAGGCGTCCTATCAGGAAGCGGAGGAAAAACTGGATGAAATGGCCCGGCTTCTGCGTTATGGGGATAAGAAAAATTTTGAACCCTTGAAACTGACCTCTGAAATAACTCCTAAATTTCCAAAAGAGAAATACTGCGAAATGGTGGAAAAAGCTCGCCACTACATTTACGAGGGAGATATTTTCCAGGTGGTACTTTCCAATCCCCTGCGGGCGAAGGCTCAGGGAAGCCTCTTTGACACCTATCGAGTATTGAGAACCTCCAATCCTTCTCCTTATATGTTCTATTTCAGCAGCGATGATATTGAGATCGCAGGAGCTTCCCCAGAGACCCTGGTGAAGCTGGAGGATAAAAAACTTAGCACCTTCCCCTTGGCGGGTACAAGACCCAGAGGCAAATCAAGAGAAGAAGATCTGGAACTGGAGCGGGGCCTTCTTCAGGATGAAAAAGAGTTGTCAGAGCATAATATGCTGGTAGATTTGGGAAGAAATGATATTGGTCGAATCAGCAAAATTGGTAGCGTGGAAGTAGAAAAATATATGTGCATTGAGAGATTTTCTCATGTTATGCATATCGGTTCTACGGTTACCGGAGAAATCAGAGAAGATCTGGATGCGGTAAATGCCGTAGACTCCATTCTTCCGGCAGGAACCCTGTCCGGTGCTCCTAAATTTAGAGCCTGCGAGATCATCGAGGAATTGGAGCAAAGCAAGAGGGGAATCTATGGTGGTGCCATTGGCTATCTGGATTTTACAGGAAATCTGGATACCTGCATTGCCATTCGTCTGGTATATAAAAAGAATGGCAGCATTTGTATTCGTTCCGGAGCAGGTATCGTAGCCGACAGCGTTCCGGAAAGCGAATTCCAGGAGTGTATCAACAAGGCCGGAGCGGTTGTTCAGGCGATTAAAATTGCAGAGGGAGGTTTGGACAAATGATTCTTTTGATTGATAATTACGATAGTTTTTCCTATAATCTCTTCCAGTTGGTGGGTTCTGTGGAGCCGGATATTAAGGTAGTGAGAAATGATGAATGCAGCATTGCCGACATTGAAGCAATGGATCCAGAAGCCATTGTGATTTCTCCCGGACCGGGTCGTCCTGCCGATGCAGGAATCTGTATCGAGGCGATTCGATATTTTGCAGGGAAAAAGCCAATACTTGGGGTTTGCCTGGGCCATCAGGCCATCTGCGAAGCCTTTGGGGGAACCATCACCTATGCCAAAAGTCTGATGCATGGCAAAAAGAAGACCATTATCAAAAAGGGAGAAGGTAAAATCTTTAAGGATATGGATGCTGAATTTCCTGCAGCAAGATATCATTCTTTAGCTGCAGATGAAGGAAGCCTTCCAGAGTGTCTGGAAGTCACTGCGATTTCTGATGATGGAGAAATCATGGCAGTGGATCACAAGGAATATCCTGTATTTGGTTTACAATTCCACCCGGAATCAGTTATGACACCGGATGGCAGAAAAATGATAGAAAATTTCATGGAGGTAGTGAGAAATGATTAAAGAGGCAATTATTAAACTTGCAAAAAAAGAGGATCTTTCCTATGCAGAAGCAGAGACCGTAATGAATGAGATTATGAGTGGAGAAGCCAGTCAGGTGCAGATGGCCGCTTATCTGACAGCCCTTTCTATTAAGGGAGAGACCATTGATGAGATTACTGCATCTGCAGCAGGTATGCGTTCCCATTGTGTCAAACTGCTTCACGATATGGATGTGCTGGAGATTGTAGGAACCGGTGGAGACGGCTCTAACTCCTTTAATATTTCCACCACGGCTTCTCTGGTTATCGCAGCAGGTGGTGTACCGGTAGCAAAGCATGGCAATCGTGCGGCATCTTCCAAATCCGGAGCTGCAGATTGTCTGGAAGCTTTAGGTGTTAATATCACCATTTCCCCAGAAAAGAGTCAGGAGCTGCTTTCTAAGATTAATATTTGCTTCCTTTTCGCACAGAATTATCATATTGCCATGAAATATGTTGCTCCGGTTCGTAAAGAGCTGGGAATCCGTACCGTATTCAATCTGATTGGTCCCTTGACCAACCCTGCAGGAGCCAATATGGAGCTTATGGGGGTTTATGCCGATGAGTTGGTAGAGCCGCTGGCTCAGGTTATGGGCAATCTGGGTGTGAAAAAAGGAATGGTCGTTTACGGACAGGATAGTCTGGATGAGATTTCCATGAGTGCACCTACCTCTGTTTGTGAGATCAAGGATGGATGGTTCCATTCCTATGTGATCACTCCGGAGCAGTTCGGATATAAAACCTGTACAAAAGACGATCTGAAGGGTGGTACACCTGCGGAAAATGCCCAGATTACAAGAGATATCTTAAGCGGCAAGGAGACAGGACCCAAGCGTCATGCGGTATGCCTTAATGCGGGTGCATCTCTGTATATTGCCGGCAAGGCAGAGTCTATGGAAGCCGGTGTTCGTATGGCAGAAGAGCTGATTGACAGTGGTGCTGCTATGGCAAAATTAGAGGAATTCATTAAGGAGAGCAATGCATGAATATCTTAGATAAGATTGCAGACCGAACCAGAGAGAGAATTGCCCTGGAAAAGACAAAATTGCCCCTGGAAGATTTGAAAAAAATGATTCCGGAGAATAATCCCCATCCGGGACTTTTCTTAGAGGCCTTGAAGGCACCGGATATGTCTTTCATTTGTGAAGTAAAAAAGGCTTCCCCCTCTAAGGGATTGATTGCTCCGGATTTTCCTTATCTGGATATTGCCAGGGAATATGAGGCAGCCGGTGCGTCCGCTATTTCCTGTTTGACGGAACCCTATTGGTTTCAGGGATCGGATGCCTATCTGCAGGAGATTACAAGCCAGGTGAAAATTCCGGTTCTTCGTAAAGATTTTACCATCGATGAGTATATGATCTGGCAGGCCAGACGTTATGGTGCATCCGCTGTGCTCTTAATCTGTTCCTTGTTGGATGATGCCCAGCTAAAAGACTATCGGCAGCTGGCGGAAAGCCTGGGAATGGATGCCTTGGTGGAGGCCCATGATGAAGAAGAGGTGGAAAGAGCCCTGAAAATCGGTGCCAAGATTGTGGGGGTCAATAACCGTGATTTGAAGACCTTTACGGTGGACACCAACAATAGCATTAAGCTTCGCAGGCTGGCACCGTCGGATGTGGTTTTTGTTTCAGAAAGCGGAATTAAAAGCCATGAGGATATTGCCCATCTCTATGAAAATGAGGTAGATGCTGTTTTGATTGGGGAAACCCTTATGCGCAGCCCGGATAAAAAGGCGACTTTGTCCCAGTTGAAGTATGGGGAATGAGAAATCTCTCCTAACTTCTACTAGTAAAAAATGAAGAAATATAAAAGAATGGCGTAAGCCACGGAGGTAATAAGATGTCAAGAGGTAGATTCGGCATCCATGGAGGCCAGTATATTCCTGAAACGCTAATGAATGCGGTACTGGAACTGGAGGATGCCTACAACAAATACAAGGATGATCCGGAATTTAACCGGGAATTAACAGAACTTTTCAATGATTATGCTGGACGTCCATCCCGTCTATATTATGCAGAGCATATGACTAAGGATCTGGGCGGTGCCAAGGTATATCTGAAGAGAGAAGACCTAAATCATACAGGATCCCATAAAATCAACAATGTACTGGGACAGTGTCTGTTGGCAAAAAGAATGGGTAAGACCCGTGTTATTGCAGAAACAGGTGCCGGACAGCACGGAGTAGCTACGGCTACCGTGGCAGCTCTTATGGGGTTAGAGTGCGAAGTTTACATGGGTAAGGAGGACACCATCCGCCAGGCCCTGAATGTATACAGAATGCGCCTTTTGGGAGCAAAGGTACATGCTGTTGAGTCGGGAACCGGAACCCTTAAGGATGCGGTGTCTGAAACCATGCGTGAATGGACCAATAGAATTGATGATACCCATTATGTTCTGGGATCTGTTATGGGGCCTCATCCCTTCCCTACCATTGTAAGGGATTTCCAGGCAGTGATTTCTAAGGAAATTAAGTCTCAGATTCTTGAAAAAGAAGGAAGACTTCCGGATGTGGTCATGGCCTGCGTAGGCGGCGGTTCCAATGCCATCGGTTCCTTCTATCATTTTATCGAAGATAAGGATGTTCGCCTTATTGGCTGCGAGGCAGCTGGAAGAGGTATTGATACAGCAGAGACTGCGGCAACCATTGCAACAGGAAGATTGGGTATCTTCCACGGTATGAAATCCTATTTTTGCCAGGACGAATATGGTCAGATTGCACCGGTATATTCTATTTCTGCTGGATTAGATTATCCAGGCGTAGGCCCGGAGCATGCCATGCTTTATGATAGCAAGAGAGCAGAATATGTGCCGGTAACTGATGATGAGGCGGTAGACGCTTTTGAATATTTGTCTAAGGTAGAGGGTGTGATTCCCGCCATTGAAAGTGCCCATGCGGTAGCTTATGCCAAAAAACTGGTGCCTACCCTGGACAAGGATAAAATTGTAGTAATTACCATCTCCGGCCGTGGAGACAAGGATGTGGCAGCGATTGCCAGATACAGAGGGGAGGATCTTTATGAGTAAGAGAGTTGCAGAAGCATTTGCAAAGGGTAAGGCTTTTATCCCCTTTATCACCAGTGGAGACCCCTCTTTGGATGTAACAGAGGAGCTAGTATATGCCATGGAAGAGGCAGGAGCGGATCTGATTGAGTTGGGAATTCCTTTCTCAGATCCTACAGCAGAAGGTCCTGTCATCCAGGCAGCCAATTTAAGAGCCCTGTCCGGTGGTGTGACTACAGACAAGGTTTTCGATATGGTAGAGAAAATCCGCAAGAAATCCTCTATCCCTCTTGTATTCATGACCTATGCCAATGTGGTATTTTCCTATGGCACCGAGCGTTTTTGTAAGAGAGCCTCTGAGGTAGGAATGGATGGTCTGATTCTTCCGGATGTTCCCTTTGAGGAGAAGGAAGAGTTTGATACGGTTTGCAAGAAATATGATTTGGAACTGATTTCCCTCATTGCACCTACTTCACATGAGCGGATTGCCATGATTGCAAAAGAGGCGAATGGCTTCGTATATTGTGTCTCCTCTCTGGGAGTAACCGGTGTTCGCTCCGACATCACAACAGACATTCAGGCCATGGTAGATCTGGTGAAATCCCAGCAGGATATTCCCTGCGCTGTAGGATTCGGTATCTCCACCCCAGAGCAATGCAAGAAAATGGCCGATCAGTCGGATGGAGCCATCGTAGGTTCCGCTATTGTGAAAATTTGTGCTAAATACGGAAAAGACTGCGTTCCTCATGTGAAAGAATTTGTAAAAAATATGAAGGATTCTATACGATAATCAATTGGAATTCATTTGAAAACAGATTATTCGATAGATGGGAGATTTCTTATCCCAATCCTCTTACCTACTGCCAAGGAATCTTCAGGATTCCTTGGCAGTATTTCTATTGTTCTATATTTTTAACGGCAACCTCTCTATGTTCCACGGAAGTGGAAAACACAATTAGCGTTCTTGTTTTTCCAAATTTGTGAATCTCATTAATAAATTGATCCAGGGCGTCCGTAGTGTGGAAATGTCCCTCAATCAACATGGAATAGTCCCCAGTCACGCAGTTACATTCCACCACCTCTTCTTTGGAGCGGATATAAGGATAAAAATCCGCTTTATCCTTAGGCTCTACTTCCAGACAGATAAATGCTTTTACATAATATCCCAGGGCCATAGGACTTAAGACCGCATGGTAGCCCAGAATGTAGCCATTTTTTTCTAGGTTACTGATTCTTGCAGAAACAGCTGGCGAAGATAAAAATACCTGGGCAGCAATATCTTTAATAGGCATTCGACCATCATTTCTCAGTAAATTCATGATTTTTCGATCTATTTCATCAATTTCGTATTTTTTCATAAGGATGCCTCCTACACTTAATTTTATTAAGTATAATAAAGGAGATAACGAAGAAATTCAAGTTTTCAGCGGAATTTTTTAAATATGACAGCTCTTCCCCTCAACGTATTGACTTCATTTTTGTCTGGGTGTAAAGTTCAGGACGTGTTAAGGAACACAGAAAAAACAGAGGACAGAAAGGAGTTCATACCCATGGATTCAGTCAAGAAAACCTACGATCCCTACCAGAATGTAGTGGACGTTATGGAACAGGCGATGGAGATCGGCCATATTAATCGAGATACCTTCGAAATCATAAAAAATCCCCAAAGAGAGACAAAGGTGTACCTTCCGGTGGAGATGGATGATGGTCATGTAGAAGTATTTGAAGGTTATAGAGTCCAGCATTCCAATATTCGTGGACCCTTCAAAGGAGGAATTCGTTTCCATCCCAATTGTGATCTGAATGAAGTAAAGGCTTTATCCATGTGGATGTCTTTGAAATGTGCGGTAGCCAATATCCCCTATGGTGGAGCAAAGGGAGGAATTAAGGTAGATCCTTCCAAGCTTTCTAAGGGAGAGTTAAGAAGATTGACCCGCCGTTATACATTTGCCATTGCGCCAATCATCGGAGCAGATACCGATATTCCGGCACCGGATGTAAATACCAATGCCCAGATTATGGCATGGGTGCTGGATACCTATAGCCAGTTAAATGGCAAACCTTCCCCAGGAGTAGTTACCGGTAAACCAGTAGAGCTGGGCGGTTCTAAAGGCCGTAATTCCGCTACCGGACGTGGCGTATATTTCAGCACCAAATTCCTTCTGGAGGAAGAGGGCAAGGATATTAAGGAAGCCGCTATTGCCATTCAGGGAATGGGAAATGTAGGAAGCAATGCAGCACGTATCTTCTATCATAGAGATATTAAGGTAGTTGCAGTTAGCGATATTTCCGGTGGTTTGTATAAGAAAGACGGTTTGGATATTACAGAAATTTCTGAGTATCTGGAGACCAGAGGCAATCTTTTGAAAGATTATAATGCACCGGGTGTAAGTCATATCAGCAATGACGAGCTTCTGACATGCGAGTGCGATGTACTGATTCCGGCAGCTTTGGAGAATCAGATTACAGCAGAGGTGGCTGAGAAAGTAAAATGTTCTTATATTGTAGAGGCAGCCAACGGACCTACCAGTGAAGAAGGCGATAAGGTTCTGGAAGAGAGAGGTATTCCGGTAATTCCGGATATCTTCGCAAACTGCGGTGGTGTTATTGTATCCTATTTCGAGTGGGTACAGAACCTGCAGGAGCTGACCTGGACCAGAGATCGGGTCAATGAAATGCTGGCAGATCTTATGGGCAAGTCCTTCAGAGAGATTCTTGGAGTAAAGAAAGAGTGCAATTGCACCTTCCGTATGGCAGCTTATATCGTGGCCTTGAGAAAGTTGATTTATGCTCAGGATATCAAGGGAATTTTCCCCTGATCATATAATTAGGTACTTCCTCCTCCGGAAGACCAAAAAAGACGCAGGATGTTGTGAAATACAGCACCCTGCGTTTTTATCGTAGAGGAAACTCGCAGTTCTGTCCGCCTTTTAGTTTAGGTTAATGTTTTCTTGTGACAGCTTTAAGTTTCTTTGTGTTTGGCCTTTAGCTTTCTTTCCTATAATGTGTACATAAGATACAGCAAGGCATTAAACAGTAGCCAGTAAGCTTTCCGGCAGATGATGGAGTCGGTGGGAGAGTTGAAAACGCAGGGATTAATGCAAAAAGGAAATCTGTTAGATATAACAGGAGAAAACAACAAGGAAAACAACAAAAAAGGTAAGCAACAAGAACAAGCAAGAAAACAAGATCTAAGAAAAGGAGAAATGAACATGGAAACTACAATGAGAAGAAAACACAAAGTATTTGACAGACCTCTGCTGGGAATGTTTGTGGCAATGATCGTAACCCTGTTTATGGTGCAAATTGGCGCAGGCTTTGCACTGACAGGACTTAAGCTGGCGGCAGGTGAGCATTTTACAATGCTTCATAAAAGTCTTGCAATGATTATTGCAGCAGCAGTATTTATGTCTCTTTACAAATTCTGGTTCCGTGGGGAAATGAATGACTATTTTACCTTTCAGGGAACTAGAAAAGGCCTTTTAATGGCAGCATTTATCACCGTATTTTTGGTAGAAAATCTTTGGAGTTTTGTTAAACCAGGCGCCGCTATTGGTAATCCTATGGTGGCTTTGATTATGGGAATGGCACCGGGAATTGCCGAGGAGGTCATCTTCCGTTTGATTCCTATCTCTATTGCTATGAGAGGCAAGGATAGAGAAAAAATGATAAAAATTAGCATTATTGTAACCAGCCTTCTTTTTGGCCTTGCACATGCGATTAACTTCTCTGATGGAGCAGCTTTATCCAGCACTGCAATCCAGGTGGTATATACATTTGGTTTGGGAATACTTTTCTCAGCAATTTATCTGAGAACAGGAAATATCTGGGTAACCATGATTCTTCATACAATTCTTGATACAACAGCCTTTTTGGCACCTAGCCTGCAGGCTAGTGGCGGGTTAATGACTGCCTCCACCTCCACTCTGGATCTGGTTATTATAACAGTACAAACGATTGTTATGATCGGATGGGCACTTTACCTGGTGCGTAAAGAAAAGAGACAGGAAATTATGGATAGATGGGAGGCTATCTGGGGATAAATATAAGAAAGAAATTCGCAAGAGAAATATTGTAAAAAATATCATATAAAAAATACCGGCAGAGGGTCTTTGTAGAAATCCACTGCCGGTTTCTTTATTGTATAGGAAACTTTGTTTTACCCTTGATTTTGGATTGTATCGAAAAAAAAGCAAGGAACATAACAGAGTTATAGTAAAGCATAGGAATATGCTTGGTTGAAGCAAAAGGAGAATCAGTGTACCCTAAAACAAGTATGACATATAAAGTATGATATATAGGAGAAAGGATTTAGCTTCTAGGACTCTTCTATATAATTATGCGGTGCAATCATGTATAAACGAAACACGATATCATAAAAGGATGGGGGATAATTCCATGAGACAGGAAACAAAATGTATTGAAGCCGGCTATACTCCGAAAAATGGCGAGCCGCGCATGATTCCAATTATTCAAAGTACAACATTTAAATATGACACCAGTGCGGATATGGGAAAATTATTTGACCTTGAGGCAGAGGGATATTTTTATTCCCGCCTGCAGAATCCCACCAATGATATGGTGGCTGCAAAAATCGCAGCATTAGAAGGTGGTACTTCAGCTATGCTGACATCTTCCGGTCAGGCTGCAGCTTTCTTTTCCATTTTCAATATCGCAGGAGCCGGAGACCATGTAATTGCCTCCTCCACCATTTACGGGGGAAGCTATAACCTATTT
>CAVBGA010000158.1:0-4302 GCA_963594675.1 Lachnospiraceae bacterium
TCCTCAAACTTCTTTGCAGCTTCTTTCTTAAGTTCTGCCATCTTCTTTACAGAACTACAATCTGCATAATGGAATTTCATAGTAGATATATTCAAAATATATTCTGTTCCACTGCTGCTGTCTCCCGTGGTTGACGCAGAATTAGCAGCCTGACTTTGTACGCTGCTTTTACTTTTCTTCGTACTTTTCTTTGCTGTTTTACTACTACTTGTTTTCTCCGTGGTCACCTTATAAGATCCATCGGCATAGGAAAGTGTTACCTCTCCCTGTTCATCACTGCGATATACTTGCACATGATTGCTGCTTAGAGTATCCAGAGTCTCTTCCGTGGGATGACCATAGCTATTGCCCTCTCCCACGCTAATATAAGCAACTTCTGGATTCATGGCCTTTACAAAGCTCCCGGAACTGGAAGAACTACTTCCATGGTGTCCGACAACATAGAGGGTACAGCTAAGATCCGTACCGGCTTTTACCAATTCCTTTTCTACGTCTGTCTCTGCATCTCCAGTACAAATCGCAGAAAAATCGCCGCTACTAACTTTGATAATAGTAGACTTATCATTATCCGAAGATTCTGTTCCTTTACATGCATATAAGAGATCAATCTTGGCATTTCCCAAAGTATAACTTTCCCCTGCTTTGGCATATTCCACAGATGCTGCATTTTTTGCAGCAGTCATAAAGGAGCTATAAATATCCGTATCTGTCTCATATTGAGGAATAATGGCATCTTTTACAGTGACTGTTTTCAGCACACCCACAAGACCAGCAATGTGATCTTCATCATAATGAGAAGCAATCACATAATCCAACTCCGTAATATCATGCTTTTTCAAGTAGGATACTACATAAGAGGAATGTTTTCTGTTACCGCCATCATAGAGCATCTTATGACCATCCGATTCAAAAAGAATACTTAAGCCCTGCCCTACATCAAGCATCGTTACCTTCAAGTCATCATTTTGATGCTTTTTGTTATCCGTCTGCTGCACAGCAGATTCCTGTATCTGTGCTGTCTGGACAATTTCTTCTGAATATTCTTTTCCTGATAATTCCCCGCATGCTTTCTGTCCATAGTCAAAAAGATTACTTCCGTAACCTGCAATCAACATAGCAACCATTAGCAGGCTGACAATAATTTTGTATATTCTCTTCATGGCACACTTCCTTCCTTTTTTGTCCGAGATTTTCTTTCCCCTTTTCAATCTATCTCTTCCAGTTCTCTAAGTATACCATATTCTAAGCCAGCAACAAATGCCTGTGTTTTCTTCTATCGCAGAATTTCTTCAATCGTAGACACGGTACTAAAGGTTCCCTTATTTTTTGCTACGATTTTTTTCACCTGCTGCAGCTCGAAATAATTGACATAACAAATCAAAGTCTTATTTTCTCCTGCGATTACCCCTCTGCTATCAAAAACGGTACAGGTCTTATTTAGTTCCGCCTTAATCTCACGAATAATTTCATCTGGATCTTTTGTTATAATCGTAATCTGTTTGATTGCCTCAAAATGATCCGTAAAGTGATCGATAATAGCGGTGGCTATAATGTAGACTAAAAGGCTGAGCATAGCAGAATCCTGATTGATCAAAACAAATACTGCAATGTATACACACATATTGAAAGCAATCAAAATACTGGAAATACTATAATCCTTCCCCGTATGCTTATAGATTTTATTGACCACCACATTGGCTACAATTTCCGATCCGTCGATGCATCCGCCGTTTCTCAGAATCAAAGAGAGACCGATTCCAAGCAAAATACCTCCAAAGGCCACAGCCAAAAAATGCTCCGTATTTAATTCAAAGGGAATTTTCTCGAAAAGGGCCAGCCCCAGAGTATAGACAGCAAAACCAACTGCGGTCTTAGCCAGAAAATGTTTGCCCAGACAGATTAGCCCAACGATTAGAAAAGGAAGAAATACCAGTAACACACATAGCGATAAGCTAGCACCTGTTAGCTTGCTAATGATAATGGCAATACCCGCCGTACCATAATCAATGGCATCATTAGGAAGCAAAACACAGGCGATAGAAAAACTGGCAAGCAAGGCCCCCACGATAATAGCAAAATAAGAAAATAAGGTCTGGAATTTTTTATGCAATGTCATCACCCCTCCAAAATGCAGTTTACATCTTCCATCATGAATCAAGAATTCTTGCATGAAACTATCCATATCTATATGGAAAAAGCCGCCTAGTCTATAAGGCCAGGCGACTTTCATAGTCTCTTCCTATTAATAAATGCAAATCTTGTCTCTTTTGAAGTCATGGTAACATGCGTCTCATTCCCATGTCAATTTCAGGACAAATATTTTATAGATTTTTTATAAGCTCATACAAATTTAACTTTTCGTTACTTTTTTACTAGGCCAAACAACTACCTGCACTTTAGCCGTTTTTCCACTTTTGCTTCTTGCAGTAATCACTGCTTTTCCCACTTTTTTCATGGTAATTTTGCCAGTAGAAGAAACGGTAGCTACCTTACTATTGGAACTGGTCCAAGTCACTGTATCTGTAGAGTTAGAAGGTGTCAGCGTGGACTTCACAGTATAGGAATAGCCCTTATAAGCAGAAATCTTGCTGATGGCCAGCTTAATCTTTGTAGCCTTTACTTCTTCCACCTTGATAGTAATACTTTTACTAATACATCCACAAGTAGCAGTGATTTTTGCACTTCCCACAGAAACTCCTGTTACCTTACCACTGCTATCCACCTTGGCAACACTGCTATTGCTACTCTTCCAGGTAAAGGAACTGCTGTTGGGCCAGGAATATACCTTCATGCCATCCCATCCGGGATTCTCAATCTGAGCTTTTAAATTTACACTCTTTCCCGCCTTGATTGCGGAAGTGCTCTTATCTTCTCTATAGATGCTAGTCTTATAGCGAT
This sequence comes from Lachnospiraceae bacterium, assembly GCA_963594675.1. GTDB lineage: Bacteria > Bacillota > Clostridia > Lachnospirales > Lachnospiraceae > Ruminococcus_G. The sequence goes on from CAVBGA010000158.1 coordinate 2,899, forward strand.
AGGTATCTGAATCAATTTCTATGCTAACTGTGGTCTTCTTGTCTGCAGGTTTAGAAACTGTTGTTGCTGTTTTTGTTCCAAAAAGCTGTACCCAATAAATCTGGCCACCCTGCTCAAAGCATCCGATTCCTATGGATTTGTAATTTGATCTAAGGATATTAGCCTTATGTCCTGAAGAGCTCATCCACTGCTCCATTACCGCACTGGCACTGCTGGCCCCTGTGGCAATATTTTCGCCCATAACACCAGAGCACACGGTTCCATAGGATTTTCCAGAGGGTCTTGTATGGGAAAAATCAAGGCAAGTCTCTGCCGCACGCTGCATAGCACCATTTAAAAGAGTCTTATCCATGGTTAAGGCTGAAAGGCCGGCTTTCGCTCTTTCCTGATTCACCAAATTCAAAACCTGATAAGAATAATTGTAATGATAATTGCCTGTGTAACTTACCTTTGCCAGATTCTGCGAAGAAGTGCTGCTTGTGCTAGTACTCGTGCTGCTACTTGTATTGCTGGAAGTAGCAGATTTTGTGCTGGTCAAACTTGTGCTTTGTGTTGCGCTTCCGTAGATCATTTGTACCTTACTGCAACCCTCAAAAGCTGCGCTTTCGATCTGATCCATGCTGTCAGGAATCAATACCTTTGTTAAAGCAGTACAATTCTTAAAAGCATATACACAAATTTTTTCTACACCCTCAGGAATTTCCACATTTGTCAAAGAAGTACAATCCTGAAAGGCTCTCATATCAATAGTTTTTACCTTGCTTCCAAATCTGATTTCTGCAAGCTTGCTGCACAACTCGAAGCTTCGATAGGATACGGTCTCAAGACCATTTCCTGTGAAAGCTGATGCAAGATTTTCACAGGAAAGCGCGATTCCATTTCCTATAGTACTAACAGAATCCGGCAAAACCAAACTTTCCAGATTGGAATATGCAAATGCCCAGTCTCCAATGCTTGTCAGACTGGAAGGAAAATTAATTTCCTTAATATTTGCATTTTTCAAAAATGCATTCTGTTCTATTTTCGTTACACCATTGGGAACTGTATAACTACTTCCACTCTTATTGATAGGTACCAAATATAAAGTTTTTCCATCTTCAGAAAGCAAGACACCATCTGCGGAAGTATAATTGCTATTTTCCGAATCTACATAAATACTTCTCAATGAAGTGGCACCATAGAAAGCTAACTCACTAATACTGCTTACTGAGGAAGGAATCGTAATCTCAGTAACAGCACATCCCTGAAAAGCATAAGCATCTATGGTTTGCAATTTCTGTCCTAACTGAATGTCCGTCAATTTATAGGTATTGGCAAAAGCTGCCTTCCCGATCTTTGTCACAGAATCCGGAATCACAAGCTTAGCAAGAGATTGATTGTCTGCAAAAGCTGTGGTTCCTATAG
>CAVBGA010000159.1:0-17059 GCA_963594675.1 Lachnospiraceae bacterium
CCCTTCTCCCGTAAAATTCCAAGAATCCGATCCAGAATCCGGATTCCCCCTACCTCCAATAAACCTTCTGGAAGAGGAAAGTTTTTATTCTCCCCTGCCGCTAAAAGAACTGCCGTGCGAATCTCCCCACTGCCTGGCAGAGATAATTTTTCCAAATCCCGTCCCTGTCTCATGGAGGAAAGCTGCTCATGACCCTTTTTAGTCAAACAATAGGCATTCTGCTCTCTCAGCAAAAAACCGGCCTCTGTCATCTCTTTCAATAGCTTATTGGCTGTTCCCAGAGCCATTCCCGTGCCGGCAGCCAGGACCCTTTGACTCTTCCAGCCCTTTCTATTGATCCAACTTAAGACCTTTTCATAGTCTTCCTTACGTTTCATATGTCCCCTCCATAGTCCGTTCATTTTTTGAACATCTACATTGTAGCGCAAAAAAAGGGAAGATGTCAAACATCTTCCCGAAACATTAGGCTTTCTTAAAAATGACCAATTTGCTGCATATATAATTTAGCACAATCACCAAAACATTAGACAGTATCTTCATAAAGAGGTCCTGCATGTCCAAGAGATCCACCGAAATATACATGATCACAAGATCCAGAATTCCCGTGGCCAGCCGGCATCCAAAAAAAGAAATTCCCTCTCTCAACAGAAGTTTTTTTTCAAAAGATTTACTTTCAAACACATAGAGCTTATTGGTGATAAATGCAAACAAAACCGAAGCAATCCAGGCAATCACCGTACTTATCACTGTGGTCATTCCTACGGAATGTGCACAAAGGTAATAGACTACAATATTCACCAAGGTTGTGCACACACCGAAAAACAAATAAGAAATAATGCTTTTATATTTTTTGATTAACTCTTTCATCGCAACATTATACAGCCGGATCAGTAGGATCATAGTTCTGACTTGCCGGAATATAGATGGAATTCGGCTTGTCAAACGGTGCATAGAGGTTATCACCGATGCGAACCGTCATACCCAGCTGACAATTGTCATAAATCCACTTGGCATCTCTTACATTCAGACGAACGCATCCATGGGAAGCCGGTGTTCCCAGCTTATTGTACTCTACTGCCGGTACGGAATAGCTGTTAGCCGCACTTCCTGCCACAGAATGGAAAAGTACGCCTCCTACAATACGAGTAGCATACTGACCCCAGGATGGACCCATCAATTCTTTCCAGCGATACTTAGCACTAGTGGTGTAGGTTCCGGCCGGAGTTGGTGTAGAAGGAAGTCCCACGGAACAGGTCATGGTTTTTACAGGAATCCGATACTGTCCGCTGCTATCCTTCGCATAGATGGTTACGGTACATCTGGTGCGGTCTACCTCTGCATAATAACTGGACTGAGCTCCGATAATGGAGGATACATCCTGCACCAGAGAACCCTTGCGGGCGCTACCACTTTTAGCAGTTCTAAAATAGAACTTATAGGAAGAATATTTGGCAGAAGCTTTGGAAGTACTGATATATTTCCAACCAGTTGCCATCTGTCCCGTGCTCTTATCAAAATAATAATAGTAACCATTCAGCTTAAGCCATCCCGTAGCTGCTACTCCCTTGGAATTCAGATAGTAGTACTTGCCAGCAGTATCCTTAACCCATTTGCCCTTCTGCATCTGACCTCTGGTACCCACTCTTCCATTGGTGCGGAAGAAATAGATTTTACCAGAAATCTTCTGAGCTCCGGTGACCATGGCACCCTTAGCTGCCACACGTCCGGTTTTCTGGAAATAATATTTCTGACCTTTGATGGTCTGAAGTCCGGTATAAATCTGACCACAGTCTCCTACTTTACCGCTGGTCTTAAAATAATAGATTTTATTGTCAATTTTCTTCCAGCCAGTGACCCGCTTACCAGCACCATTGAAATAGAAATTTTTTCCATCAATCTTTTTCCAACCGGTAATCATACGTCCGTTACTGGGCCAGAAATAATAAATATTGCCATTGATCTTTTTCCAACCAGTCATCATAAAGCCATAGGTTACATGAAAATCATACTTATATCCTTTGACGGTTCGAACACCGGTATAGGCAGCACCCAAAGTGCCAAGACTGCCACTGGGATTAAAATAATATGTTCTTCCATTCACCTTCTGCCATCCGGTCTGAAGGTAGCCCTCGCTGTTGAAATAATAGTACTTATCCCCAATCTTTACAGGCTTGGAAGCATCATGCTTATAAGTTACTCCATCGCTCTCATAATAAAGAACGCCACCCTCCGTCTGATTCCAGCCCGGTGTCACCTGATGATTTGTTGTCTCAACAGCATCATTTACGGTATCCTGCTTGTCTTCTTCCACGGCTTCATTGGAATCCTGATCTGTATTCTCTGTATTCTCAGTATTCTCACTGTCAACTGCATCATCACTTGCATCCAGATCCGTCTCATCTTGATTGTCTCTGGCAAGTTCTGTGTCTTCAGCCTCCTTCTCCACAGCATTCGTATCTGCCGTATTTTCCTGGGATTCCCCATTCTCCTCCTGAAGGGAAAGAGCCTCTGTACTAGAGCTTACAGATTCTGTCTCATAGGATAAAGTTTCCGCTCCCACAGGAGCCGCACTTGCAGTTACCATAACTGCACAAAGCAATAAAACGAAAGTTTTTTTCATGCATTTCACCCCTATTCTCTTATGAAAAATATGCTTCTAATGTCCAAAATATCCCCCGTCCCGAAAGATGGGGGATATCATAGATACCAATTTATTTAACTGCCGGATCAGTAGGATCGTAAGTCTGATTTGCCGGAATCTTAATGGTTGCCGGCTTATCAAATGGGTTGTACATATTGTCATTGATTACAACACTCATACCCAGCTTACAATTATCATAAATCCATTTTGCATCTCTTACATTCAGACGGATACATCCGTGAGATGCCGGTTGTCCCAGCATATTATAGTTGCTAGCGGACAAATTGTAGGAGGTGGTGTTGGAACCTGCTACAGAATGGAAGTAGATACCTGCTACAACACGGGTTGCATACTGTCCATAGGAGGGACCCATAAGAGTCTGCCAACGGGACTTACTAATGGTCTTGTAAGGTTTACTCCATCCACTCTTAGGGGTAGGAGTTGCTGCAAGACCTACAGAACAGGTCATGGCCTTTACAGGAATACAATATTTACCGGTGGTATCTTTTGCATAAATAGTAACCACGCAAGTTGTTCTATCTACCACTGCCTGATAGGAGGACTGCTTTCCGATAATGGAGCTAACATCCTGAAGCAGTGCATATTTCGGTCCATTGGAGTTCTTTGACTTATTAAAGTAGAACTTATAGGAACTATACTGATGGTTCTTCTTTGTACTTACGCTAATATACTTCCATCCGGTAACGGCTCTTCCGTTATTGGCCTTGTCAAAGTAATACCAGTAATTACCTGACTGCTTCCAGCCATATTTAATCTGTCCATGTTTGTTCAGGTAGTAGAGATTGCCACTATAATTTTTCAATCCGCCGGAATCCTTGTTGACGGTATAGCAACGACCCTTGACACCAAAAGCACCCTTTGTCTTCAAAATGTAGGTATAGTTGCCAATCTTCTGGAAACCAGTCATAAGACTTCCCTTATCCCCTGCTTTTCCGCTGGGTTTAAAGTAGAACTTATAATTGTTAATCATCTTCCAGCCAGTTGCACGGCCACCTTTTATACCTGCCTTACCGCTTTCTGCAAAGTAGAAAGTTTTTCCATTAATCTCTTTCCAACCTACGGCACGCTCTCCGCGAACACCTGTTGCACCATCCGGTTCAAAATAGAAAACATAGGAACCGATTCGCTGCCATCCGGTATAGAGCTGGCCGGCATCATCGCTGCCCTTAGCACCAAAATAGAAAACCTTGCCGCCAATACTCTTCCAACCATACTGCATATATCCTGCATTAGGACTGAAATAATAGGTTTCCCCATCTACTTCACACCAGCCCTTTACTGCATTTCCATTTGCATCTACATAATGCACATAACCTTTACTGTCTGTATAAAAATAACCTGCATCTGTAGAAGTATTCACTGTCTCCTGATCCTGCTCATCGGTGGTCACTTCCTCAGCATCTGTCTCCTGGTTATTTTCTGTTTCCTCTGTGTCCGCTTCTTCCGTCGCTTCCCCAGTGCTGTCGTCAGCCTCTTCACTTTCTGTCTCTGAATCCGTATCCTGATTCATGAGATCTTCTACACTTGGCTCACCGTCATTTTGACTAACGGTTTCATCTGTGCTGTCATTTGTTGACGTAAGAAGCTGATCTTCTGTGCCGGACGTTGCAGCTGCGAAGGTACTCGTTGTCATTGCGAGACTGAGTCCAACTGCCAGAAGCACGGCACGCCCTTTTTTTCGCATCATATTAAATTTCCTCCCAAACATATAACACAAGTATTATTTATACTTAATATAGAGTACACTACATCTATGGAAAAATCAACAGAGCAAATACGTCAGACTTATTAAGAATCTATGAATTTTTTCCACGACCACCAATTTTCCATCCAGCTTTCCCCTCTGCCAAAAAACAAATCCATGGCAGACTTAGGAAGCAAGGCTTTTTCATTATCTGCCGAAATATTTTTATACATAATATAGCGATCCATTTGCAAATGAGCAAAATTTCTCATGTAAAATCTTCGATAATAGCCCCGGGTGATTTGCTCACGAAAGGCTCTTATCTGGGTTCCTGCTAAGGGCAAGAGCACGGCATTTTGCGCAATCCTGTCTAAGCGCTCTGCCTGCTCCTTCATAGCCTCTGCCCGAAAAGCTATATAATAATTTCTTTCCTTGTCTGACTCAATAAGTTGCTTCAAGGCATGGCAGTCTTCTCCTTCTATGAGATCTCCTGCCAGGATCAGAACCTTTTCTTTGCCATTGAAGGCTAGTCTCTTACCTGTATCTGCACCAGAGAATACCTCTTGGCATAGGGCTTTCGCCCCATCTTTTCTGTCATATTTGCAAAAATATGCACGAAAGGCAGCATCATCATAGCTTTTCCCCATGCGCATCTTCTCCACCAACTCCTTAGGGTTCCTAGCCTGAGGAAACGGGAAATCATCAATGGAATAGTAGACCCCTCTTTCCTTTTTATAGTCTTCCAGGTCATAGGTAAATAGTACGATTGGATTACCTAGGTTAGCATAATCAAAGAAGACGCTGGAATAATCCGTTACCAGACAGTCACTGCAATTTAGCACATCATAAGGCTCTAGTCCTTCCGGAAAGGCCTGAATATGCTTATAAACGCTGTAATCTATCCCATCTGCAAGGAAGGGATGAAGACGCACCATAAAGATTTCATCCTCCTGCAAAAGCTGGTCTAATTCCCGGAAATATCTTTGGTAGGTCTTGGTCTGACCGGCGGAATCTACATAGCTGCCGCTGCCCCTCCAAGTGGGCATATAACAAATAAGCTTTTTCTTATGGGGATTCACCTTTGTCATCATTTTCTTCCTGGCCTTGTCATCAAAGAAAATGGAATTTCTGGGATAGCCCAGCGATAGGATTCTTCCTCCATACAGATTCTCCAATTGATAGGCAGCCAGCATGGTTTCTTCCATATAATTACTGGGATATACCAGATAATCACTTAACAGATGGCTTTTTTGAATATTTCCCATATTCCAGGCCTGCAGCTTATCATCCTTGCCCATGGCCTTAAGAGGGGTTCCATGCCAGGTATTAAGAAGAATCTGCCCCGGCCTTTTTATGTACCAGAGGGGATAGCTGGTGTCAGTAAATATGTAACCTGCTCTGGCATATAGCTTGGCATAAGAAAAGCTCCCCTTTTCTATCATTTTGACTCCGGCAATCTTATAATTACACAGCAGATTTTTTATAGTCCCTATCTTATTTCGATTGGCCGATACAAAAATCTCATAAGATTTATAAGCCGGGTTTTGAGTCAACTCTTGAAGAATACGAAAAAGATTGCCCCCTAAATCCTTGCCATTTTTAGAATCCAACAGCACCCACTTTTTCTCCAAGGGCTTTTTCCATGTCATGAGATAGCTGCTCACCACCAACTCCTGCTTTGTTTTTCTCAATTTATCTTTTAGCAATTGCCAAATCTCCCTTCCCGGATATACAATTAAAGGAAACGATTATAAATGAATCGTACAATAAGCATACCATGAAAGAGGACATTATGAAGCATAAATTTACTGTAGATAATGCCATTATTCTGGCAGCCGGCTTTTCCAGCCGTTTTTCCCCTCTGTCCCAAATTGCGCCTAAAGGGCTTTGGCCCGTCCGAGGGGAAATTCTTATAGAACGTCAAATCCGTCAACTGCAAGAGGCAGGAATCAAGGAAATCTATCTTGTTACAGGATATAAAAAAGAAAAATTTGACTATTTAAAAGAAGCCTTCGGCGTTCATCTTTTGGAGAATCCGGAATTTGCCTCCCGAAACAATCATTCCTCCATTTGGACCGCAAGGGATATATTGGCCAATTCCTATATTTGCTCCAGCGACAATTACTTCACAGAAAATGTTTTCTCCTCTCAGGAGATTGGACCCTACTATTCCGCTGTCTATGGAGAGGGTGCCACAGAGGAGTATTGTTTAAGTACGGAGAAGGACCAGCGAATTTGCAAGGTTGTGATCGGGGGGCATGATTCCTGGTATATGTTGGGACATGTTCTTCTCGATCAGAAATTTTCATCCAAACTTCTGCACCTCATCGAAGATGCCTATGACACGCCTGAGATTCGGCCTATGCTCTGGGAACATATCTATATGCAGCATATTGATGAATTTAATCTTTACATGAAGAAATATGACCCCGACATCATCCTGGAATTCGATTCCGTAAAGGAATTGGCAAGTTTTGATGCTTATTACCAAAAATATCTATAGAAAAAAGGAGAGCTCCTGGGAACTCTCCTTTCTCATTTTCTTTTCTCAATTTTTAAAGTAGCTTCTCACCTAAACCAGCCTCTATCTCCCGGACGATGGTTTGTAAAGCTTCCTCCTCATCAGGGCCTTCGCAAGTCACCTCAATCTCGTCCCCTTCTTTTACACAAGCTGCCAACACACTTAAAACGCTTTTGGCGTTAAAGATTCCCTTGGCATTGAGCAATGAGATTTTCGACCGAAAGCAAATAGCTTCATTACACAGATATCCCGCTGGCTTCAAATGAAGTCCGGATGGATTCACTATAATTACCTTTTGTCTCCGCATTTTTCCACCTTTGATGTTGTATTTCTCACCTTATTGAAAACGATTATTGCAGCTGATATATGTGCACGTCTGCCTGCGGTGTTTCAAGCAGGCCATATCCCTCCGGAAGATTCACAGAAAGAGTGACTTGGTAATCGCCTTCTTTTTTATTGTTCACATCGATTGAAGCAGTAACATCTGCATCCGCCAGATTATCGATGTCATATCCATCCTTTGCATACACCTTCAGGGTAATCTTATCTGTGTCATAAACCACCCGGAGTCCTTCCCCAAGATTCTCCACGTTAATGGACTTGGTACTCATCTCAATTTGACGACTTCCACTAGGTATAATACTCACAGTGGCAATCACGGTCTGAGAATCGTTCACAAGTTTCAGATCACTGGAAATATAATCCTCCAGATTCAACTTCACTTCATAATCCGCATCCATACCATCAATATTCACTGCGTCCGCAGGAAGCTGGATGGTATTGCCATTGGCTGTTAGATTTTGAAGACCTTCATCACTTCCGGCTACAGAAATCGTATCCGGCGTCACGGTTATGGAATCCACAACGTAACCATCCTTTGGCTGCCCTGTATAGGACACATTTAAGGATACATTTTCCCGAACCTGCCATATGTCAATAGAAACATCAACCACCGGATTTCCGATGTTAAACTTCAAATAACCTAATTGGGTATCTGTCAATTCATCCTGGTTCTTATCATACAATTTCAAGCGAGTTGAGCGAACCGTATCCTCACTCATACCACTTGTGTCCACCTGGGCAACCACACGGTCGATTTTGGAAATCAAAGACTGAGGTCCTGTCACGGTAACCTTCTCTGGATCCGAATCCATAGATCCAATCTCATAGCCCTTTTCAGGGCTGCTATCTCCAGAAGTCACAGAAATAGTAAAGTCCTTGCTTACCATATCCTCAATGGAAATGCTGATAGCACTGGGTGTCGTAGTAATATTCTCTGCAGAAATACCAGGACAGGTAACTGTCAAAGGCACCATAACCGGTGTGGAATCCAAATCCACGATCTGGGTCAGGTCCGCTACCGCCGTAATATCATCGCCTCTCTGGGATACCTGGGATTTTTTTCCACGCAATATCACAGTAGCTGTCTGGGACTCCTCCGATACCGTATAAGTCATACCATCACTTTCCAGATAGGCACTGTTTTGAATGGTAACAGGAACTGTATAACTCACCACCACAGTAGGGTCATTGGTATTTTCCACCACAAACCAGATGAGAAGAGCAATCGCTACCGATATAATCTTAAGAAAAAGGTTATTTGTCAGCCACTTTTTCATTTTTCAGCCTCCCCTTTCTCTTCTTCTTTACCTCATCCTGCTCCTTGGTCCTCTGTAAATTAAAGAGTTGCTCTCTGAGTTCTATCTGATCGACTCCTGTATAAATCTTTCCGCCCAGAGCATAAGATACATTTCCCGTCTCCTCTGATACGATAATGGTCAAAGAATCACTCACCTCACTGATACCCACACCAGCTCGATGTCTGGTACCAAGATTTTTATTCAGATCGAGATTGTCTGACAAAGGCAAATAACAGGTTGCCGCCACCACTCGGTTATTTCTGACAATTACCGCTCCATCATGCAGAGGGGTATTGTGCTCAAATATATTGATCAAAAGCTGACTGGTCAACACAGAATCAATGGGAATACCGGTTTTTTCATATTCTTTGAGAATTACATTATTCTCCACAACGATCAGGGCTCCGGTTTTCACAGATCCCATATCAAAAGAGGCTCTTACTAATTCTGAGATTGTCTTATCCGTAAGAATAAAATCCTCGCTCTTGCCACTGTCAAAACGCAATACAGAGTCAATCAGGTTCTTTTCTCCCAACTGCTCCAAGGCGCGTCTCAGCTCCGGCTGTAAAATGATCACCAAAGCCACCAAGGCCATGGCACCAATATTTTTCACAAGATACAGAATGGTATTCATACGCAGAAGGTAGGCCAGAACCAAAAAGATTCCTACTACGATCAATCCCTTTAGCAGGGTATAGGCCCGAGTATTGCGCACCCAAAGAATCACATAATAAACCGCCATGGCGATCAGCAAAATCTGAATCGCATCGATAAGACCAAACTGCTGGGGAAGCGATAGACTGATCCAGGTTTGTTTTAGTAATTCAATATAACGTTCCATAGATCATCACTTCCTCTCTGCCTCCTCTTCTGCCTCCATTTTCATCTCTGGCTTATCCTCCTGAATCGTCTTCACCGAGCGTTCCGGAGTGGATACCCGAATCTTAGGAATTGCCTTTACATAATAATAATATTCATCATCCTCATACTGAATGAATTCCGATCGGCTATAATCTACGCTGAAAATAAAGAAATTAAGAATCAGCATAAGCAGAAGGGAAATAAGTGAACCCACAATCAAGAGAATCAGATTGACATCAAGATCCAAAAGCAGGCTTCCCAAAGCCATCAATATAGGATATATGACACAACCACTTACCAGAGCAATAATTCTGGAAAAATCAAAGGAAGCTCTCCTTAGACAATATACCAAAAGAGCCACCGCTACAAAAACAACCACTGTAAGCCAAAGCTCCGGCTTCTGTATCATGCCATTAAGAAGTTCCGACAAGCGCTCTGTAATGGCACTGATCTCATCACTCTCCAAAGTAGCTGCTTTATCCTGTACCAGCTTCATAAAGAAATATAGCACAAGACCACAGGCTGCTGAAGCACTGGAACCACCACTCCGCATCAAGCCAAGTCCTACAGGAACTGCCGCCGGAATATTCAGACTCATAGCCAAGGGAGTCACCACCAACATAATGCCTTCCTTGGGAGTAAATCTCACAAAAAGCAAGAAAAGGAAAAGCAAAAGAATTAGGGCAAAAGCCGCTACATCCAACCCAACAGCATAGCAATGTCCCATGATCATAAAGCTCCCGAAAACTGCAATTATATTTGTGGGAAGGATGGAACAAAGCAAGGCCAGAATCAATACCACAAATACATTATTTAAAAAGGGCATAAAGCCTAGCATATTATTAATATTAATAAAAACAGCCAGTGCCACCACAAATTTGATCATCGGGGTGATATAGGCACTGTAATTCCCGTAAAACAGTTTGAGTCTCTCTTTCAGCTCATATAAACCTGTCATGAATCTTCACCTCAACCAATCTCTTTTTTCTCCGAGTCATTTTTTTTGTAATAGTTAGAAGCCAACTCACTCAATCCGGCATAATACTTCTTTACATTACTTTTGGCCCGATTATATTTACGTAACCTATAAGCATATACGAAAAAGGAATATAAAATCAGAAATACCAGGTAGCCTACTAGAAATTCTACAAGAACAACCGACATCTGTACCTTGTGAATATTATCCAAAAGGTAGTCCATATTGTAGGCAATAATAAAGCCCCACACCATAAAATAGCCTAAGGTGGTCAATATGAAATTTTTAAAAAAGCCAAGACAAAGATACCCCATAAAGCTGTTCTTTACGATCCTTAACTCCTCTTTCCCATCTCCTGACTCATAACGGGCAAGCCTTGTCATGAGGCGGATTTTATTTTCATCTACCATATTTTATATCCTTTATTTATTCACATTTCGGACAACAAAGGGTTTCCTATGCGACAAAAACACTCATCCTGTGCATATAATTGTATTCTAACATAGATAAAGTGCTGTGAAAAGTTTTTTTCAAAAGCCAATTCCCGTGCAAAGTGTCAGTATATAGACTTTTTTCACGCCTTTTTCCTTCAAAATTCTAGCCAAAGCGTCTGCGGTACTTCCTGTTGTATAGATATCGTCCAGCAGAAGAACCCGCTTATATTGCTGTACTTCTTCTTTTGCGGTAAATGCCTGACGAAGATTTGCCCGCCTTTGGTTTGGATTTAATTCCTTCATGGGTTTGGTTCGTCCCACTCTTTTTATGAGATCATTTCTCACAGGAATGCCACAACTTTTACTAAAATATTCGGCCAAAAGCCCCGCCTGGTTGTAGCCACGCATCGCTTCTTTTCTTTTGTGCATAGGCACTGGCAGAATGACTTGTGGATTCCATCGATTTCTAAGAGTTACCGTATGTTCTGCCATGAATCTTCCATAGAAAGCTCCATATTCCTGCCGTCCATGAAATTTAAAGCGCACCATGGCCTGACGATATTCCTTTTGATAGGGAAGAAGTCCCCAGCCTCCATCAAAATCATGCTGACGTCGCTTACAATCCCCACAATATTCTTCCTCAGTGGAAATAAATTTTCCGCAGCGCATGCAATGATTCCCCTGCAAGCCAGCCTCCAAAAGTGGCAGACAATCCCCACAAGGCTTTTTTTCACCTGGAAGCATCAAGTCGTCACACAGAGGGCATCGCGCCGGATACACCATGGCTAAGAGAATTTCTTTTAACTTTTCTTTTTTCAAGAGCATCACCTTTCGACGCTCTCCTCAGGCTATCGTATCATCATTTTCCCGGCTTCTTATTCCATCTCTTCTAAGGCAGCTAATTCCCGAATGCGCACATCCAAACTGGTATACCTTTGCTGTTCGGAAACATTGCGAATCATATCCTGAAAGGTTCGTTCACTGCCCACCACCGTAACACATTTCCGTGCTCTGGTTACCGCTGTGTACAAAAGATTGCGGTTAAAGAGCATTTTGGGACCTGAAAGCAGAGGCAAAACCACCGCCGGATATTCACTTCCCTGGGATTTGTGGATGGTAATGGCATAGGCCAACTCCAGCTCATCCAACTGTTTAAAGCTATATTCCACCATACGACCCTCATCGAATTCCACCGTGAGCTGTTCCGCATAGTCATTAATCTCTTTCACAATACCAATATCACCATTAAAAACCCCTACCCCTTCTGAAGTAGGAATTCCATATTTTCCCCGGACTTCCCATTCCAGCTGATAGTCATTGCGAATCTGCATCACCTTGTCTCCCTCTCGGAAGAGTCGACCACCCACTTCTTTCTCGCGTTTTCCACGACTTGCTGGATTCAGATATTTCTGCAGAAGCATGTTCAGGCGTTCCACCCCCAAAAGTCCCTTGCGCATAGGCGTTAGCACCTGTATATCCATGGGACCTGCATCTACATAACGAGGCAATTTATCCTGAATCAAGGCAATCACCACCCGAAGAATAATATCGGCATCATATCGTTTTAAAAAGAAAAAGTCTTCACTGTGATTATCCAGAGGAACCTCCTGTCCGGCATTGATCTTATGGGCATTTACTACAATATCGCTTTTCGAAGCCTGGCGGAAAATACGATTCAATTCCACAAGACTAAAAATTCCAGAGCTAATTACATCCTTTAGCACACTTCCCGGTCCTACACTGGGGAGCTGGTTCACATCTCCCACCAAAATCAAACGACAACCCACCGTAATGGCTGATAAAAGGGCATGCATCAAATAAATATCCACCATGGACATCTCATCGATAATGATCAAATCCGCCTCCAAAGGGTTTTCTTCATTTCTTTCAAAATGCACCCGGGCATTGTCCTCTTCCACCATGCCAGAAATCTCCAAAAGGCGGTGAATCGTCTGCGCTTCCCGCCCTGTGGCTTCTGTCATTCTTTTAGCCGCTCTTCCTGTAGGAGCCGCCAAACGAATATTCAGCTCTTCTGCCTCAAAATAGCGGATAATCGCATTGATGGTGGTGGTTTTACCCGTACCAGGCCCTCCTGTGATCAATAAAATTCCATTATTGACCGCTTCCTTTACCGCCTGTCTCTGCCGCTCATCCAATTCATAGCCCTGTTCTTTTTCAATGGCAGCAAGGCGTTTGTCTATTAACTTTTCCTCCTGCTCTCCTGCACAACGAATATTGCGATCCACCAACAGTCTTGCTGTATTGAGCTCCAAATGATAATAAGAAGAAAGATAAACGATCACGGGATGCTCTTCCTCCCCCGTCAGGGGATTAATGAAGGCAGTTCCCTCTTTTAAAATAACTTTCCGATCAATGGCCAGACTCATAAGATGCTCTTCCATATCCTCAGCATCTACACCTAAAAGGGAAGAAGCTTTTGTCAAAAGCTTTTCTTTCGGCAAATAGCAATGCCCCTCCTCACTGGCCTGACTTAAGGTATAACATAGACCACTGCGAACACGAAAAGCGGCATCCGCCTCGATTCCCACTTTGCGGGCAATCTCATCCGCCGTGCGAAATCCAATTCCCGGCACCTCTTCCGCCATGCGATAGGGATTCTCTCGAATCACACCATAGATTCGATCCCCGTAATATTGATAGATTTTTGTACTTAAAGCAATGGATAATCCATATCCTGACAGGAAGATCATGGCTTTTCGCAGCTCAGTCTTTTCAGTCATCTGCTCTGCGATCTCTCTGGCCTTTTTCTCACTGATGCCCTTAATTTCTGCCAATCGTTCCGGTTCTTCCTCCATGATCCGCAAGGTGTCGTCCCCAAATCTCCGGACAATTCTGGCCGCTAAAGCCGCCTTGATTCCCTTAACAGCACCTGAGGCAAGATAACGCTCTATCGACAAAGCGTCCTTAGGTACACGGATTTCGTAGCTGGCCACCTGAAACTGTCTTCCATAAAGGCTATGTTCCGTATAAGAGCCGGAAAAAAGCACCGACTCGCCCTCGGAAATATTTCCAAAACTTCCCGTGCAGGTCATCTCTTCTCCATCTGCCATAAGATTCAGCACCGTATATCCATTTTCTTCATTTCGATAGATAATATGCTCTATATATCCTTCCAGCTCTTCTGCCATATCCTTAGCCTTTTCTCCCTAAATCTCAAATTCTTCCAATTTTTTCCATAATCTCCAGGTAATGTCCCGTTCCGATTGCCACTGCATGAACCGGATTGTCTGCTGTCATGGTATTAATTCCTGTGGAACTGCTGATCAGCTCTTCCAGGCCCTCCATAAGGGCACCACCACCTGTTAGAATAATTCCTCTCTCAGCAATGTCCACTGCCAATTCCGGAGGCGTACTCTCAAGCACTCTATGAATCGCTTCAAGAATCTGTGCGCTGGTCTCCTGCATAGCCACCCGAACATCTTCCGAAGTAATAGTTACCGTTTTGGGAAGTCCGGTAATAATATTTCTACCGGTGACCTCCATGGTTTCCGGCTGAGGTTTAGAGTAGGCGCAACCTAACTTAATCTTAATGGCTTCTGCAGACTGCTCTCCAATAAAAAGATTATGAGTTTTTCTAAAGTAACGCACAATATCCTTATCAAACTGGCTGCCTGCCGCTTTAATCGAACTGGATACCACGATATCCCCAAGAGATACCACAGCAATATCCGTAGTGCCTCCTCCGATATCCACAATCAGATTGCCGAAAGGCAAGGACAGATCCAATCCTGATCCGATTGCTGCCGCTACCTGCTCCTCTACCAGGATTACTTCCTTTGCACCTGCCTGATAAGTGGCCTCCTCTACCGCTTTTTTCTCTACTTCTGTTATGCCGCTGGGCACACAAATGCAGATTCTCGGTTTCCGGAAAGCTCTTCTCCCCATAGCTTTCATTACAAAATAACGCAGCATCCGCTCTGTCATAAGATAGTCTGAAATCGTACCCTCTTTCAAGGGATGAATTGCACTAATATTACCGGAAGTTCTTCCAATCAGCTGTTTTGCCTCCTCGCCAATGGCCCGCACCCGATCTGCGTCCTTATCATAGGCAACAACCGCTGGTTCCTTCAAAACAACCCCTTTACCTTTTGCATATACAAGAATGCTTGTGGTTCCCAAATCTATACCGATATCAACTGCAGCCATAAGTCTCCCCTTTCTGTAGTCGTTCCTTATTATTCCATATGTCCACTTCTAAATATAACAGCTTTCCTCTTTCATGCAAAGAAATAATTATAAGTATTTCCCTATATAGTGACCGGTGTAGGATTTCTCACATTTTGCTACTTCTTCCGGAGTTCCGCAAGCAACGATCTGTCCTCCTCCGTCTCCTCCTTCCGGTCCCACATCAATAATATAATCCGCCGTTTTGATCACATCCAGATTATGTTCAATAACCACCACCGTATTGCCGCCAGCAGAAAGTCTTCTAAGAATATCAATCAGCTTGTGCACATCTGCAAAGTGCAGTCCTGTGGTAGGCTCATCCAAAATATAGATGGTTTTCCCCGTGCTTCTTTTGCTCAGTTCTGTGGCCAGCTTGATTCTCTGAGCTTCTCCACCGGAAAGTTCCGTGGAGGGCTGGCCCAAACGAATATAACCCAGTCCTACGTCATAAAGCGTTTCAATCTTTCTGCGGATGGAAGGTTGATTCTCAAAAAATCGTAATGCTTCCTCCACTGTCATATTTAATACATCATAAATACTTTTGCCCTTATATTTTACATCTAAAGTTTCCCGGTTATATCTCTGACCGTGGCAAACTTCACAGGGTACGTAAACATCCGGAAGAAAATGCATCTCAATTTTTAAAATTCCATCGCCCCGGCAGGCTTCACATCTTCCCCCTTTTACATTAAAGCTAAAACGTCCTTTATTATATCCTCTGGTTTTTGCATCCTGGGTCGCTGCAAAGAGATCTCTGATACTGTCAAAAACCCCGGTGTAGGTAGCAGGGTTGGATCTTGGTGTCCGGCCAATAGGGGACTGATCAATCTCAATAACCTTATCTAACGCCTCAATTCCCTGAATATCCTTATGTTTTCCGGGAATCGTATGGGCTCGGTTCAATTTTCTTGCTAGAGCTTTATAAAGAATCTCATTTACCAGAGAACTTTTTCCTGATCCGGAAACTCCTGTGACACAGGTCATAACTCCTAGAGGAAATACTACATCTATATTTTTCAGATTATTTACTGCAGCTCCCCGCACTGTCAAAAATCCTTGGGCTTCCCTTCGTACCTTAGGCACGGGAATCTTTTCCCGTCCACTTAAATATGCACCGGTAATGGATTCTGGATTTTTCATAATTTCTTCGGCAGTACCGATAGCCACCAGTTTTCCACCATGTTCTCCTGCGCCAGGTCCGATATCCACAACACAGTCCGCCGCCCGCATGGTATCCTCATCATGTTCCACAACAATCAGGGTATTTCCCAAGTCCCTTAAGCGGCAAAGAGTAGCAAGAAGCTTATCATTATCCCTCTGGTGCAGACCAATACTAGGCTCATCCAAAATATAGGCAACTCCCACCAAGCCAGAACCTATCTGCGTAGCCAAACGAATTCTTTGCGCCTCTCCTCCGGACAAAGTCCCTGTTGCCCGGGCAAGAGTCAGATAATCCAAGCCTACCGATAGCAAGAATCCTACCCTGGCTTTGATTTCCTTTAACACCTGAGCACCAATCATCTGCTGGGTCTCTGTCAAAGTCAGATTCTGCAGAAAATCCTGGAGCATTTTCACCGAAAGTTCTGTCACCTGGGAAATATTCTTATCTGCCACTGTCACTGCCAATGAACTCTTCTTCAAACGCTGCCCCTTACATTCGGAACAAGGGGTAATCACCATAAATGTCTCATATTCTGCCTTTGTTCTATCAGAAAATGTTTCTCGATACCGTCTCTCCACATTGCGAATCAAGCCCTCAAAAGCCACATCATAGACGCCTTCGCCCCTCTGTCCCTTATAATGTACCTTCACCTCATGACCATTGGTTCCATGAATAATAATATCATGGATTTTTTTTGGATAACTTTCAAAAGGAACGTCCAAGCGAAAATCATACTCTGCCGCCAAGGCCTTTAGCAATGCTCTGGTAAAGCTTTTTTCGTCCGTACTGGACTGCCAGCCCATAACCACAATAGCCCCTTCATCAATAGAAAGAGACTTGTCCGGGATCATCAGATCCTCATTAAATTCCATCTTATAACCTAAGCCGGCACAGACAGGGCAGGCCCCAAAAGGATTATTAAAAGAAAAGC
>CAVBGA010000160.1:0-9948 GCA_963594675.1 Lachnospiraceae bacterium
ACCATCATGGGAGCCAACGGCTGCGGTAAATCCACTCTGTTTTCTTTGATTACCGGAAGTCTTACTCCCAAAAAAGGAAATATTTTTATTGAAGGAAAAAATATTAAGAATCTGAGTTTGAGAGAATTTGCAAAAAGAGCAGCCATTGTTCATCAGTATAATTCTGCTCAGGGAGACATTACCGTAAAGCAATTGGTTTCTTATGGCAGAACGCCCTATATCAGCTTTATGAGCAACGATAAGGAAGAGGATGAACGGATGATTGCCTGGGCCATGGAGGTGACGGGCATTACGGAGTTTTCCGAAAGAGAGATTTCCCGTTTGTCTGGCGGTCAGAGACAAAGAGTGTGGATTGCCATGGCTCTGGCTCAGGGCACCAAGATCCTTTTTCTGGATGAGCCAACCACCTATCTGGATATTCGTTATCAGATTGAGATCCTGGAACTGGTAAAGAAATTGAACCGGGAATTTGGTATGACAGTGATCATGGTATTGCATGATATCAATCAGGCCATCAATTATTCAGATGCCGTTGCAGGCTTGTACAATGGAAGAATCCAGGCCTTTGGAGATCCTAGGGAGATTATTACAGAGGAGCTGATTGAAAAGCTCTATGGGATTAATTTGCAGGTGGAGAGCATTGAGGAGAGAAAGTTTGTGCTTCCCTATTTGCAGGATCGTGAATAGATGGGCTCCTACTGGACTGAGTTAGAATTACCTTTTGACTTTGTTGGAAAATAGGGTTTATAATGCAAAAGACGATAAACGTTGTCTGTGTACATGTCTGACGCACAGATGACGGGTATTGTCTTTTTTCTTTGCAAAAGAAAGATACAAAGACAATTATAGTTTTGAAATATTATATCTTGCATTTTGCGTGTAGGATGCTAAAATACCATAATCATAAGAGAATATATTAATTAAGGAAGAAGTAGGAAAAGACTGGAAATTCATCCAGTGGAATAAGGGAGCAAAAGACAAAAATGGAAGAGATGAAAGAAATTAATTCAAAAAAACTCAGGGTTGGAATTGATGTAGGTTCTACTACCACAAAGATTGTAGTGCTGGGAAATGATGGAAAAGAATTATTGCTTTCGGATTATAGCAGACATCATTCGAATCAGCTGAAAAGTGTAGAGCGTGCTTTACATCTTGTGAAAGAAGCTTTTCCCAATGAGGAGTTTTATGTAGCTATGACAGGTTCCGGAGCTAAGGCTTTGGCAGAGAAACTTGGGCTTTCTTATGTACAGGAGGTTGTGGCCAATTCCATCGTGTTAAAAACACGATATACAGATATAGGAACAGCCATCGAGCTTGGCGGACAGGATGCCAAGATTATATTTTTCCAGAAGGATAAAAATACAGGGGAGCAGAAGGTTTTTGACATGCGTATGAATGGTAGCTGTGCCGGTGGTACAGGTGCCTTTATTGATGAGATTGCGGCTCTTCTGAAGACCCCTATTGAGGAGTTTGATGCTTTGGCGGCAAAGGGAGAAAGAGTCTATGATATTTCCGGCCGTTGCGGGGTATATGCAAAGACAGATATTCAGCCCCTTTTGAATCAGGGAAGTAAAAAAGAAGATTTGGCACTTTCCTCTTTTCATGCTATTGCCAAACAGACCATAGGCGGTTTGGCTCAGGGCCTGACCATAAAGAAACCGGTGGTATTTGAAGGGGGACCGCTTACCTTTAATAAAACCTTGATTCGGGTTTTTGCAGAACGCTTGTCCTTGAAAGAGGAAGAAATCCTTTGCCCAGATCATACAGAGCTTCTTATTGCCTGGGGCGCTGCTTTGGCCTCGGACAGTCTTTTTACAGAAATAGAGTCAAAAACCGCTGATTTCTTGCTGGCAGATATTGCTAAAGTGGCAGATAAGCGAAAGAAAGCCTTAGCTGCCGGAGCTGAGGATCTAAGCGGGGCAAGACCCTTCTTTGCAACAGAAGAGGAAAAAGAGGCATTTTTACAGCGACATAAGAAAAAGGAAATACAGCCCCTTTCCTTACAGCAGGGGCAGACCTTGCGGGCCTATCTTGGTATTGATTCGGGAAGTACTACCACTAAATTTGTTCTTCTGGATGAAAATGAGGAAGTTCTGGATTCTTTTTATGCTTCCAACCAGGGAAATCCCTTAAGTGTTGCCAAGGACGCCCTGATTGCTATGCGTGAGAAATATAAGGCTATGGGCGTAAAATTGGAGATTCTTGCAGCGGGTACCACCGGATATGGTGAGATGCTTTTCTCCCGAGCTTTTTCCACAGAGACCCATGGGGTGGAAACGGTGGCTCATGCCCGGGCTACCGCTAAATTTGCACCGGATGCCACATTTCTTTTGGACATTGGCGGCCAGGATATGAAGGCAATCTGGCTGGAGGATGGAATTATCACAAATATCGTAGTAAATGAGGCTTGTTCTTCCGGTTGCGGTTCCTTTTTGGAAAGCTTTGCAAAAACACTGGGAATTTCTGCTCAGGAAATTGCCGGCAAAGCATTTCAGTCGAAAAATCCGGCAGAGCTGGGAAGCCGTTGCACGGTATTTATGACCAGTAATATTGTGACCGAGCAGAGAAATGGCAAATTGCCGGTGGATATTATGGCCGGCCTTTGTCGTTCTATTATTGAAAATGTATTCACCAAGGTAATTCGTATTTCTAATTTGGATTCCTTGGGAAATAAGATTGTGGTTCAGGGTGGTACCTTTGAAAACGATGCGGTTTTATGTGCCCTGGAGCAGTATGTGGAAAGACCGGTAACCAGAGCACCCTATCCAGGTATTATGGGAGCTATTGGAGCGGCTCTTCTGGCGAAGGAAGAAAGAGAATCTGGTGTGGAAGTACAAAGACACTTTATCGGTTTGGATCAGTTGGAAAGCCTGACCTGGAAGCAGGAGGCCAATGTGCCCTGCCCTTTCTGTACCAATCATTGCCAGAGGGCGGTCATCAGCTTTTCTAATGGAAATGCCTGGATTACCAACAACCGCTGTGAGCGGGGAGAAATCCTGGGAGACCCAAAGGATCAGCAGGTGAAAGACAAGGTGAAAGAAGCTGGCGCTAAAAAAGACCAGGTGCCGAATCTGTATCTTCTTAGAGAAAAGCTTTTGTTTGAAGATTATCTGGGAGATCAGGAGAGGGAACCAGATCAGGGAATCACCATTGGAATTCCCCGGGTACTTATGTTTTGGGAGACCATGCCTTTTTGGACCAGTTTTTGGAAAAAATTGGGATATAAAGTGCAATTATCTGCGAAAGGAAGCCATAAGTTATATGAGAGGGGATTAAATGCCGTTCCTTCAGATACCGTTTGTTTTCCTGCGAAATTAGTTCATGGCCATCTCAGAGATTTGGCGGACAAAAAAGTGGATCGCATTTTTATGCCTTCGATTGCGGAAATTGGCTCAGAGAATACAGAAGACACCAGTGAGTCCATGTGTGCCGTGGTTAAGGGCTATCCCATGGTCATTCGCAATTCTGACTCCCCTCAGGAGCAATGGAACATTCCTTTTGATGCTCCTTTATTTTACTGGAATCGGGAAGAAGATATGGAAGCCCAGCTGGTGGCTTATATGAAGGATACCTTTTCCACAGATGCGGATAAGGTAAAGGCTGCAGCGGCAGCGGGTAAAGCAGCCATGGAAGAATTTCATGCCCGTTTAAAAGAAGCGGGAAGTAAGGTTCTGGAGGAAGTCAGGGAAAAAGGCACGTATGCTGTGGTTTTGGCATCCAGACCCTATCAGAATGACAATTTGGTAAACCATGGTCTGCCGAAAATGCTGACCGAATTCGGCGTTCCGGTATTGACAGCAGATGCCCTTCCCGGTCTGGAGAAGGTGGATCTTAGTCAGAGCCGCTTGGATGTGGTAAATAATTTCCACGGACGTATGCTGGCATCGGCCATTATGGCAGCCAAGGATCCCAACCTGCAATATGTGCAGCTGGTAAGTTTTGGCTGTGGTCATGATGCCTATCTTTCTGATGAGATTCAGCGTTTGATGAAAGAGATTTCCGGGAAATCCCCCTTGATCCTAAAGTTGGATGAGAGTGAGGTTCAGGGGCCCTTGAGAATTCGTGTTCGTTCCTTTGTGGAGACCATAAATATTAGAAGGCGAGACCAGGGCTATCAGTTAAGCAAAAAACAGGAGCTTGAAGATCCTTATCCAGTGAAGTTCGAAAAAGAAGATGTGAAAAATCGTACGGTTTTGGTTCCTAATACATCTCATGCTTTTTGCCAGATTATGTCTGCGGCTTTATCAGCTCAGGGCATCAAAGCCATTCCTCTGGAAATCGGTCGTGAAGAGGCCATTCGTCTGGGCAAAAAATATGTGCACAATGACATTTGCTTCCCGGCACAGATTGTTATCGGCGAGGCTTTGGCAGCTCTGGAGACAGGAAAATACGATCCTTCTAAGACCGCTATAGGTATGGGAAAATATATTGGAGATTGTCGGTTGACCCATTATAGTGCCCTTCTGCGCAAGGCCTTAGATGATGCAGGATATGAGCAGGTGGCCATTTTGACCAATGATGATGAGGATTACCACGATCTTCACCCAGGCTTCCGTATGAATCTGAAATCCGCCCTTTTGCTGGCGGCAGCCTTGCCCATGATTGATATTTTAGAGGAATTGCTGCGGAAAATTCGTCCTTATGAATTGAAGGAAGGAAGTAGCGATAGAGCCTTTGAAAAATCTATGGACTATATTGTGGAAGGCATGGAGCAATCCGGACTTAGGGGACTGAAGAATGGCTTTAAAAAGGCCATTGCCTGCATGAGTAAAATCAAATATGATCGCAGCAAAAAACGTCCCAGAGTTTTGATTGTGGGAGAATATTTGCTGAATTTCCATCCAGGTGCAAACCATGAGATTGAGAGATATTTGGAAAAGAATGGATTTGAGATTATAGAAGCCAGAATGACAGACGTGATTCGTAAGACATATTTTTGCAGAGATGAGCAGATTCAAAAGTATCATCTAAAGAAGCCTTTTGGCAAGAAGGTTTGGTATCATGTAGCCAATGAAGCCTTTGAAGTGGCACATTCTGTAGCGGATCGCATTGCCAAAAAGCATCCCCTTTATGATAGGGCCACTCGTCTTCCTGAGATTGCAAAGAAGAGTGATCCCATCATCCCCTATACTTTTGATGCAGGGGAGGGTATTCTGATTCCAGGAGAAATCCTTCATCATGCGGAGCATGGCTGTCGGGCCTTTGTTATTCTGCAGCCCTTTGGCTGTTTGCCCAATCATGTAGTGGGACGAGGAATTGTAAAAAGATTACGTGAGCTTTATCCGGAATCTCAGATTCTGTCTTTGGATTATGATCCGGATGTCAGCTTTGCCAACCTGGAAAACAGACTGCAGATGCTGGTAATGAATGTGAAGGAACAGGGAAGAAATCAGCAGGAAGCTGCCAATTAATTTTTATTTTAGTGTAAAGTTTCCTACAGAAATCTCAGATAACTTTCAAGATATATCTTATGGATAATGGACAGTAGGGCGGAGTGGAGCAATTCCTTTTGATCGGTATGATCCTGTCCCACTTCATCGGGGTGATCCTTTAAGCCGAAGACTAGCTGAAGAAGATTTTCAAATTCTTCGCAGAAATAGCCATAGGCAGTCTGTATGCTATAGCTTTCCTGCTGGACAGAGATCATATAGCGAATCATATCCATAGGAAGGATCATTTTCATATAGGCAACAAAAATTAAATAGGCAATAGTCTCGGGGGCATAGGATTTTTTAGTGGGTCCCGGGACTATTTTTTGTTTTACGTAATTGCTTACCATGGAGGGGGTAAGTTCATAATCTTTTGCCAGGTACATATATCGATTGACATATTTGACTACCTGATCCAGGTAGAGCCCTACATCCGGCAATTCCTCATATCTTGGCAGATGAAATCCCTCTACGGATTTTTCGAGTTTAGCTTTCATTTCTTCGGTCATAGATAGCCTCCTTGATTTATATAGAAAACTTTATAACGGTTTTTGGAAAAAGTCAAAGGAGTTTTCAGGACTAAAATGCAAGATGTCGTAGATAATAATGCAAAAAATGAAAAAAGAGTTTTTTTCTTCTTGACGGATGGAGAGATATCGGATATGCTTTTACTTTGTAAAGCACTAAGGAGAAAAAGAACTGGAAAAGAAAGAGAGAAATTATGTTAAACACAATTAATGACATCTTGAACACGATTGACAGTTATGTTTGGGGTATCCCCTTGATGGTTCTTATTTTAGCCGGAGGTATTCTTCTGACTTGCAGGACACTTTGTTTGCAGGTTCGACGCTTGCCACTTGCATTAAAATGGATTGTGAAGGAAGAATCCAGCGGCGAAGGTGAGATTAGTAGTTTTGGTGCTCTTTGTACAGCACTTTCTGCTACCATCGGTACAGGCAACATCGTAGGTGTTGCGACAGCCGTGACTACAGGTGGTCCTGGCGCGCTTTTCTGGATGGAGGTTGCCGCTTTCTTCGGTATGGCTACCAAGTATTCGGAAGGCCTTCTGGCAGTGAAATATCGTCAGGTAGACGAGGACGGCCATAGCCTTGGGGGACCTTTCTATTATATAGAAAAAGGAATGGGTAAGAAATGGAAATGGCTTGCCTGCCTCTTCGCTTTCTTTGGAGTTTGTGTAGGACTTTTCGGTATTGGTACCTTTAGTCAGGTAAATGGTATTGCCAGTGCAATTCAGGGATTCTTTGATCCGGATATAACAAATACGGTAAACATTCCTTTGATTGGTACCTATTCTTGGTCCGTGGTACTTGCTTCTCTGGTTTTGGCAGTTTGCGTTGCCGCTGTATTGATCGGTGGAATTCAGCGAATTGCTACCGTAAGTCAGATTATCGTGCCTTTCATGGCCATCATTTATGTAGCATTTGTTGTCATCCTTTTGGTATGTAATATTACAAAGATTCCGGCGGCTATCGTACTTATCGTAAAAGCGGCATTTTGCCCTAAAGCGGTAACCGGAGGTGTGGTAGGATCCATGATCGTAGCCATGCAAAAGGGTATTGCCCGTGGTATCTTCTCTAATGAGGCTGGTCTTGGTTCTGCTCCTATTGCAGCTGCAGCAGCAAAGACAAATGAGCCGGTAAGACAGGGACTTGTTAGCATGACAGGAACCTTTATTGATACCATTATTATTTGCACCATGACAGGCTTGTCTGTTGTTTTGACAGGCGCATGGCAGGTAGATGGACTTGAGGGTGTGCAGGTTACCAACTACGCATTTGTCCATGGACTGCCCTTCCCATCTACGGTATCCAGCCTGATTCTTATGCTGTGTCTGGTATTCTTTGCATTTACCACCATCCTTGGATGGGACTATTACAGTGAGCGTTGTCTGGAGTATCTGACCGGTGGTCATAAAGGAATGATCATGACCTTCCGTTGGCTCTATATCATCTGCGTTTTCATTGGCCCCTATATGACGGTAAGTGCTGTATGGACCATCGCAGATATCTTTAATGGACTGATGGCAATTCCTAATATGATTGCTCTCTTTGCCCTGAGTGGTGTTGTGGCTTATGAGACAAAGGAATTCTTCAAATTAAATAAGCACAAAATGTAGAAAAGAGGCTGTCGCAGAAATGCGGCGGCTTTTTCTGTTAGAAATGTGCTATACTTTTCACAGATTACATTACATAAAGTAAATCATATACAAGGAGGCAATTTATTATGGAAATCGGAATCAAAGGAAGACAGGAAGTTATGGTAACTGAGGAGAATAGTGCAAAGGCAGTGGGAAGTGGTCTTCTCCCAGTATTTGCAACACCAGCTATGATCGCTCTTATTGAAAATACCGCATGGCAGTCTGTGGCAGAATATTTAGAAGAGGGACAGGGAACAGTAGGAACCAAGCTGGATGTGGCTCATACAGCAGCAACTCCTTTGGGCATGAAGGTTTGGTGCGAGTCTGAATTGACAGATATAGACCGCAGACGTTTGGTATTTACCGTAAAAGTATTTGATGAGAAAGGCCAGGTAGGTGAGGGCACCCACGAGCGTTTTATTATTAATAATGAAAAGTTTCTGGCAAAGGCAGAGGCAAAAAAAGAAGCCTGAGATGTAGGGAAAGTGTATGGATAAAGAAATAAAAAGCAAATGGCCGGGGATTGCCCTTGTGATCATTCTTCTTATGGTGGCCGCCGAAGTGTTTTCCATCTATAAAATACAGTCGACAGGGATGTTGCCCAGCCGCTATTTGATCATGCTGATTGTAGCTATGGGAGTGGCAACCCTTGTGATCATTCTTCTGTTGATGTTGGGAGCCCACAAGAAAGCCCGTGTGGGAACAATGATTCGAAGAGCTGTGGCAGTTCTTCTTGCCCTTTGCCTCATGCTGGGATCCTTGCTGATGGTTCAGGTCTTAGGCAAGGTAAGCAGTGCGGTAAGCCAGGTGACAGATCAGGAAAAGACCCTGGAGGCCATGTTTGGTGTCTATGTAAAGGCGGATGACTCTGCAGAAAGCCTTGCGGATGCGGCGGATTATACATTTGGTATCATTCAGCAATTTGAGACAAACCATACCCAGGAAGCAATCACAAAGATTGAGAAAAGCCTGGGCAAGGAGATAAAGACCACATCTTTTGACTCCATGACAGAGGCAGCAAATGCCCTTCTTAATACAGGAGAAGTGGATGCTCTGATTATGAATGAAGCCTATGTCAGCCTCATCGAGGAAGATGAAAATTATCAGGATTTTGATGAGAAAACCAAGATCCTTGAGGATATTTCCATCGAGAAGGGAAAAGAGGATACTGCAGAAGCGGATAAGAGTGGAGACAGCGACAATATTACCGTGGATCCCTTCTGTGTTTATATCAGTGGTTCCGATACCAGAAGTGCCATTCTGGATCGAAGCAACAGTGATGTAAATATTCTCATGGTGGTGAATCCTTCTACAAAGCAGATTCTCTTGCTGAACACACCGAGAGACTACTTTGTGTCTAATCCGGCCGCTACCGGTGATGTCCGGACCATGGATGAAGGCGATCTCTCCGCTATGGATAAGCTGACCCACTGTGGCATTTATGGAGTAGAGTGTTCCATGGGTGCCTTGGAATATCTCTATGACACCCATATTGATTATTATGGCCAGATCAATTTTACGGGCTTTGAAAAGCTAATAGATGATATTGGCGGCGTCACCGTTACAGCACCAGAGGATTTTACGGCAGATGGTTATAGCTATAAAAAAGGTGAGAATTATCTGAATGGGGCTCAGGCTCTGGCCTTCGCCAGGGAACGACATTCCTTTGCCAGCGGAGACAACCAACGAGGCCTTGATCAGATGGAGGTAATCACAGCAGTGATTAATAAAGTCACCTCCAGCAAGTCCACCGTTCTCAACAATTATGAAGAAATCCTAAATAGCCTGTCAGGAATGATTTCCACGGATCTGACTTCGGATGATATTAGATCCTTGATCCGTATGCAGTTGGAAGAAATGCCTAGCTGGAATATCAAGCAATTTGCTGTAACCGGTCAGGGAGGTTCCGAAGTGAATTATTCTCTGCGTTCCATGTCCGTCTATGTTATGTATCAAAATGCAGAATTGGTGCAGCAGGCAAGTGATTTGATTAAGAAGGTGGAGAACGGAGAAGTGCTGACGGATGAAGATGTAAGTACGAAGTGATGGGGAATTTTCTGCCAATAACTTTATAGTAGAATTTTGGGCTATAAAACGCCAGAGCAGGTTGAAAATACCAAGGTTTGGCGTTTTATACAACATTTTTAGGCTATAAATCGCCAGCTTATCATTTGGATCATTATTCGTATAAATAACAACACCCTCCTCAGAAAGGTCTGAGGAGGGTGTTTGCATCTGTAAGAAACTGTTAGTGGAAGATTCTGTAGGGGTTAATCTTCATCAATAATTTCTTCTTTTACTTCATGTTTTCCCATAGCATAGTGCAGGACAAATAGTACCAGGATCATCATAGCAATACCG
>CAVBGA010000161.1:0-58807 GCA_963594675.1 Lachnospiraceae bacterium
GTCGTGGTACAGTTGCTACTGGTAGAGTAGAGGCTGGTGTACTTCACGTATCTGATGAGGTTGAGATCGTAGGTCTTAAAGAAGAGACACGTAAAGTTGTTGTAACTGGTGTTGAGATGTTCCGTAAACTTCTGGACGAGGCTCAGGCTGGTGATAACATCGGTGCACTTCTTCGTGGTGTTCAGAGAAACGAGATCGAGCGTGGACAGGTACTTGCTAAACCAGGTACAATCACATGCCATACAAAATTTACTGCTCAGGTTTACGTACTGACAAAAGATGAGGGTGGTCGTCATACACCTTTCTTCAACAACTACAGACCTCAGTTCTACTTCCGTACAACTGACGTAACAGGTGTTATTACTCTTCCTGAAGGAACAGAGATGTGCATGCCTGGTGATAACGTAGAGATGACTATCGAGCTGATTCACCCAATCGCTATGAGCCAGGGTCTTACATTCGCTATCCGTGAGGGTGGACGTACTGTAGGTTCAGGTCGTGTATCTGCTGTCATCGAGTAATCACTGACTAGTACGAATTCATAAATATATATAGAGTACCGCAAGGTACGTGTGTCCAAACGTAAGATTACCCCGGAACCATATGGTTTCCGGGGTTTTTCTGTTGTGTTAGGCAGACAGGTCTTTTTTGTGTGAAGAAACAATGTTAATTTTGCAACTTTCTTGTTATTTCTTGCAAACTCTGTTAGAATATACCTGTTTAAAGTAGGCAAGGGAGTCTATTTAGGCTTTCTTTTGCTTACTTTTTTTTATGTCTTGCATTTTAAAATACCAATTGAATAATTTTTAAAATGCAAAGGAGACACAAACAATCTGAAAATAAGGAGGACATGTAATGAGACTTAATCCCAAGGAACAAGAAAAGCTGATGCTTCATATGGCAGGCAATCTTGCCAAGGAGCGTAAGGAAAGAGGCGTAAAGCTCAACTATGTTGAGGCTGTTGCTTATCTGAGTTCTGAGCTTCTGGAGCTTGCCCGCGATGGCAAAGAGGTAGTGGAGCTGATGCAGTTGGGTACGAAGATGCTGACAAAGGATGATGTTATGGATGGTGTGGCTGATATGGTACATGAAGTACAGGTGGAAGCTACATTCCCTGATGGAACCAAACTTGTAACTGTACATAATCCCATTCAGTAAGGAGGCCTATTATGAAAATTGGCGAAATTATGCCCTTAGATAGAGAAATTACGATAAATGAAGGAAAAGAAGTAGTTACTGTCAAAGTAGCAAATGTTGGAGACCGTCCGATTCAGGTAGGTTCTCACTATCATTTCTTTGAAGTAAACCGTTATCTGAAATTTGACCGAGAGAAAGCTTATGGCTTTCATCTGGATATTCCTTCCGGAACTTCCGTCCGCTTTGAGCCGGGTGAAGAAAAAGAGGTGCAGTTGGTTGCCATTGGTGGTACAAAGAGAATCTTTGGCCTGAATGATCTGACTTGTGCTCAGATTTCCCAGGTAAATAAAGAAGCTGCACTGGAAAATGCCCGCATCAAGGGATTTATGCCAAAGGAATAAGGATTAGGGAGGATTAAATTTATGAGCGTTAAAATTTCAGGTGAGAAATATGCGATGATGTACGGCCCTACTGTTGGGGATAAGGTACGTCTGGCAGATACAGAACTGGTAATTGAAGTAGAGAAAGATTACACCACTTATGGTGATGAGATTAAATTTGGTGGTGGTAAGACCATCCGTGATGGTATGGGTCAGTCTGTAAAGACCACAAGTGCTGATGGAGATCTGGATCTGGTAATCACCAATGCTTTGATTGTGGATAGTACAGGTATTATCAAAGCAGATATCGGAATTAAAGATGGAAAAATCAAAGGTATTGGTAAAGCGGGAAATCCCAGCGTAATGGATGGCGTTACTCCGGGAATGACCGTTGGTGCTTCTACAGAAGCACTGGCTGGAGAAGGTATGATTGTTACTGCCGGTGGTATTGATACTCATATTCATTTTATTTGTCCTCAGCAGATTGACTGTGCGCTCTTCTCTGGTGTAACAACCATGATCGGTGGAGGTACAGGCCCTGCAGATGGAACTAATGCTACCACAGCAACACCTGGTCCATGGAATATGGAAATGATGCTGAAAGCAGCAGATGAATATCCTATGAATCTGGGCTTCCTTGGAAAAGGTAACTGCTCTGATGAGAGACCATTGGCTGAGCAGATTAAAGCAGGTGCTATGGGTCTGAAGATTCATGAGGACTGGGGAGCAACTCCAGCAGTTATCGATCATTGCTTAAATGCAGCAGATGAGTATGATGTTCAGGTAGCTATTCACACAGATACTCTGAATGAGGGTGGTTGTGTAGAAGATACCATCAATGCTATCGCAGGAAGAACCATTCATACCTATCATACAGAGGGTGCCGGCGGAGGACATGCACCGGATATTATCAAGGCAGCTGCTACTGCAAATATTCTGCCTTCATCCACCAATCCTACCATGCCTTTCACAGTAAATACTTTGGATGAGCATCTGGATATGCTGATGGTTTGCCATCATTTGGATAAGAAAATTCCTGAGGATGTGGCTTTCGCAGATTCTCGTATTCGTCCTGAGACTATTGCAGCAGAGGATGTGCTTCATGACATGGGTGTATTCTCTATGATGAGTTCTGACTCTCAGGCTATGGGCCGTATCGGTGAGGTAATCACACGTACATGGCAGACCGCCAGCAAGATGAAAGAGGAGAGAGGCGCTCTTCCGGAGGATGAAGGAAAAGGAAATGATAACTTCCGTGTAAAGAGATATATTTCCAAATACACCATCAATCCGGCTATCACACATGGTATTTCTAAATATGTAGGTTCTGTTGAAGAAGGAAAATTTGCTGATTTGGTTCTGTGGAATCCGGCATTCTTCGGTGCAAAACCAGATATGGTTATTAAGGGTGGTATGATCATCGCTTCTAAAATGGGTGATGCAAATGCTTCCATTCCTACAACTCAGCCGGTTCTCTACCAGCATATGTTTGCTGCACATGGAAAAGCAAAATATGCTTCCTGCCTGACCTTTGTATCCAAGGCAGCAATGGAAGAGGATGTTAAAGATAAATATGGTTTGGAAAAAACAGTAGTTCCGGTTGAAAATTGCCGTAACATTGGTAAAAAAGACATGGTTTACAATGACAAAACACCTGAAATCACAGTAGATCCTGAGACTTATGAAGTAAAAGCAGATGGTGAGAGCATTACCTCCAAGCCTGCGAAAAAACTTCCATTAACTCAGCTTTACAGTCTGTTCTAAAAGAGCTTCTTAATATAGCTTTTACAGGCTAAAAAGATCAAAAAAGTCGATAGGAGAAAGATTATTATGTTAGGTGTATGCTTATTATTCGTAGGAATTGTACTGATCAATAATGGAATGTGCAATTTCTATAAGGTGGACGGAAAGAGCCTTGCGGTGATGAATATTTTCACTGGAGGACTGTCACTTTTTATTAACTTTACCAATCTGGTACAGGGTAATTACTATGCAGCTGGTACGGGACTACTTTTCTGCTTTACCTACCTGTTTGTAGCAATCAATAATATTTTCAAACTCAGTTCCATTCCATTTGCATGGTTTTCTACTTTTGTAGCAATCAATGCCGTTGTTTTTGGAACCATCGAAGGTTTCCTGGGAAGTGAAGCTTTGGGAATCACAGCAGATGTCCGTTGGGCTTTCATCTGGTATCTCTGGGCTATCCTTTGGGGAACTTCCTTTGTAGAGGATATCATGGGCAAAAAGCTGGGCAAATTTGTGCCGGCTTTGCAGGTGTTTGAAGGAATCGTAACTGCATGGATTCCAGGCGTACTTATGCTAATTGGTATGTGGTAATTATTTAGCTCAGTTAGAGAAATCCCCCGCCTTTAAGCTTTAGCGAAGGTGGGGGTAATGATAAAATATGAGATCTTATGGAAATAAGGAGAAAATTCCCATGATTTGTGAAAATGTGTTAGGAAAGATCGGTGATGCCGAGTTTTCCGGTAAAACAATAGATTATGTAGATATTTTCTGGGATGAGGCATTTAAAAAGCTTCATAGGAAAACAAGTCAGGGCGGAGCAGAATTAGGAATCCGCTTAGATGATTGGGTTTTAACCAAGGGCTTAAATCAGGATGATGTGCTGGGCGTAGAGGGCGACACGGTTTACGCAGTAAATATTCCTGCATGTGAGGCAATTATTGTGAAGGTGGATGCTCACCATTCTCATATGGTGGCAAAGGTTTGCTATGAGATTGGCAATCGCCATGCACCACTTTTCTGGGGTGAAGAGGAAGGATCCTTTATCACACCTTATAATGAGCCAATGAAAGTGATGCTTGATAAAATTCACGGGGTAAGTACCAAGGTAGAAGAAGTTAAATTAAATTTCGACAACAGAATTTCAGCAGCGGTACATTCTCACACCCATTAAAACTTGTAAAATAGGAGACGACGACACGTTTATGACAAACCCAAAAGCAAAATATTTTTTGCTGCAGGTAAATGATGCATTATTTCCCATTGGTGGATATTCTCATTCCTATGGATTAGAGACCTATATTCAAAAAGGAATTGTCCACGATGAGATTACGGCAGGCGAGTTCATAAATAAAAGACTAGAGTACAATCTTCTCTACAATGAACTTATGGCGGTGCGCTTGGCTTGGGAGTATGCAAAAGAGAATAATATGGATAAGATTGCATATTTGGAAAATGTCATGGAGGCGGGTAAACTTCCTCAGGAGACAAGAGAGGCCAGTCGAAAGCTGGGATCTCGTTTTATCAAGACATTGACAAATATAGAAATCGATTTTCAGACTCCTGTATTTTTAGAATATGTAGAAAATCGGAAGAAGAAAAGTGTGCATCATGGGGTAGCCTATGGAGTGTTTGCCTATGCAGCAGGTATTTCCAAGGAGGATGCCCTGGAGCATTTTATCTATGCACAAACCTCAGCAATGGTAACCAATTGTGTAAAAACAATTCCTCTGAGTCAGTCAGCAGGACAGAAATTACTGGCTTCTACCTATCCCCTTTTACAGAAGCTGGTAGAAAAAGTAGTAGATTTAGATGAAAAATGGCTGGGATTATCTGGAACAGCTTTTGACCTTCGCTGTATGCAGCATGAAGGTTTATATTCAAGATTGTATATGTCTTAAAAAGACAATTTAGCGGAAATAGAAAGGGAGAGAATATGGCATATGTAAAAATCGGAGTAGCCGGACCGGTAGGTTCTGGAAAAACTGCTCTTATCGAATGCCTGACAAGGCAATTAGCTTCAGAATACAGCATTGGCGTTATTACCAATGATATTTATACAAAAGAGGATGCAGAATTCCTTTCCAAAAATTCTGTTCTTCCTAGAGAAAGAATCATGGGTGTGGAGACAGGTGGATGCCCCCATACGGCAATTCGTGAGGATGCGTCCATGAATTTGGAAGCTGTGGAGGAAATGTTGGAGAAATTCCCAGATATTCAGCTTCTTTTTATTGAAAGTGGTGGAGATAATCTGTCAGCTACCTTCAGCCCAGAGCTTGTAGATGCTACGATTTTTGTTATTGATGTGGCAGAGGGAGACAAGATTCCTAGAAAAGGTGGTCCGGGAATCACAAAATCAGATCTTTTAGTAATCAACAAAATCGATCTGGCACCCTATGTAGGAGCAGATCTTTCTGTAATGGAGAGAGATTCTAAGAAAATGAGAGGGAATCGTCCCTTCCTATTTACCAATATCCGAGGATTGGACGGCACAGACGCCGTCATTGACTGGATTAAGAAAAATGTGCTTCTGGAAGGATGCTAAAGCATGGCAAATGAAAATAAATTTGGAAAAATCTCTCAGGTAAAGCTGGTAACAGAGCTGCGGGAAGGAAAGACTGTGCTAAAAGATGTGGCATTTACGGCACCTTTTAAGATAATGCAGCCTTTTTATCTCAGTGATGATTATATGCAGGTTATGGTATTAACTGCATCTGCCGGCATTATGGAAGGGGATGTTCAGAATTTTGATATTCATGTGGGCAAGGGGAGTAAGCTAGAATATTTATCTCAGGCTTATGAGAAAATTCACCGCATGAAGGAGGGTTCAGCAAAAAGGACAACGAAAATCGTTTTGGAAGAGGATAGTTTTCTCAAGTATGCACCCCTTCCTACCATTCCCTTTAAGGATTCTGCCTTTGAAAATCAGATTTCTGTAAAATTGAAAGATCACACATCCCAAATGATTTTTCAGGAAATTCTGTCAGCAGGAAGAGTAGCCTGCGGAGAGGCTTTTGGCTATCGTTACTACCACAATCATGTGGAAGTAGAAAAAGCGGGGGAGCTGATTTATCTAGATAATACCCGATTTGATCCTGAATTGTTTGCTATGGCAGGCCTTGGCATGTACGAGGGATTTACTCATCTTTTAAATCTTGTCTTCTTTAATATAGAAAAAACAGGAGATTGGGTGAGTCAGGTAAGAGAAATTATAGATGAAACTCCAGATATGGAAGGTGGAGTTACAAGAATCGCCAGTGGAGATGCTATGGTAAGAATTCTGGGCAAGGGTTCGGAACCCCTACTAAAGATCTCAGAGAGAATACAGCAATTAGCATAAAATATAAGAAATAGTGGAAAAGAGGTCAAGGACAGTAATTGTTCTTGGCCTTTTATGTTGCGTTAAGGTTACTTAAGTTATTGTTATGATACTCCGTGATTTGTATTTAGGATCGACTGGTATGATTACTACATCGAAACGAGATAAGAAAAAACAACACAGAAAAAACAATGATTTAAGAAAAGGAGAAATTCAAATGAAAAGATCAACAATCGCAGCACTTTTAGCAGTATCAGCACTTACAGTTGGAGCAGGAACCGTCGGCGGAGTTGCCGTATCACAGAAGTATTTCGGAAGTGGTTCCGCATCAACCACCACAGCAGAGTATGAGTTGGATCAAACAGCAGCAGACGCACAGACAAGCGATAGCGATTCTGATGATGGTAATGTAACAATCATCGGAAACAAGGTAATTAAGCTGACTTATACAAAGGACGGCAGCAAATCAAAAACAAATAGCAAGACTGCTTCCACAGGCAACACAGCAAATACTAATGCAACAGGATCAAATAGTACAGGTTCCAATACAGCAGCTTCATCCACAGGAAGTGCAGCTAAGTCAACTGCTTCCACAGGAAATTCTGCAAAATCTAACGGAACAAAGAGCAGCACAAACAACAGCACAAGCAAGAAAGACACAAAGAAAAGCGAGAACAAATCAAACTCTAGCAAAGACAAAAAGGATACAAAGAAAACAAGCACAACAAAAGATACAAACAAGAAAGATACAAAGAAAACAAATTCAACAACAAAGAGTACAAAAAAATCTACATCAAAGAGCAGCAGCAATAAAGTAGTTGAAAGCTTCCCAGTTTACACACAGGATGGCAGCAGAGTCATCATTTCAAAACTGGCAGATGGAAGCTATGTAACCTGCACTGGTCTGAAAGTTACAAAGAAAGCTAACGACACCTTTACTGTAGGTAGCGTAACTCTTTACAGAGTAACTGATGGCAAGACAAATACAACAAAAACTTCCACAAGCACCAATAAAGGCAATTCTTACCTGAAACAGGTGAAAGCAGAAAAGAAAGCTGCTGTAAAGGCTGCAAAGACAGCAAAAAAAGAGGCAGCTAAAGCGAAAAAAGAAGCAACTAAAGCAAAGGCAGCAGCAGCAAAAGCTCAGAAAGCCCTGGAAGAGGCTAAGAAAAATAACAATACTAATACCAAGAAGATTGAGGAACTTCAGAAACAGCTGAATGAACTGAATAAGAAATGGGCAGATGCAGAGGCTAAGGCAAAAGCAGCAGAGGAGAAAGCAACAAAAGCTGAAACTGCTCTTACACAGGCTAAGGCAGATCTTGAGAGCGCAAAAGCAGCTCAGAAAGAAGCAGAGCAGAAGGTAGCAGATCTTGAGAAAGAACTGGATGCTACTACTACAGATGCTACAGACAATGATGGAAATACAGACGAAGATGATGAGTACAAAGTTGTTGATGAAGTAGCAAGCGAGGAAGAGCAGAAAGACGAGGCTATTACAGAGAATACAGAAAGCACAACAGAAGAGACTCAGGAGAGCCAGGATGACCAGGATGTTCTTGAGACAAGTGAGGAAGCAAGTGTAGAGGCTACACAGGATGAGCAGAACACAGAGGAAACAGCAGTAGAAGAGTCCAACGAAGCAAGCCAGGATGACCAGGATGTTGCTGAGACAAGTGAGAAAGCAAGTGTAGAGACTACACAGGATGAGCAGAACACAGAGGAAGCAACAGTAGAAGAGTCCAGCGAAGAGAGCCAGGACGACCAGGACATTCCTGAGACAAGTGAGGAAGCAAGTGTAGAGACTACACAGGATGAGCAGAACACAGAGGAAGCAGTAGTAGAAGAGTCTAACGAAGAGAGCCAGGATGATCAGGACATTCCTGAGACAAATGAAGAGGCAAATGTAGAAGATACACAGGATGAGCAGGATGTACAGGAAACTGCAGCAGAGGAAACAAGCTATGATGATGCTGATTCTCAGGAAAGCAGCGAGGATGTATCCAGCGAAGAGAGCCAGGAAGCAGAAGAGTCTCAGAATGATGATCAGGACAATGACGACCAGGATGATCAGGACGACGAAGATAAAGACAAAGATCAGGATGATGACGAGAAGGACGGAAAGAAAAAATCCGGCAAGAAAGACAAGAAATCTGATAATGAAGATGAAGAGTCTGAATACAGCAACTACGATGCAGAGTAATCTGCATCGCAGGGGCTAAGAAAAAGTAAATAAGTAAAAGCAGCGTAAATCAACGAAGAGAAGGAAGGAGGGGTGAAAGTACATAGTAATTGATTTGATTGTTGTTTTTTCCTTTTGGGGCCGGGTGATCGCGAAACACCCGGCCCACTTAGTTGCCATGCATCCGGAGGGAGCTGCCGATGGCAGGTCTTATAGGCTATTTGGTAACTGCTTAAGGTTATATTAAGGAAAGATAAGAATAACTTATGATAGAACGACAGTTTCCTTTAACTTTGCCTGATAAGATATACATATAAAAGATAAGAAATAAATAGAAGTCACCTAGAAGATATAAAGATTCCAAAAGGCAAATTAAAAAGGAGCTGATTTTATGAAGAGAGCAATTATTATAGCGTTTGCAGCAGCGATGATTATCATGGTAGCAGGGGTTACAAGTAAGATAGAACATATGTCAGATGCCTTAGAAAATATGAATACAAAAGTGGAAAGCATGAATTCTAATGGAAATTCCATGAATGGAGCCAGAAGCGTAAGCACACAAGGTCAGCCAGACCAGAAAATCTGTGAAAAAACTGGTAGCGGTTTTGTGCAGGCAGATGTAGAAGCAACAGAAGGAGTTAACGTAGGAAGACCAAAGTTCAATCCTAATGAGAACAAAAAAATGCCGGCAGCGGGCGTACCGAAAGCACCGGAAACAAAAGCAAATGATGGCAATGCAGTGACAAACGTAAGCACAGATGAAACTTCTACACAACTCGTGAAATAAACTGAAAATAAATAAAATTGATATGTGAAGAAGAAAACTGAAAAACAAATTGATGTCAATAAAAAACAAAAACAATGTAAAGTTACTTGTTAAAAAGCACAAAAATAAAATGTAAAATAAAAATAATTTAGTAATAAAGTTATTTGAAAAGGAAAAATAAAAATATAGAGCAGAACTTTTGCACGATAAAAAGTGCATAAGTCCTGCTTTTCTTATGGACATCGGATTCAGAAAATTATATAATGTATACATAGAATTCAGAAGAGACAGAATAGTGCGAATGCAATGAAAGATGATTGCAGCCAGGAGATAAATGATGCAGAAGTGGAATGACATATTCAAACAACTTTCCATGTTAAGTCAATTTGGACTTACCTTGATCATACCGATTTTGATGTGCACCGGATTTTGTTGGTGGCTGACGACTCA
This sequence comes from Lachnospiraceae bacterium, assembly GCA_963594675.1. GTDB lineage: Bacteria > Bacillota > Clostridia > Lachnospirales > Lachnospiraceae > Ruminococcus_G. The sequence continues at coordinate 9,978 of CAVBGA010000161.1, forward strand.
ATTTGGTATAGGCGGATGGGTATTTGTTCCAGGATTTATATTCGGCCTCGGAGCTTCTTTCATGACGGCATATAAGTTCTACCAATATCAGACGAAGGGTAAAAGAAAGCTTTCGGAGGAAAAAAAGAACAAGCACTCTTATAATTCTCACATATGAAATGATTTCTACATATGAAAGGAAGTATAAATATGGCCAAATTGCAACCGGCAGTAAAAAAAGAGACAAAAAGGGTAACGATCTTCACCTTTGTCGCAGTAGCAGTGATGATCGTTATTTTTTTAGCATTACATTCGTTTATGCCTGAAAAAATCCCCTTCGATTATACGGTGATTTTAGGTGGAATCTGTGGTGGAGGAATTGCAGTGCTTAACTTTTTCTTAATGGCACTGATGGTTCAAAAAGCTGCGGCAATGGAGAATCAGGATGATGTACGCCTGAGGGTGCGCTCCAGTTACAATCAAAGACTGGCGCTTCAGATCATTTGGATCATTGTAGCGATTGTGGCACCGTGTTTTCAGTTTTTTGCAGGTATATTACCCCTGCTTTTCCCAAGTTTGGGAATTAAACTGAGAGGCGTTTTACATCTTGATATGCAATAAAGCAGGAAAATAAAAAGAAAAGGAGGTGAGAGATTTTTATGGATGTATCTATTAATGGTCCTAAGATATACTACACGTTTCCGATTGACTTTCCCGTTCTCGGTCGTTTCCAGATTACACAGACACTGGTGATGAGCTGGATCGTCATGTTGATCATAACGTTGTTGTGTATCTGGTTGACCAGAGGCCTGAAGGTGGAGAAAATCTCCAAAAAGCAGGCGGTAGCGGAGCTCCTGGTAGAGACGGTGAACAAATTTGTTATTGGAAATGCCGGAGAGAGGTTCAGCAAACTAATCCCCTTCGTTGCAGCATTATTTGCAACTAGTGTGGTATCCAATCTGATTAGTTTGGTAGGCGTGTGGAGCCCCACAGCGGATCTATCTACAGAAGCAGCCTGGGCGGTTGTCGTATTTATCATGATCACAGCGCAAAAGATCAAGACAAGCGGCATAGGCGGTTATGCAAAAGGATTTACAGAACCGATTGCAGTTATGACACCATTTAACATTCTTTCTGAGCTGGCAACCCCTATCAGCCTGGCGTGTCGTCATTTCGGAAATATTCTGTCAGGTGTCGTTATCAATACATTGATTTACACGGCACTTGCACTTGCTAGTTCAGCAATCCTTGGCCTGATCCCCGGAGTGGTAGGCGATGTATTGTCGCAGATTCCATTTCTGGATGTTGGTATTCCAGCAATTTTGTCGTTCTATTTTGACTGGTTTACCGGATTTATGCAGGCATTTATCTTCTGTATGCTGACCATTATGTATATTGCAAATGCAGCAGAAGAGTAGAAAGTTTCGTAGGAAAATTTGAAAAACAAACATGGGTAGAAAATTTAGGAGGAAATAGTTATGGATTTTACAATTCTCGCAAAAGGTATCGCATTAGCAGGTTGTGCAATTGGTGCAGGTTGTGCTTTGATCGCAGGTATCGGACCTGGTATTGGTGAAGGTCATGCTGTAGCAAACGCTTGTGAGGCAATCGGACGTCAGCCAGAGTGCAAAGGTGATGTTACTTCTACCATGCTTCTTGGTTGTGCTATCGCAGAGACAACAGGTATTTATGGTTTCGTTACTGGTTTGCTTTTGATCTTCGTAGCACCGGGTATGTTTATGGGCTATCTTGGATAATATACCTTGCCCTGATGACAATTGTTTACTGTAAACAGGAGGTATAGTAATGTTCCAGGATTTAGTAACACTGGTGCCCTGGACCTTCGTTGCGCAGATCTGTAACCTTTTTATTCAGGTATTTCTTATTAAGAAATTTTTGCTGAAACCGGTAAATGAAATTCTTCAGAAGCGAAGAGAAAAGGCGGATGCAGAGATTCGTGAAGCCGAGGCAGCGAAAAATGAAGCATATGCTATCAAGGCGGAGTACGAGAAGAATATAGAAGGGGCTAGAAGTCAGGCCGGAGAGATTTTGAGTGATGCTAAGAAAACTGCAGAGGCAAGAAGTGAGAAAATTTTGCAGGAAGCAGAGCTGGAAGCATCCCAAATTCGTGCTAAGGCAGCTAATGATATCGCGCAGGAGAAGAAGAAAGCAATCAATGATGCCAAGGACGAGATTGGTGGCATTGCTATGGAGATTGCCGGTAAAGTAATCGAGCGGGAAATCAGTGAAGATGATCATAAGAAATTGATTGATGAATTTATACAGAATGTAGGAGAAGCATCATGACACAGACTGCCAAAGTATATGGAGGCAGCTTGTATGACCTTGCGGTAGAGGAAAATAAAACAGAAGAAATTCTGGCTCAGAGTGGACAAATTCGAAAGATTTTCTGGGAAAATCCAGATTATTTACAGCTTTTGAGTGAGCCCTCCCTGGCAAAAGAAGAGAGAATCCAATTGATTCAGGAGGCCTTCGGCCATGAGGCAGATGGCTATCTTGTTAATTTCCTTAAGCTTCTGTGTGAGAAAGGTATTCTGGACGAATATGCAGGATGCTGTGATGAATTTGTACACAGATATAATGTGGATCATAACATAGCGGAAGGCGTTGTGGTAAGTGCAGTTAAGCTGACAGAGGAACAGCTGGCAGTACTGACCGAAAAATTGGCCGCTCAGTATAAGAAAGAGATCCATCTGGTACAGAGAACAGATGCTACCGTGATCGGCGGACTGAAGGTGGAGCTGGAAGATATCGAGCTCGACGGAACCGTTAAGGGCAGGCTGTCCGGCATTCAAAAGAAACTTAGTGACGTTATGATTTGATAAATTTCGTAAAATACAAGGCATCTGTGTGGAAAAGAATTTCTGCATAGTTGCGATATTACAATTAAGGATGGTAAGGAAACATGCAATTAAAACCAGAAGAAATATCCAAGGTCATCCGTAGCCAGATCAAGCATTATGAAAATGCGATCACGCAGAGCGAGACCGGAACTGTTCTTATGGTAGGTGATGGTATTGCCAGAGTTAGTGGCCTGACAAGCTGTATGGCAGGTGAGCTGCTGGAGTTTGAAGATGGCAGTTACGGCATGTCACAAAACCTTGAAGAGAACAGTGTTTCCGTTGTACTGTTCGGTGGTGGAGAAAATATCGGTGAGGGTCAGACGGTAAAAAGAACAGGTAAGGTAGTATCTGTTCCTGCCGGTGACGCTATGATCGGACGTGTTGTCAATGCATTGGGACAGCCGATTGATGGAAAAGGACCTATCGATACGACAGATTTCCGACCAATCGAAGATAAAGCACCTGGTATCTGTGAGAGACAGGGGGTACATGAACCACTGCAGACAGGTATCAAGGCGATTGACTCTATGATTCCTATTGGAAGAGGTCAGCGTGAGCTGATTATCGGTGACCGTCAGACAGGTAAGACGACGATTGCCACAGATACAATCCTAAACCAGAAAGGACAGGATGTTATCTGTATTTATGTTGCCATCGGTCAGAAGAGATCTACCGTTGCAGCACTTGTAGATACGCTGGAAAAGGGCGGCGCTATGGATTACACCATTGTTGTTGCGGCAACAGCATCGGAGGCCAGCCCTCTTCAGTATATCGTACCTTATACCGGATGCACCATGGGTGAATATTACATGGCTAAGGGCAAACATGTTTTGATTATTTATGATGATTTGAGTAAACATGCGGTAGCTTATCGTGCCCTGTCCCTCTTGATTCGTCGTCCGCCAGGACGTGAGGCCTATCCCGGAGACGTATTCTACCTGCATTCAAGACTTCTTGAGCGTGCAGCAAAAATGGATGATGCCCACGGCGGCGGTTCTTTGACGGCTTTGCCGATTATTGAGACTCAGGCTGGAGATATTTCCGCATATATTCCCACCAATGTTATTTCCATTACTGATGGACAGATTTTCTTAGAGACAGAGCTTTTCCATTCAGGAATTATGCCGGCGGTTAACCCAGGTATATCCGTATCTCGAGTTGGTGGTAATGCCCAGATCAAGGCTATGAAAAAAGTAGCAGGAACCTTGAAGCTGATTTATTCCCAGTATCGTGAGCTGCAGAGTTTTGCTCAGTTTGGTTCTGATTTGGATGATGATACTAAGAAACGTCTGGCACAGGGTGCCCGTATCGTGGAGGTTCTAAAGCAGAATCGTAATTCCCCTATTCCAGTGGAAAAACAGGTGGCAATTCTCTATGCGGTAACCAACGAGCTTTTAGCAGATGTTGCAGTAGAAGATATCGGCAGTTATGAAGAAGGACTTTATGAGTTCCTGGATAAGGATCCGGATGGAAGTTCCGCTATGCAGGCAATTGTGGACAGCGGTGCTATGGACGATGAGGTCCGTGAAAAACTGGATCAATCCATCAAGGCATATACAGCTCAGTTCCTGAACAGCAAACCTCTCGCATAAATAAAGGAGGAGTATTATGGCTTCAAATATGAAAGCGGTGAAGCTTCGTATTAAGAGTGTCTCTAATACGAGACAGATCACCAAAGCCATGGAACTTGTGGCGTCCTCCAAGCTGCGCAGGGCAAAAGACAGAGCAGACAGATGCAGACCCTATCTGAGAGAACTCAGAGGGGCATTAAAGGATATCTCGGTACAGAATAATGATTTTACCAGCAAATATACTAAGGCATCAGATAGCAATCGCTATTGTTATATCGTAGTGGCTGGTGATAGAGGTATGGCCGGTGGATACAACAGCAATGTTTTCAAAATGTTGGAAGCCCACCGGGGAGATCGGGAAATCGCAGTTTTGCCCATCGGGAAAAAAGCTGTCGAGTATGTGAAACAAAAAAAGATCGAATGCGTTACAGAAGAATTTGCTGAAATTGCAGATATTGGTGTGTCAGATTGTTTTGAAATCGCCCGCCTGATCTGTGATGAATTCCAAAAGGGAAGTTTCGGACACGTTGAGATTTGTTATACATCTTTTATTTCCATGTTGAACCAGACTCCTGTGACGGAGGCAATCCTTCCTATCAGGGATTTGAGAAAACCTTCTTTGATGGCTTCTGAGAGAGCCAATGGAGAGGACTTGGAAGAGGTCAGCGAGAGAAAGGATGTCATCTGGTATGAACCGGATGCAGAGACAGTTTTCAATAGCATTGTACCGGAGTTCCTTGCGGGTCTTCTCTACGCCAGTATCTGTGAGAGTCTTGCCAGTGAGCTGGCAGCAAGAAGAAATGCCATGGATGCGGCTACCAAGAATGCAGATGAAATGATCGAACAGCTGAATCTGTATTACAACCGTGCCCGTCAGGCAAGCATCACGCAGGAGATTACTGAGATCGTAGCCGGCGCGGATGGCGTCTAAAGAACCATAAGGAGATTCACACATGAGTGATAAACATATTGGCAAGGTAGTGCAGGTAATCGGACCTGTTCTGGATATTCGTTTTGAACATGACGAACTTCCTGCACTGCTAAATGCGATAGAGATAGAAAATGCGAGCACGCAGACGACACTGATCGCTGAGGTAGCTCAGCAGACAGGTGATAATACCGTCCGTTGTATCGCAATGAGTTCCACCGATGGACTGACCAGAGGTGCAAAAGCGGTAGATACCGGTGCCTCCATCAAAGTTCCAGTGGGAGAAGAATGCCTGGGACGTGTATTTAACCTTCTAGGCGAGCCGGTAGACAATAAGCCGGCACCTGAGACAAAAGAAAAATGGCCGATTCACAGACCGGCTCCTTCCTATGAAGAACAGACACCGGCAACAGAAATTCTGGAAACAGGAATCAAGGTTGTAGATTTGATCTGCCCCTATGCTAAGGGTGGTAAGATCGGCCTTTTCGGCGGTGCCGGTGTAGGTAAAACCGTATTGATCATGGAGCTGATACATAATGTAGCGACAGCTCATGGAGGACTTTCTGTATTTACTGGTGTAGGAGAACGTACCCGTGAGGGTAATGACCTCTACTCTGAGATGCAGGAAAGTGGAGTTATTGATAAAACAGCCCTGGTATATGGCCAGATGAATGAGCCGCCGGGAGCAAGAATGAGAGTTGGTCTGTCCGGACTGACTATGGCAGAGTATTTCCGTGATGTAAAAAATCAGGATGTGCTGCTTTTCATTGATAATATTTTCCGATTCACCCAGGCTGGTTCTGAGGTATCCGCTCTTCTTGGACGTATGCCCTCCGCAGTAGGATATCAGCCAACACTGGCAACAGAAATGGGTGAGCTGCAGGAGCGTATTACTTCCACAAAGAAGGGTTCCATCACTTCCGTACAGGCAGTATATGTGCCGGCGGATGACTTGACCGACCCGGCACCGGCAACAACATTTACCCATCTGGATGCCACCACCGTACTTTCCCGTGAGATTGCATCTCAGGGTATTTACCCAGCCGTAGATCCTCTGGACTCTACCAGCCGTATTCTGGCACCGGAAGTAGTGGGTAAAGAGCATTACGAGATTGCTCGTTCGGTACAGAGAGTGCTTCAGAGATATAAAGAATTGCAGGATATCATTGCAATTATGGGTATGGAAGAACTTTCCGAGGAGGATAAGCTTACAGTAACCCGTGCCCGTAAAGTGCAGCGTTTCCTGTCACAGAGCTTCTCAGTAGCAGAACAGTTCACCGGTATGGCAGGTAAATATGTACCTTTGAAAGAAACTTTGAGAGGCTTCCGCATGATTCTGGATGGCGAGTGCGATGACATTCCGGAGAGCTACTTCCTCTTCGCTGGAACTATTGATGATGTTCTGGCAAAGGTGAATGCACAGTAAGGAGGGAGGAAATATGAAGACCTTTCCGCTTCGTATAGGAACACCGGACGGAATGTTTTATGAAGATGAGGCAGTCCGCTTTGTGTGCAGAACTGTTAACGGAGATATGGCCGTGCTGGCTGGCCATTGCGACACAGTAACCGCCCTAGGTATGGGAGAAGCACATGTTGTCATGGAAGATGGCAGCGTGAAAAAAGCAGCTTGCATCGGTGGAATGATGTCTGTGATCGGGGGGATTTGCCGTGTTATGTCAACTACCTGGGAGTGGGAAGAAGACATAGACGAGGGAAGAGCCCAGCGAGCAAGAGAAAGAGCTGAGGCGATACTTGCCAAAGGTGGTCTATCTGATCGGGAATATAAGCTAGCAACTCATCGTTTGCATAGAGCACTGGTGCGATTAGATGTGAAAAGTTGATGCTAGTGCTTAGAAAATGGATGCTAAGTATAAGGTAATGTACTGTGGTATGCGGTACATGTGGGAAAACAGGTCTTTGTGGGCCTGTTTTTCTTTTGAAATTTTGCCGGATGTGATTTTGCCGAACGCAATTTTGTGAGACAGCATTCCTCGCAGACAGTCGCAGGCAGAACATATTAGCAAATACAATACGTAAAAAATTCTATGTTATATCATAGGGACAACAGCGAGAAATACCAAAACCTTCCTTGTAAAACCGCTTGGCATAAATAACTAAGCATGCTATTATAGATTACATCTTATAAGATTAGGTCCACAGGACATAAAATTTCAGCCACAATTCAGTGACCATTTCAAAAAATTCCGGTTCCGGAATAAATTTCCATTTATATTAAGTTACTATAAAAAAACAACTGAAAATGTTACAATAAAGGAGTATTAATGAGCAATACTACTATTTTTGACGATGTCTTTCGAACTATGATGGAAAAGATACCATATTTGGCGATTCCTCTGATTAATGAAGTGTTCCATACATCGTATGCGGAAGATGCAAAAATTATTCCACTTCACAATGAATATCATGGTGAAGGCGGAGAGATTATTACCGATACAGTCCTACTTTTAGGGGATAAGATTTACCATCTGGAGTGTCAAAGCACAGATGATGTTACCATGGCGATACGAATGATTGAGTATGATCTGGCCATTGCTATAGAGCGGGCAGAAAAACAGGAGAGAAGATATCAGGTAAAGTTGCCAGAATCCTGCGTTCTCTATTTACGCAGTAATCGGAATATACCAGATTATCTGGAAGTTGAACTTACATTTCCAGATGAAAAGAGTTGCATATATCAGGTGCCAACGGTGAAAATGGAGGATTACACGAAAGATCTTATATTTGAGAAGAATCTGTTGGTGTTATTACCCTTTTATGTGATGCGATATGAAAAGTCAGTTCAAGAGTTGGAAGAGAATCCGGAAAAACTCAGGCAGTTGTTGGCTGAGTATGAAGAGATAAGAAAACAACTGGAACTTGCAAGAAAACAATCGGAAAGATCGGAGCTATATTTTAATTTGAATCAGTTGATTGTAAGAATATCGGATTATATCTTTCAAAATTCAAGAAAAGTTAGGAAAGAAGTGAGGTCGATTATGGGCGGAAATATACTAGAACTAGAAAGTGAAAAATTGATTGCAAAGGGCGAAGTTCTTGGTGAAGAAAAATTACGTATTTTGATAAGTTATTTAATACGAGATAATCGTTCGGATGAAATTCAGCTCCTTGTAGCAGATGAAGACAAAAGAAAAGCATTATACACAGAATATCATCTTTGAGCTATAGCTTTGTATAAAAATACAAGATGTAACAGCAATTGGGCGGTTCTTATTCTCCGACAGGCCAATCTAGGTGCGCTTTTTGCGGAGACGAAATCCACTAGTTACGGAGACTTAATCGCGAAGGCTTTCCTGAGTGATTACATAGTCGGAGTTGCTAGTTAGTTCGGCGGAGCTTTGCACCGGCCTGGAGGGAATAAGAACTGACCCAATGCGTTCGCATCTTAAAACGGGTAACTATTTAGAGTCAAGTATAAGCAAAAATCATACCAATGAGATTTTGCGAATGGACTCTGAATAGTTACTTTTTTTTGTGTGAAAAATCGAGAAAATAGCGAAGATGGTGCGATACATACTCGAGAAAATTATATGGAAACAATAAAATATACCAGTAAAAACAGTAAGAAGAGAAAACTAACCAAAATTCAAACAATGTTCTTTATAAGAACGAAAATATAAAAATACTTGCACTATAAAATAAGTTGTGATACACTAACTCCAAAAGGTTAGAAAAGATTAACTTGCCAATAAAAAATCAATCGGCAAAATACGTATCAAAATTTACTTTTCTAACATAAATTGGCGGATTTTGCATCCGTAGATTTTTAGGAGGAAAGAGAATGAACAGGAAGAGAAAGAATTGGGCCCTTCGTATGTCAGCCTACATGATGTCAGCATTGCTGGTAGTAGGTTCTGCAGCTCCGGCTTATGCTGCAGATGATCTGGTAGTGGCAGATCAGCAGACCAGTACTGATGAGACAAGCGTAAGTGAGACAGGTGCAAGTGACGAAAATACTGAAAGCACAGAAGCTACCAAGGATATTCAGGTGGAGGAAAGTGCAGATTCTGACACAGAGGAAGCATCCCAGGATTCTGAAAGTGCGGCAGATGCTGAAGACACAGACGCAGATGAGACAGCAGAAGTTCAGGAAGAGGCAAGTCTGGCAGATGAAGCTTCTACAGAGACCGAGGCAACAGAGATAAGCCAGACTGGTTTTGGTACAGCCAATACACAGCTTTCAAAGGGAACTTATACAGTTCCAGCGGCTTTGATGAATGCTTCTAATATCACCAGCGCATCTATGGCAGGTTCTTGTATCGCAGGAGATGCTACTTTGGTAGTGGCAGAGGATGGAAGTGCAAAGGTTACCGTACCCCTTCAGGCGGTGACAGTAGCAACAGTTACAGCTTGGGCCACAGATTGGAATATTTATCAGGGAGATTTAAAATCCGATAAAGTAGCTGCAGAGTATACCACAAATACGGATGGCAATGTGGACAGCATTACCTTTATGATTCCGGATAAGAGTGCTGATGGTGCTTATGTAAATATGTATGTAAGTGCAATGAATTATAGTCCGGATGCTTTCTTAAAACTGGATTATGCTAATGCTAGTGTGGTGAAAACAATTGACACAGCTGCTTTAGAGGCCAGCATCAAAAGCGCAGAAGGACTGACAGAGAATACTTACACAAAAGCAAGCTGGGATAGCAATAAAGACGCCATTGACTCTGCTCTTACAGCTGCAAAGACAGCATTAGAAGCAAAAGAATCTCAGGAAGCTGTAGACGCAGCCAATACAACATTGACAGAAGCAGTGGGTAAACTGGTGGAAGCAGGCGATTCTACAGAACTTCAGACCGTGATCGATCAGGCTAAGGCCTTGGACGAGAACGATTATACTGCAAAATCATGGAAAAACTGGTCAAACAGTATACAGAAACAAATTACAAAAGCAGAGACACTGATTGCAAACAGAGATACCCAGAAAAAATTAGATAGTCAAAAAAGTACTTTGACGAGGTATATAGCTTATCTGGTCAAAAAATATGACACAACAAATCTGGAAGCAAAGATTGCTGAGGCTCAGGCCTTGAAAGAAGATGACTATACAGCAGACAGTTGGAAGGCAGCAGATCTAGAGACGGTGATTGGAACAGCACAGGAGGCTATCGATAGTCGAGGAGATAAGGATGCCATAGTCTATGCTTATGATACTCTGGCAGATGCCATGGATAAGCTGGTGGAAAATACTGCAGATGGTGTAACCGTAGGTCGCGGAAGTTTCCAGAAGAAACTGAAACCAGGAACCTATAGCCTTCCTATCGAGATTTTGCATAGTGGAAAGTCTAGTGAGACAAACCAGTATACGGTTTCTAATTATATGACTTATACATCTATGGCGAAGGGCTGCTTCACTGGCAATGCAACTGTAGTAATCCATGAAGATGGAACAGCTACCTTGACTACCGGTGTGCAGGCAATCACAGCTATGGGAGTTAGTGGTGCGGCATCTGATTGGACTATCTATGCAAGTACACAGGATTTCCTGGATGGAAAAGCCAATTCTACAACAGGAGTTCGTTATAATGCTCATGTAGATGCTACAAAGGTACAGGCAGGAAAGAAAAAACCATCACAGATTAGCTTTACCATTCCTGATCTGAAACAAAATGTGGTTGCTGCTCGTATGTATATTGAGGTTATGTCCTTAAGTCAGGATGCATGCATCGGTTTGGATTGGAAAAACATTGAAAAAGTTAGTGATGAGACCAGTGCTACATCTACTGTAGAAAAGACATATCCAAAGGATGCTGCACCGGATACGCTGACCCAGCTTAAGGATCTTAAGGCAGGTGAGACAGTAAAACTGACAGAAGATCTTACTTTGACAGAGAACCTGACAGTGAAAGGTGGTACTATTGATCTGAATGGACATACCTTGGCTCAGGCGGATAATCTGATTCGAATCAGGGGCGATGTAAGTATTATTGATAGCAGTGCAGAGAAGACGGGTAAGATTACCAGTGAGGCTTATGCGGCAAGTACGTATACGACAACAAGCATTGCAGTTTTGGACGGCTCCTTGACTGTAGATGGTGTTACCATAGACGGACAGATAGGTAACGGCGTTTACAATAATGAAAGTATAGCAATCCAGACAGATTCCAGAGTAGCCATAACTATAAAGAATAGCACTTTGACAAACAGTCGTGGAAAAGAGACTGTGTATATGGAATATAATGAAAAAGGTGCAGATGTTACAATTGATGGTTCTATCCTTGGTAAGATTGGTGTTGGTTATGGAGCGGATGAATCAACTACTATTACAAATAGTACAACGGGACAGCTTAATTTGGATGGGGCAGAAGCGACAATAGAAAATGTGACAGCAGACGCTGGAAATTTGTCAAACTATTTTTATACAGAAAAGACAAGCATAGAGAATTCTGCTTTTACATCATTAACATATAGTGGTTTAGGGGACTTAACTCTGGAAAGTGTGACCATAAAAACCTCAGAGGGATCAAGGAATAATGCTTTAGCTAATAGGGGTAGTGGTCAGATTACCATTAAAGGTGGTGTATTTGAGAGTTCAAAAGGTTATGCAATTTCTAATTTAGGTGCTCCAATTGCTATTGAAGGTGGATATTTCAAAGGTGCAAAGGGAAGCATTGATGGAGCATATACCACGCCAACAGGCCAGATTCTCGGAGATGTAACTGAGGGTGAATATGCTGGTTATCAGACTTTGGTAGAGGGTACAGAGCCGGAGGTAGAGAATCCGGTAGCTACCATTTACAATGCTGATGGCAGTGTGGCAAAACAGATTTCTGAAGAGAAAGCAGAGCAGGCTCTGACCTATGCACAAAAAGGACAGACTGTGAAGTTGAATACAGACTTGGAGGTAGACAGTCTTTCCTTCTATAAAGATTGTATTCTGGATTTGAATGGACATAGCATTACAGAAAGCAGTGGAATTGCAGGATATGCAGGCACCTGCCATGTTATTGACAGTTCTGAGGCCAAAACAGGAAAAATCGTTGGTGCATATTATATCTTTAATGGAAATAGTAAAAATACATCCATGATTCTGGACAATGTGACTGCTGAGGCTATGTATGGTCAGGGTATGTCTGTTGGAAGTATGTATATTATCAATGGCAGCAAGATGAATAATGTAACACAGTTCAATGCTGCTGTGGGTGGTGGTATCACCTATGTAAGAGATAGCATTTGTACCGTTGCTGAGAGCGTGGAAGATGCGCAGAGTGTAATGGATGCTGGAGTTCGTACTTCTCAGTATACTGTTACCAAGACGGGTGATCGTACATTTACGGTAACAGTCAATGAACTGGGTAAGGCAATGAGAGCCTTTGAGGAGCTGGATTCCTCCCTTTATACCAAGACAAGCTACGAGGCTGCAAAGGCTGTCTATGATGAGATTGACGGATCTGCTGATGAAGATGTTCAGGGAGATGTGATCACAACAAAGGCGAAAGAGCTGAATGATGCAGTGGATGCTCTTGTATTGGCAGATCAGGATCAGGAGATCACAGGATTTGCCAGCAGCATCAATAAGAAATATGGTGATAAAGCCTTCAATCTTGGAGGAAAAGCACAGACTAAGTTGACTTACAAGTCTTCCAATACCAAGATTGCAACTGTAAGCAGTACTGGAAAAGTTACCATCAAAGGTACAGGAACTGTAAAAATCCTGGTAACAGCTACACAGACAGAAGCGTATAAGAGCGCTTCTAAAACAGTAACCATCAAGGTGGCAAAAGCAACACCTACAGTAAAAGCTAAAGTAAGCAAGAAAACCATCAAATATAAATCACTGAAAAAGAAAACTCAGAGCTTCAGCATCGGAGCTTCCGTAAACAGCAAAGGCAAGATCAGCTGCAAGAAAGTATCCGGTTCTTCCAAGATTAAAGTATCCACTTCCGGAAAGATTAGTCTGAAGAAGGGCATGAAGAAGGGCACTTACAAGGTGAAGGTGAAGGTTTCTGCAAAGGCTAGAGGATACTACAATGCAGGAAGCAAGACAGTAACCGTTACTGTTAAGGTGAAATAATTGATGATTAAGTATTAACTTTATTAATAAGTCAGTACTTTCGTTAGAAATAGTCTGCGTTCATATTACAAATGAATACTGAGAATGAGGGATTAATTTCTGCGAAAAGTTACATAAAATTCTTTCCTCAGTGTCTTTGAGACACACAAACAGAGAAGGTCGGGTTTATGCCCGGCCTTTTCTGTTGTTAAAGTATAAGGTGGTTTTGCTAGAGGTGAATTTGCCGGACGTGATTTTACTGGATGTGATTCTACCGAACGCAATTTTGTGAGACAGCATTCCTCGCAGACAGTCGCAACATTCCGCCGAACTAATTGCCAACTCCGACCTAAAACGCTCAGGAAGAGCCTTCGCGTTCAAGTCTCCGTAAGCAATGGATTTCGTCTTCATTAAGAGCGCGACTTACATTGTCTGCTTGGTAATGTTGTCTCACGAAATCGCTGTGCAATGGCAAACGTTACAGTCGTAGGCAGAACGTATTAGCAAATACAATACGCAAAAAACTCTATGTTACATTATAGGGAAAACAGCGAGAAATACCAAAACCTTCCTTGCAAAACCGCTTGGCATAAATAATTAAGCATGCTATTATAGATTACATCTTATAAGATTAGGTCCACAAGGACATAAAATTTCAGCCACAATCCAGTGGCCATTTCAAAAAAATTCCGGTTCCGGAATAAATTTCCATTACAGTCCTGCTTTTAGGGGATAAGATTTACCATCTGGAGTGCCAGAGCACGGATGATGTTACCGTGGCGATACGGATGATCGAGTATGATATGGTCATTACTATAGAGCGGGCAGAAAAACTCAGGCAATTAAATCAATTGATTGTGAGAATCTCGGATTATATCTTTCAGAATTCAAGAAAAGTTAGGAAAGGAGTGAAGTCGATTATGGGCGGAAACATACTAGAACTAGAAAGCGAAAAATTGATTGCGAAAGGCAAAGAGAAAGGGTTACATAATTTCTTAAATGTTACTTGTCAAATTCGCTTATAATTAGTTACAATGTCTTAAAAATGTAATGGAGGCGCTTATGAAGAAGTGTATGGACGCCGATAATCTTCATAGAAGATTAAAAAAAATAGCAGGTCAGGTACAGGCAATTGACCGTATGATTGATGAAGATATTCCCTGCGAGGATATTCTGTCTCAAATTAATGCTGCAAAGTCAGCTTTGAATAAATGCGGACAGGTTATTTTGGAAGGGCATATTCATAATTGTATCAAAGAGGCTTTCGAGAAAAATGATGAGGAAGAGATTGAGAATTTCACGAAGGCGATTGAGCGTTTTGCCAATATGCAGTAAGATTTGCAGCTTGGCAAGAAGATAGTGGCAGTAATAAGAGTGTTGAAAAATGTTGCAGTAGGGATAGTTTGCTGCAACATTTTTTGTCGTATAGGAAACTTCGTTCCTATACGACAAAAACGCTCCGCATGAGAGGAGAAATGTTATGGCAGTTGAGGTTGAAATTAAACTGAAAATAGATTCGGTGAAAACACTAAGTAATATATTGAGAGAACTTGGCTTTGCAGAGGCAAAAAGAGTTGTGGAAAAGGATTTATATTTTACTAGTAAAGAAAGAGATTTGTGGAAGCGGGATGAGGCTTTGCGAATCCGCAGAGTGAAGGATTTGAAAAGTGGTGAAGAAATGGCAGAACTTACTTTTAAGGGAAAAAAGATGGATGATATTTCTATGACCAGGCAGGAGTTGGAGTGTTCGATTGCTAATCCGGATATTGTGCAGGGGATTCTGGAGGGCCTTGGATTTTATCCGGTGCCTGCTGTGGAAAAAGAAAGACAATATTTTAGCAGGGGCAACGTGACAGCTTGTCTGGATCGTGTGCAGGGCCTGGGAGACTTCCTGGAGCTTGAAATTCTGACGGATTCTGAGGATAATAGAGAAGAAGCTTTGAATAGAATGGAGGACTTGCTGAAAAAACTAGGATATTCCATGAAAGATACCACCAGGACTTCTTATCTGTCTATGTTGTTGGCTCAGCTGTAAGAATCCTCCAACTCTAAGTTTTAACGAAAATCCCCGTTTTTTATGGTTAGCGTATTTGGGATTATGATAAGAAGGATAAGGATTACAGAGATTACGGTTAGGAGAGAAAAATGAAGCAAACAGAAGGTTTAATAGAGCGGTTTCTCCGCTATGTAAAAATAGATACCCAGTCATCGGAGAACACAGGATGTCATCCTTCCACGGAAAAGCAGCATAATTTGGCAAAATTATTGTATGAGGAACTTTTAGAAATGGGAGCGGAGGATGTGTATTACGACCGAGAGCATTGCTATGTCTACGCTTCGGTAAGCGGAGATTCAGAACTTGATTCCATAGGTTTTATTGCCCATATGGACACTTCACCGGCGGCCAGTGGTGCCAATGTACAGCCCAGAATTATCAAAAATTATGATGGAAATGATGAATTTTTGAAGCCGGAGGAGTTTCCAGAATTAAGGAATCATATAGGGGAAAATCTTATTGCCAGTGATGGAAGCACCCTTTTAGGGGCAGACGATAAAGCGGGAATTGCTGAAATTATGAATCTTGTGCAGTATCTTCTAAATATGCCTGAAGAGACAGAAGGAGAACACCAGGCCAAGAAAGGCCATCGGCCGGTACGAGTGGCATTTACCCCAGATGAGGAAATCGGAGAGGGAACGGATTTTTTTGATCTTCAGCGATTCAATGCCCCAGAGGCCTATACTGTGGATGGCGGCAAATTAGGTGTGATTGAGTATGAAAATTTTAATGCAGCAGCGGCGAAAGTGACTGTGAAGGGACGCAGTGTGCACCCAGGTGATGCGAAAAATATCATGAAAAATGCAGCTACTTTGGCTATGGAATTTCATTCCATGTTGCCTTCTGCAGAAGTGCCGGAACACACGGAAGGCTATGAAGGATTTTATTATCTGGATCATATGGAAGGAGATACGGAGGAAGCGACTCTGGATTATATTATCAGAGATCATGATAGAGAGATTTTTGAACAAAGAAAAGATAGAATGGAGAAAATCACAGCTTATCTTAATGAAAAATATGGAGCGGGAAGCTTTCAGCTAGAATTGAGAGATCAATATTATAATATGAAAGAAATTATGAAAGACCATATGCATTTGATTGAAGATGCAGCAAAAGCTATGGAGATTTTGGGCGTAACTCCCGTGACAGAGCCCATCAGGGGTGGCACAGATGGAGCTATTTTGAGTTTTAAGGGGTTGCCCTGTCCGAATCTCTGTACGGGAGGATACAATTACCACGGACGTTACGAATATGCTAGCATTAATGAGATGGAGACCTGTGCTGAACTGCTGATAAATATAGTTATGTAATTGGAAAAATATGCTATAATGAAAGTCGATTAGTTTTATATAA
Source organism: Lachnospiraceae bacterium (assembly GCA_963594675.1). Taxonomy (GTDB): domain Bacteria; phylum Bacillota; class Clostridia; order Lachnospirales; family Lachnospiraceae; genus Ruminococcus_G. The sequence continues at coordinate 26,746 of CAVBGA010000161.1, forward strand.
AGAGAAATATATTTTGCTTCCTTTTAATGAGGATGCCAAGTAATTACGATATTATCAAAAAGGGGAATAAATTATGGCAAGAAAACCTAAATTAATCGTTAGCGGAGTGAACGGTACCATGCTGGTGAATGGGGCACAGAGAATCCAGTCTAGCGTTGGTACATTGATTTATCGGTTGAAGGAGAATGGAATTTTGTATGTTCCCAGTAGTGGAAGACAGTATGGCAATATGCAAAGAATTTTTTCACCGGTAAAGAAGGAAATTGCTTATATCGCTGAAAGAGGTGGACTTTGCCGCTATAAGGGGGTTACTATCAGTCAGACGGTTATGCCTTATAAGTTGGGAATGGAGATTATTGATGAAATTAATCAGCATAAGGAATGCATAGGTATCTTGACGGATTGTGATACCTGCTATGTGAAGTCTGATAATATGGATTTCTTCTATTATATGAGAGATATCATGGGCTATGATGTGGAGGTAGTTCCGGAACTGGAGATTGCCGGTATGGATTGTCTGAAAATCTCTTTGCATCAGGAAGAAGGAGAATTGGACGTAGATTTCTGGAGAGAGAAGTTCGGAGATCGTTGCCGTATTGTAGATCCCGGAGATGGATTTTTGGATTTTATTCCTCTGGGCGTGGGTAAGACACCGGCTCTTAAAGAACTTCTTTCCTATTTGGAGATTAATCCAGAGAATTGTATTGCTATTGGTTCTCGAGATCCAGACGCCAATATGATGGACTTTGTAGGTTGCCCTATAGCACTTAAGGGCTCCTCTGATATGCTTTTGCAGCATGCCAAATATACGGCAGATAGTGTAGTAGAGGTTCTGGAGAGAATCCTTGACGGGGAAGGTTATGACTGGTAAGTCTGTGCTTCAGGATGAATTAGATAGAAGATAAGACGGAAAAAAATGAATTCGGAAATATCAGAAAATTATTTAAAAAATTATATAGGGATTTTTGATTCCGGTGTGGGTGGAATCAGTGTTTTAAAAGAAATGCATAGGATTCTCCCTCACGAAAACTTTCTTTTTTATGGAGATTCTGCCAATGCTCCTTACGGTCCGCGGCCTTCCGAGGAAATACGGCAATTGGCGGAAAATGTAGCTGCTCATTTGGTGAATCAAGGCGTTAAGGCAATCGTTATTGCCTGCAATACAGCCACCAGTGCAGCGGCGGCAAGTCTCCGGAAACGTTATGAAAATATTCCCATTATTGGCATTGAGCCTGCAATTAAGCCGGCAGCTAATGCCAAATCAGGGCAGCGGCTTTTGGTTATGGCCACAGAGGCTACCTTGCGTTTGGAGAAATATAGAAGCTTGGAAAAACAGTTGGAAAAACAGGCAGAATTTATCGATCTTGCTTGCTCAGGCTTGGTGGAATTCCTAGAGCAGGGAAGGCAGGATTCCCCAGAAATGCATGAATATTTGCAGAAACTTCTGGGGCCATATAAGGATAAAGTAGATGGTGTGATTCTGGGCTGCACCCATTATCCCTTTGTGAAAAAACAGATTCGTAAGGTCTTGGGGGATGTGGAGTTCTTTGATGGATCCAATGGAACAGCTCGGGAATTAAAAAGACAGTTGGAGCTTCATCAACTGACCAATCCCTCGGATGAAGAAGGGAAAATTATATTCCAGTCATCGAAAAAAGCGGAGGAAGAGCTGGAATTATACAGAAAATTCTTTTCTATGGAAATATAAGAGAGATATAAGAGGAAATATATGTCAAAGTTATTAGAGCAGATCGGAGAATACTGGACCAACCGGACAGATGGTTACTCGGATTACAATGATAAAGAGCTTGCTGGCATGCAGCGGAAGGCATGGTTGGAGGTTCTGCAGGAAAATTTTCCACAAAAAAATTTGGATGAACTGAAAATTGTAGATATTGGAACTGGACCGGGCTTCTTTCCTATCATTCTTTCAGAAGCGGGATATTCCGTAACAGCGGTGGATTATACCGCTTCCATGTTGGAAAAAGCCAAGGAAAATGCGGGAAATCTGGCAGAAAAAGTTAACTGGTATCAAATGGATGCCCAGAAGCTAGAGTTTGAGGATGAAAGTTTCGATGTAGTGATATCCAGAAATGTAACCTGGAATCTGGAGAATCCCCAAAAAGCATACAGGGAATGGTTTCGTGTGTTAAAACCCGGTGGAATCCTATTGAATTTTGACGCCAACTGGTATGGTTATCTTTTCGATGATGCTAAGAGATTGGCTTATGAGAAGGATCGGGAAAATGTCAGCAAGCAGGAAGAAATGGATGACTATTTCCTGGATACCGATGTGGATGCCATGGAGGATATTGCTCGTAAGGTGCCTATGTCCAAAACACTGCGACCGGAATGGGACATGAAGGTCCTAAAGGAGATTGGATTTCTTCGAGTAGGCGCAGATAAAGAGGTATGGAAGCGGGTTTGGAGTGAAGAAGAGAAGCTGAATCAGGCTTCCACGCCTATGTTTATGCTGTATGCAAGAAAGGCAGAAGAAGATTGTTTTCAGCTGGAAAATATGACAGCCTGGCCGGGGGAGAAGATTTCCGGAGATTTGCAACTGGCATCAGATATAAGTTTGCCAACTACGATAATCAATGGAAATAAGCCGGGAAAAACTATGCTGATTACGGCAGGCGTGCATGCAGAGGAGTATTCTGGTATCGAAGCGGCTATGGAATTGGCGACCGGACTTCGCACCGATTTGGTGGTAGGAACGATTCTCATTGTGAAAGTAGTGAACTTGCCTGCATTTTTAAAACGCTCTGGCAGCGGAGGTATTACAGATGGGAAAAATCTGAATCGCCAATTTCCGGGAAATCCAGAGGGCAGTGAGATGGAACGTCTGGCCTGGGTGATTTCTGAGAAATTATTTACGAAAGCGGATTATTATATTGATCTTCATAGTGGAGATTTTTATGAGGAGTTGACTCCTTTTGTTTATTATGCTGGTGTGGCTGAAAAAGAGGTAGCAGACAAATCCCGGGAAATGGCCCAGCAGGTTGATGTACCCTATATGGTTCGGTCATCAGTGGCTTCCGGTGGTGCTTATAACCATGCGGCTTCTATTGGCATCCCCAGTATTGTCATAAAAAGAGGCGGTATGGGTCAGTGGAATCCGGAGGAAAGTGGATCTACCCGCAGAGATGTGAGAAATATTCTCTGCCATCTGGGTATGTATGAGGCGGAAAAAGACTATCGTCAGTATTATCCTCTGGATGTTGTAGATGTGGTGTATCAGGCGGCTTCCCATGAAGGCCTTTGGTATCCGGCAAAGCATCCCGGTGACGTGTTTGTAAAAGGCGAGATTCTAGGTGCGGTTCAAGATTTCCAGGGAAATTGTCGGGAATTGGTTCGTTCTGTCAGTGATGGTGTTATTCTCTATCAGACAGGCTCCCTTCAGGTAACACAGGCGGGTCCCATGATCGCATACGGCCGTATTGTTCACTATTATGACAATCGTAAAGAAAGAATCGTAAATTATTGGGATAAACGAAGCGACAGCTTTATGAGTCAGCGACGCCATGAACTGCATAGTCCTCTGGCAGAACGCTGGTTAAAAGAGATTAGGGAACATATGCCTGCTTCGGACCTTGCCAATCAGGCAGGGGAAGAAAAAGAAGAGAAAAAGCTTAGAATTCTGGATGTTGGTTGCGGTTCTGGATTTTTCAGTATTTTGTTGGGAATTAGGGGTTATAAAGTGACAGGAACCGATCTGACACCTTCTATGATCCAATGTTCCAAACAGTTGGCAGAGGAAGAGGGCGCAGATTGCGAATTTATGATCATGGATGCGGAAAATCTGGATTTTGAGGATCAAAGCTTTGATATGGTGATTTCCCGAAATCTTACCTGGACCCTGCCTCACGCAGAACAGGCCTATTCTGAGTGGATGCGGGTGCTGAAACCAGGTGGGGTTTTACTGAACTTTGATGCAAATTATGGAAGAGATAACAGCGCAGATACTTCTAATCTGCCCAAATACCATGCACATAATACGCTGGGTGATCTGATGCTGAGAGAGAATGAGGAAATTAAGAAGCAACTTCCGATTTCTTCCTATATTAGACCTGCCTGGGATCTGGAAACCTTGGGGCAGCTGGGATTTGAGGACTTTTCCATTGATCTGGGGTTAAGTAAAAGAATTTATGTGGAGAAGGATGAGTTCTACAATCCGGTGCCTATGTTTTTGCTGGCGGCGACAAAGCGGTGAGCTAGGGCGGCGGCGGCTTTAGTAGGCAAAATCCTGTTAATTGCATAATAGAAAATTGGTTATATTATCATAAAAAAAGGACAGCCACATTAGCCTGAGTTAGTGTGACTGTCCTTTTTATTTGCCATGCATCCGAAGGGAACTGCCAGTGGCAGGTCCTGTAGGTTACGCTAAGCGTATTTCTCATAGTTATAAGGAGTAGTAAAATACGATAATGTCTTCGTAATAGCCATCCTTCATTAGAAAACCACCAGGAATAGATCCTACACGAACAAAACCGAGTTTCTCATAAAGATGAATTGCTCCGTAATTTGTTCTTACAACAGCATTTAACTGTAAAATACGAAAGTCCAGATTGCGAGCTTGCTCAAGACTATCACGGACTAGAGCTTCGCCGATGTGATGGCAGCGAAATTCTGGATCTACGCAGTAACTGGTGTTGCTGATATGCCCACAGCGTCCAATGTTATTTGGATGAAGGATGTAAAGACCAACAACTTTTCCATCCACCTTGGCCACGCCAGTGTGGGATTGAGTAGCGAAGAACTCTTTTCCTGTCTCTAAGGTCAACATTTCATCAGAAGGAAAAGCAGTTCCCTCTTCTACAACATTGTTCCAGATTCGAATCATATCTTCCAAGTCGCTGTCTTGGTACTCCTCAATGTCAATAGCCATAATACTTTAAATCTCCTTCTCTTTACAAAAAGAATCAAAAATGATTTTGAGGATCATTTTAACGATATACTTTGCAATGACCATATTTGAATGAAAGTGGTAATTGCTTTGCGATTATGTCATACCAAACGATTATACTTTAAAAGATGAAGAATGAAAAGCTTTTTTTTCGTAGAAAACAGATTGACAGCAAAATAGTGGCATAAAATGGCAAGGATTGAGGTGATTTCTTGATATAAATTATATATAAAGTTATGTGCAAAGCTGTGACTAAAGTATATTCAACGGCGCACCCGAGCATACTTATTGCGTCTTATCTTATAATAAGGTAAAATAACTTATTATAGGCGACTTATGCCATAAAATTACGATACATCCGAAATGAATTATCAAAAACAATAAAAGATTGTGCACATTATATGGATACCATACGAGGAGATAAGAAGTGAAAGTTGTTATATTGGCCGGCGGGTTCGGCACGAGAATCAGTGAGGAGAGTCATTTAAGACCGAAGCCCATGATCGAGATTGGGGAGAAGCCAATTCTCTGGCATATCATGAAGCTGTATTCTTATTATGGCTTCAATGAATTTATTATTTGCTGTGGTTATAAGCAGCATGTGATCAAGGAGTGGTTTGCGGATTATTATCTGCATAATTGCGATATTACCTTTGATTTTACCCAGAGCAATAAGATGATTGTTCATAATAATATTTCCGAACCCTGGAAGGTGACCTTGATCGATACCGGCTTACATACCATGACAGGGGGCCGTATCAAGAGAGTTCGTGAGTATCTGGGAGATGAGCCCTTCTTCCTAACTTATGGAGATGGCGTGTCAGACGTGAATATTCAGAAACTTTTGGAATTTCACAAAAGCCGGGGAAAGATGGTGACCCTGACTTCCGCACAGCCAGGAGGACGTTTTGGTGTGCTGGATATTTTGGAAGATGGGACCATTACAAATTTCCGGGAGAAGAAACAGGAAGATGGCGGCTGGATCAATGCCGGATTTATGGTGTTGGAGCCGGAGATTATGGAACTGATCGAGGGAGATACTACAGTATTTGAGAAGTATCCTCTGGAAGAGGCAGCCAGAAGGGGGCAGTTGAATGCTTACCGACACAATGGCTATTGGCAGTGTATGGATACTATGAGAGAAAAAGAAAAACTGGAGGAGCTTTGGCAGTCAGGTCAGGCACCCTGGAAAGTGTGGGATAATTGAAAAATCTTGAATTTTATCGCGGGAAAAAGGTCCTGATTACAGGTCATACAGGATTTAAGGGCAGTTGGCTGACAAAGATGCTAGTGGACGCTGGGGCAATTGTTACCGGATATTCCTTGGAAGCCCCTACGGAGCCTTCACTTTTTGGAGTGAGTGGCCTTGAAGAAGAGATGAATTCTGTGATAGGTGATATTAGAAATAAGCAGCTTTTGTGGGAAACTATGCATAGCTCCCAACCGGAAATTATTTTTCACCTGGCGGCGCAGCCTATTGTGAGAGATTCCTATAAGGATCCGGTATATACCTACGAGACGAATGTCCTGGGAACAGTGTACGTCCTGGAAGGAGCCAGACATTTGGACAGTGTTCGTTCTCTCTTGAATGTTACCACGGATAAGGTTTATGAGAATCGTGAATGGGAGTGGGGGTACCGTGAAATTGATCCCTTGGACGGTTATGACCCGTATTCCAACAGTAAATCTTGTTCGGAGCTTGTGACGCATAGTTATAAAAAATCATTTTTTGATGATGATTCCGTGGCGGTTTCTACGGCCAGAGCCGGTAATGTAATTGGAGGCGGAGACTTTGCCAATGATCGAATTATTCCTGATTGTTGCAGAGCAGCCATGAAGGGTGAGGTGATTGGTGTGCGAAATCCATGGTCCATTCGTCCTTTTCAGCATGTGTTGGAGCCTCTTTGGGCTTATCTGACCATTGCGCAAAGGCAGTATGAGGATGCCGGTCTTGCCGGTTATTATAATGTAGGTCCTTCTGACGAGGATTGTGTAAATACAGGAAGACTGACGGATCTTTTCTGTGAGGCTTGGGGTCAGGGCTTGCGATGGGAAAATCATGCAGTGGATGGTCCTCATGAGGCCTCTTTCCTGAAATTGGATTGCTCTAAAATGAGCAGGGTTTTCGGCTGGACTCCTACATGGCATATTAAGACTGCCGTAGAAAAAACGGTGGAATGGTTTAAGGTCTACGCATCCGGAGGCGATATCGTTGCCTGTATGGAGGATCAGATTCGTTCATTTATGGAAAATGAATAGAGGAGATTATGATTACAGGATAAAAAGTATATGGAAAGTAATCATAAAAACAATCATGTAAAAACGATTATGCAGAAAATGGTTATGTGAAAGCAATATATGGAGGATAGTATGTTCGAGAATATGAAGGAAGAGGAAGCTCGTCAGCAAATTTTGGATATGGTGGGCGACTATTGTGATAAATATCATGCTAAAAAGGAATATAAGGAAGGGGATCGTATCCCTTATGCTTCTCGTGTGTATGACAGGGATGAGATGACCAATCTGGTGGATTCGGCCTTGGAATTCTGGCTGACTTCTGGCCGCTATACTGAGGAGTTCGAGAGAGAATTTGCCAAATATCAGGGAATTCGTTTCTGTTCTCTGGTTAATTCTGGTTCTTCTGCTAATCTTTTGGCTTTTATGGCATTAACATCTCCGCTTTTAGAGGATCGGCAGGTGCGTCCGGGAGATGAGGTAATCACAGTGGCAGCAGGATTTCCTACCACAGTGGCACCTATGATTCAGTACGGAGCGGTTCCGGTATTTGTGGATGTGACAATTCCCCAGTACAATATCGATGTGACAAAGCTGGAGGGTGCTCTTTCAGATAAGACAAAGGCTGTTATGATCGCACATACATTGGGCAATCCTTTTGATCTTGGAGCAGTGAAGGCATTTTGCGATGCTCATAATCTCTGGCTGATTGAGGATAACTGTGATGCTTTAGGAAGCACCTATACTCTGGAGGGGGAAACCTATCTTACCGGTACTGTAGGTGATATTGGAACATCAAGTTTTTATCCGCCTCATCATATGACTATGGGAGAGGGCGGTGCTGTTTATACCAATAATCCTTTGCTCCATAAGATTGTAAGATCCTTTAGAGATTGGGGCAGGGACTGCGTTTGTCCTTCAGGACGTGATAACCTTTGCGGACATAGATTTGATCGCCAATATGGCGAGCTGCCCTTGGGCTATGACCACAAATATGTATATTCCCATTTTGGATACAATATGAAAGCAACCGATATGCAGGCAGCAGTAGGCTGCGCTCAGCTGAGAAAATTCCCCACATTTGTGGAAAGAAGAAAAGAGAATTTCAAACGCTTAAGAGAGGGACTTGCAGATGTTCAGGATCATTTTATTCTGCCTGAAGCATGTGAGAATTCAGATCCCAGCTGGTTTGGTTTCCTGATTACCTGCAAGGAAGGTACGGATCGCAATCAGGTTGTACAGTATGCAGAGCAACAGGGGGTTCAGACTCGTATGCTATTTGCCGGCAATCTGACCAAGCATCCCTGTTTTGATCAGATGCGCAAGGAAAATAGAGGTTATCGTATCTCCGGCGGCCTGGAGGTGACAGATCGTATCATGACCGACACCTTCTGGATTGGCGTATATCCAGGTATGACGGACGCCATGATTGATACGATGATCAAAACCTTAAAAGACAGTCTTGTAAAATAAGACAGGAGGTTTTATAAATGTTAGGTGAGAAGGCCAGATGGTTCGGCTTTTGGACGCTGGATGGCGTCCGAGGCGGACAGGTCAGGAAATATTTTAACCAAATTCAAAAAAGTTATAAGCATGGAACTTCTATTGCAGAGACGGAGGAGAAAATCCGTAAGCTGATTGCCCATGCCCAGGCCACTACAGATTTCTACAAGGACATTGATCCAGAGACCCCTCTGGAGAAGATGCCGGTGGTGAATAAGGATACCTTCCGGAATCATTATGAAGCATTCCGGTCCTCTATGTATCGGGATGCGAAGGACAATCGGAATATGTCCACCAGTGGCTCTACAGGCACACCTTTGACTATGATTCAAAATAAAGACAAGATTAATCACAATACTGCAGGTGCGATCTTCCTTTCTATGGCAGGTGGCTATTATATCGGCATGAAGGAAGCCTTTATCCGAGTTTGGGTTAACAATGTAAAAAAAGGTAAACTGCAGCTGATGATGGAGAATCTCATTATGATGGACAGCTCTCATATGGATGATGAGGCCATTGAGGATATGCTGCAGGTGATTGAAAAGAAGAAAGTACAGGTTATGGTGGGCTATTCTTCTGCCTTTGAACAAATGAGTCGCTACATTGAGAGAACGGGAAGAAGCATGGCAAAGATCCATATGGCTGCCATTATTCCTATTTCGGAATCTATGGCTCCTATTCTGCGAAAACAGTTGCAAAATCAGTTTCATTGTCCGGTTCGTGCCTGGTATTCCAATGAAGAGAATGGCATTATGGGTCTACAGGATGCTGTGGAGGAAGGATATCATATTGATACGGAAAGCTATTACTATGAAATCCTGAAAATGGACAGTGATGAGCCGGCAGAGGAAGGTGAGATTGGTCGAATTGTGATCACGGATCTTTACAATTATGCCTTTCCTATCATTCGTTATGACAATGGCGATACGGCAGTGGCTCGGCGTTTGGAAAAAAATGGACGCTATAAATTATATCTTTCTGAGCTTTATGGCAGAAGAAGTGATATGATCTATGATTGTTATGGAAAAGCCCTGACTCCTTATATCATTACCAACAATCTATGGGATGTGAAAGGTGTGAAACAGTTTCGCTTTATTCAGGATGGAGAGAGGGAATATACCCTGCTTCTGAACGGGGATAAAGAGCAGATGGATTTGGAAGATATTACAGGCCGCATCTGCCCTTATCTGGGAGAAAGTGCATCCCTTAAAGTGAAATTTGTAGATGAAATTCCAGTTTTGGCATCAGGAAAAAGAAAATATATTGAAAATCGATGGAAAGCAGGTAATAAGGCGTGAAAACAGGACAGAAAAAACAAATCCTGGGTAATACCGCCTACACCATGGGTGGCACCCTTGTGATGAATGGGGTGCTGCAGATTGCTATTTATCCCCTGCTGAACCGAGTTATGGGTGCAGATGAGTTGGGTACCGTTCTCTATATTATGGGATTGGTGGCTATAGTCTGCCCTTCTGTAGGTCAGGCTTTGAACAATAGTCGGCTAGTGGTCCGCAGGGATCATCAGGTGGCCAATGGAGACTACAATCGCTTAGTCCTTTTCTTTGCTATTATTAGCAGTGGAATTGCCATCATTGCCTCGGGTTCCTCGGTGCGGGGAAGCTTTACCATTGTTATGACAGCCCTGTTGCTGATTATAACTTCCTATCGTTACTACGGAGATGTAGAATATCGACTCAGCCTGAATTACCGACACTTTTTTGTTTACTATCTTTTAATGAGTGTAGGCTATCTGGTGGGCTTTGTTATTTATTGGATGGGAGGAAGCTGGTTTTTTATATTCCTGACAGGAGAACTGGCAGCCCTGATCTTTGTAGGAATAAAAGGTAGTATTTTCAGAGATTTTTGGAAAAAAAGCGATTGCTTTTCTATCGCCAGATATCGTGGCTTTTTGCTGATTATTTCTTATTTAATTACGAACTCCACCTTGAATATGGATCGTTTGGTGCTTAAGCACATGGTAGGAAATACAGCAGTTACGCAATATTATGTAGTATCTCTGATTGGAAAGACCCTGGTTCTGCTTGTGGCACCCATCAATACCATTGTCATCTCTTATCTGACAAAGAGAGAGAAGACGATGAATCAAAAAGAATTCGGGAAGGCAGCTGGTGCCGGCTTGCTGGTAGCATTTCTCTTTTTCATTGCATGCCAGATTGCAACCCCGATTTTTATAAAATTGTTTTATGGGGATCTTTATGATTCTGTCAGATCCCTGATTACTGTGGTCAATCTGACCCAGATTCTTGCAGTTTTGTCAGCATTTCTTTTTATTTTGGTGCTGACATTTACAGAAGAAAAATGGCAGCTGTCCCTACAGGTCTTTCATTTGGTCTTGATGACAGCATTGGTAATAAGTTTTACTTTTAAAGGAGAAATTCTAGGATATTCTTACGGAGCCCTCATTGCAAATGCGGTTCGCGTGATCCTGGTTCTTATTCTCGGTTTTGTAAAGGTTAGGAGGAAATAAACACTATGCAGCTTGGCGAGATAGCCAGAAGAACAGTCTTTAATCTGCTGGACCGTGTAGGTGGCGGAAAGCTGAATCGTATCAAGGAGACAAATAAAAGAGAAATTGTGGCAGGAATTACCCCAGAGTATGAGCAGAGGAGATTACGGGCAATTATTGAACATGCCCATGAATATTCTGCATATTACAGGAATATGGATGTATTGACCCTGGAAGATTTCCCGGTCATGACAAAAACCGAATATAATTCTCATTTTCAGGAAATTCTCTGTGATGAATGGAAGGGGGAGGAAGCGAAAAAGACCTATAAGCTTTCTACCAGTGGTTCCACAGGTTCTCCTTTTACGGTGCTTTGCGACGGAGATAAGATGAACCGCATTAATATGAATTTTATTTCCTGTATGGAGTTAAATGGTTTCCGAATGGGAATGAAAAGAGGCGAGTTTCGAGTTTGGATTCCAGGCAAGAATACCATTAGTAAGTGGAAATCCTTTAAGAATAACCTGCTGATGATCGACATTTCCAATATGGGAGATGAGGCTTTGGAGGGCATCTGCCAGAGAATTCAGAGAGAAAAGATTCAGGTTCTCGTGGCCTATTCCAGTGCCTTGACTGCGCTGACCACTTATTTGAAAAAAACGGGACGGGATATCAGTAAGTGGAGTGTGGAAATGATCTTCTCCATGGGGGAGGCCCTTCCCCAACCAACCTTTGAAATGATTCGCGAGATATTTGGACTGACAGCTGTGCGTTCCTATGGCAATAATGAGAATGGATTCATTGCTATTGGCATGGGGGATATGACGGAATATACCATTGATCTTTACAATTACTATATAGAGATTTTGAAATTGGATAGTGACGAGCCGGCAGAGCCGGGACAGTTAGGAAGAATTGTTGTTACGGACCTTTACAACCGCGCCTTTCCTATGATTCGCTATGATACCGGAGATACGGGAATTATGGATGCTTACTTGGATGAAGCAGGACGCAAGCATGCGGTATTTAAAGAAATCTATGGACGCAGAGGCTCTTTGATGTACAATTGTAAGGGAGAACCTCTCTCGATTCATGTATTTATGAATGTTTTGATCAATCTGGAGGGCGTTGTCCATCAGGCCAAATGTATTCAGTGGGAGAAAAAACGTTACGAGCTTCTTCTGAATGCAGATCGGGATAAAATTAATGAGCAGGAAGTGGTGGATTCTTACCGTCGCTATCTGGGAGAAGAGGCTCAGATTGACGTAACCTATGTGGATGAGATTCCTGTGCAGGCTTCCGGAAAAAGGATGGTATGTGAGAATCGTTGTCCGGATTATCAGTAACAATTTACGATTATTGATGCAGAGAGTGCGTCATGAAAGAAGGAAGTATGAAGAAAAAGGTAACGGATTATATTGCCGATTACATAACAAAAAGGGGGATCCGGGACGTTTTTACTGTCACCGGAGGAGGAGCCATGCATTTAAATGACTCTTTTGGCCATCATTCTGTGCTGAAATGCACCTACCATCATCATGAGCAGGCAGCTGCTATGGCGGCGGAGGCCTATGCAAGGATTGATAATCAGATGGCGGCTGTATGTGTCACGTCAGGTCCTGGGGCGGTAAATGCTCTGACAGGTGTTCTGTGTGCCTGGACAGATTCCATCCCTATGATTGTATTTTCCGGTCAGGTGCGTTATGCCACTACCGTGCGCAGCAGCGGCTTGCATTTGCGGACAATGGGCGTGCAGGAGTATGACATTACTCAATCGGCGGCTCCTATGACCAAGTATGCGGTTATGGTGACGAAGCCGGAGGATATCCGTTATCATTTGGAAAGAGCCCTCTACCTTGCTCTTCATGGAAGACCTGGTCCGGTGTGGCTGGATTTGCCCTTGGATGTGCAGGGCGCTATGATTGATCCGGGAAAATTAAGAAAATATGATCCCTCGGAGGATGAGGGAGAAGTAGCAGAGGATATTTCTTATGCTACTATTGAGGCAATTACAAAAAAAATAAAAGAAAGTCACCGACCGGTGCTTTTTGCAGGAAATGGAATTCGACTTTCAGGAGCTAGCAGTAATATCGCTTTTCATCATCTGGTAAATCTTCTGGGTATTCCTGTGGTGACGGGCATGAGCAGTGTGGATGCCATTGAGACCAAGCATCGGCTTTATGTAGGAAGAAATGGAGGAACCGGTGATCGGGCTGGCAACTTTGCCATTCAAAATTCGGATCTTCTCTTTTCTATCGGAAGCAGACAAAGCTTTCTGCAAACTGGTTTTAAATATGAGACTTGGGCCAGAGAGGCCTATACGATTTTAAATGATATCGATGGGGAAGAATTGAAAAAACCCAACCTGCATGTGGATATGCCGGTGGTGGGAGATGCAGCTCAGCTGATAAAAAGAATGAATGAATTCCTCCGCAGCCAGGGATATAGCAAGGATCATCCCTTATTTAAGGACAAAGATTGGCTGAATATCTGCAGCAACTGGAAGAAAAAATATCCGGTAGTTACCAAGGAACGCTACGAAACTCTTGAGGAGGGGCGTACCAATATTTATGCCTTTTACCATGAACTGACAAAGCAGCTTCCGGAAGGTGCTCATCTGGTGGTCAGCGTGGGAACCTCCCGTGTAGCAGGAAGTCAGAGTGCTATTATTAAGAGAAAACAGCGCTTTATCACCAATCCCAACACGGCATCTATGGGCTATGGCCTTCCTGCAGCTATCGGAGTCAGTCGGGCAGTGAAGGATGATGTGGTCTGTGTCTGTGGCGAGGGCTGTCTGCAGATGAATATTCAGGAATTGCAGACCATAAAACATAATCGATTTCCGGTGAAATTATTTGTTGTAAATAATGAAGGATATCATTCCATACGCCAGACCCAGAGCAATTTCTTTGGTGAACCTTTGGTAGGCGTGGGACCGGAAAGTGGTGATTTAAGTTTTCCTGATTTGGAAAAGATTGCGGCGGCCTATGGATTTCCTTATGCTTCCCTTCACAGCAGTGACAGTCTGGAGGAAGATATTGAAAAAGTACTTCATCAGACCGGGCCGGTGATCTGCGAAGTGTTTGTTACGAAGAAGCAGAATACAGAGCCAAAAACCTCTTCTAAGAGACTGGCAGATGGACGGATGGTTTCAGCTCCCCTGGAGGATATGTATCCTTTCTTGGATCGGGAGGAATTTAAGGCAAATATGATCATTCAACCATGGGAAGAGTAGAGAAGCAAAATGCAAGATAGTATAAAGGAGATTGCATGAAGAAAATCCTTGTAACAGGCGCCACCAGTATGATCGGAAGTGCTCTGCTTGAAGAATGTTTAAAACGTGATATAATTGTCTACGCTGTTGTACGGGAAGGCAGTCCGAAACTGGCAAGATTGCCGGAAGATAAAAGGATAAAGAAAATTTATTGCTCTTTGGAAGAATTGTCAAAGCTTCCAGACTTGGTGCCGGAAACCTGTGATACTTTTTATCATATCGCTTGGGGCAATACTGGGGCAGCCAGAAATAAAAGCACCTGGCTGCAGAGCAAAAATATAGAATATACTCTGGAGGCTATGAAAGCGGCCCATAAAATGGGCTGTAAACGTTTTATTGGTGCCGGATCTCAGGCAGAGTACGGACCTTGCGATCTGCCTGCTATTGGTCCGGATACGGCTACGCGCCCCACCACTCCTTATGGGGTGGCCAAACTGGCAGCGGGGCAGCTGGCATTTCTTATGGCCAAGGAGCTTGGCATGGAATGTATCTGGCCCAGAATCTTCAGTGTATATGGAATTTATGATAAAGACAGCTCTATGATTTCATCCAGCATTCGCAAGATGCTGAAGGGTGAAGCGACACAGTTTACCCCTGCTGAGCAGAGATGGGATTATCTCTTCAGTCAGGATGCCGGACTGGCCTATTATCTGATAGGAGAAAAAGGCAAGGATGGCTCTGTTTACTGTATCGGAAGCGGCAGCGCAAGACCCTTATCGGAGTATATATATATAATGAGAGATGCCATTGACCCGGCTATTGAACCGGGGATCGGTGGATTAGCATATCCGCCGGGAGCGGTAAGAAATCTCTGTGCAGATATAGAAAATCTAAAGGAGGATACAGGATTTGTGCCTCGCTATGATTTTTCAACAGGGATACAAAAAACCGTAGAATGGCAAAGGAGACAGTTATGAGAAAAAAAATTTCCGTTGTCATCCCTACTTATAATGAAGAGGCCAATGTGGTGCCTTTGGCGGATGCCATCCGCGGGGTGATGGAAAAAGAACTTCCTGAGTATGATTTTGAAATTCTTTTCATTGATAATCATTCAAAGGATACGACCCAGCTTAAGTTGAGAGAACTTTGCAGGCAGGATAAAAGAATTAAGGCAATTTTCAATGCTCGGAATTTTGGTCAGATGCGTTCTCCGGTACATGGATTAAAGCAAGCCACAGGAGATTGCGTAGTTCGAATGTGTGCGGATTTTCAGGATCCGGTGGACATGATCGTGGATTTTGTTCGGGAATGGGAAAATGGCTATAAGATTGTAATCGGAGTTAAAGCCTCCAGTCAGGAAAATAAGTTTATGTACTGGCTGCGTTCCTGCTATTATCGCTTGATTAAGAAAATTTCTGATATCGATCATATTGAGCAATTTACCGGATTTGGACTTTATGACAAGGCATTTGTGGATGTGGTGCGAGATCTTCATGATCCCCAGCCTTACCTCAGAGGAATCATCGCCGAGTTGGGCTTTGACTACAAGGCAATTCCCTATATGCAGAAAAAGCGTAGAGCTGGAAAAAGTAAAAATAATTTTTATACGCTCTTCGATTATGCTATGGTGGGAATCACCTCCTATTCTAAAGTGGTTATGCGACTGGCCACATTTCTTGGATTTGCAGTGGCAGGCTTAAGTTTCCTGGCAGGCATTTATTATCTGATCATGAAGCTGCTTTACTGGGATCGGTTTACCGCAGGAATGGCACCTATGCTGATTGGAATATTTTTCCTTGGTGCTCTGCAGCTGTTTTTTATAGGATTTCTTGGTGAATATGTGTTGAGTATCAATACGAGAGTTTTGGATCGTCCTCTTGTTGTGGAAGCGGAACGGCTGAATTTTGACGAAGATAAAGATGATACAAGAGACACAGATGAGGAAAATGATGAAAAATAAAAGCGCACAGGTAAGAAATGGTTTCTCCCAGCTTATCGAAAAAAATTTTAAAAAATCGAAAAAAAGACAGGATTTGGAAAATGGCTCCGACCTAAATGGACATGATATAAGAAGTGAAAATCGTCCGGTTAGAGATCAGAAAAAGTTGAATAAGGGAATCTTTGATAACCTTACTCAATTTAAAAAGATGCCGGTATTTGACCTGCGTGAAATCAGCAGGATTGACTGGATTGTGATGCTGGTATGCATGGCGATTTTATTTGTGACCTTTGTGGAGGGAGATATTATTGTCACCGGCAACCGTTCCTTCCTTTATTATACCAAGGGATTTTTTGAAGATTTCTATAAAGCCAGTTATGAGCAGTCTAATGGATTCTATGCCAACTATCTGCCCAGTACTTTTATTGTTTTTGCCATTTGGAATCTTCCCTTATATATTTTGGGGCGCATTCCGGCAGAGATTTCATCTATTGCACTTTTAAATGTGCTTTGGTACAAGTTGCTTCCGGTTATTTTCTATTTTATTACAGGACATCTGGTAAAGAAAATTGCAATGGAGATTGGATTTAAGGAAAATAGGGCTAAAATGTGTCAGTTGGCTTTCCTTTCCTGTCCTATTGCTGTATATAGTCAGTTCATTTTTAGTCAGTACGATATTTTTATGGTATTCTTTATCGTTCTGGGACTTTACTACTATTATAAGGACAGTATGTTCCGCTTTGCGCTTTTCTTTGGAATTGCAGCTACCTTCAAATATCAGGCTTTGGCATATTTTCTGGTATTTTTGGTATTAAGAGAAAAGAGAATCCGCAAGCTGATCCTGCACGTGATCGTGGCAGCGATTCCCTTGGCGATTGCTATATTACCGAATATCAATTCTCCTTATTTCTATCGCTGTGTTCTTGGCTTTAATGCCTTGAGTTTTGTGGATGGAGGATTTGAGACTGGATTTATCACAGGCATCAGCTTGATTGTGGCTGTAGGGGCCTATCTCTTTTTCTGGGCTTACACTCGAAACATTACAGGCAAAGAGGAGTTTGTCTCCTGGTCATTATACCTGGCAAACGGAGTTAGCTTCTGCATTTTCGGATTTTCCAGATGGAATCCCCAGTGGTTTATTGTGATCGTACCCTTCCTGGTATTGAGTGTATTTATGAATCGTCATGGAAAAGCTCATGTGCTGTTGATGAATATCTTTATTGTGGCCTTGTATATTTTCAGCGTGAATCAGTGGAGCGGCATCGCTGATCAGGAAATGTTGAAGGGAGGAATCTTCAAATTCCTTATTGGGGACAATTCCTTTGCAGTGACCATGGCAGATGTATATGGTTATAATAATCTTCAGACCTTGGGAACCCTGATTTTTATTATTATGCTTCTCTTTTTCGTCTTCAACCATCCGAAATATCATACCCTTCGGAGAGGTGAGGTGCTGCCCTATACCATTAACTACTTTAGAGTTGCTTTCCTGGTAGGATTTTTTACCTTTATGATTCCAGCCTTGGTATGCTTAAAGAGTGCCGCCAGCGGGGAGACAATTTTCACAGATAATACCTCCGTGGAAATTGAAGAATGCCAGCCGGTAGATTTAACCTACGAAGATAGCGTCAGCCAGACCTTTGTGGCAGATGGCAATTATGTGACAGATATTTCTATTAAAGTAGGTATGCACAATAGAATCAATGACTCCAAGATCAGAGTTCGCATTATTGATGCGGAGACGGAGACGGCGGTTTATGATGAGACCATTAGCACACTTCACATGGTAAAAGAAGAGAGCATGTATCAAATTGTTAGTGGAAAAATTAAGGTGGAGAAAGGGAAAAAATATATTCTTCAGCTAGATGGAAATGATAATAGCAGTAATTGTGTGGCAGCTTATTACTATGAAGTGGATAAGGGAGTTCCGGAAACTGCTGAGATACCAAGGAAAAATGGATTTTATCAGATTATAATGAAGGTGAAAGGCCTCAAATAATATAGAAAAGAATAAAAAAATCTCCGAAAGATAGCAAAATAGCAAATTTCGGAGATTTTTCTTTTTGAATTATAATTTATGAAGTGTTCTTATTGTTTGCACCAACGTCCGGAAGCTCCGCAGGGGAGAACCAAACCGCTGGAACTTACAGGTAGTCCGATTTCTTGGGATTCCGCATGACCGCCAAAAGGAGCAAGCTCCAAGGAAATCATATAGGTAAGAACAGCAGGGGCCAATCCTGTGGTATAGGAATTTACCAAGAAAAAGAGAGGTTCCTTGGATAAAATCTTTGTACAAAGCTGGATGAGAGGGAAAATCTTTTCCTCAATCTTCCAGATTTCTCCCTTAGGACCACGACCATAGGAGGGAGGATCCATGATGATGGCGTCATAGTGATTGCCTCGGCGGATCTCACGTTCTACGAATTTTACACAGTCATCTACCAGCCAACGGATAGGAGCATCCCCCAGACCGGAAGCCTGAGCATTTTCCTTTGCCCAGTTAACCATACCCTTGGAGGCGTCTACATGGGTGACAGAAGCACCAGCAGCGGCTGCCGCTAAAGTAGCACCACCGGTGTAGGCGAAAAGATTCAAAACCTTAATAGGACGACCGGCATTTCGGATTTTTTCACCGAACCAGTCCCAGTTAACAGCCTGTTCCGGGAAAAGGCCTGTGTGTTTAAAACT
The DNA here is from genome assembly GCA_963594675.1 of Lachnospiraceae bacterium. Lineage (GTDB taxonomy): Bacteria > Bacillota > Clostridia > Lachnospirales > Lachnospiraceae > Ruminococcus_G. The sequence goes on from CAVBGA010000161.1 coordinate 45,698, forward strand.
AAAGGGCTTTAATTGAAAGGTAAGCTCCTTATAATGAATGGACCATTGCTGGGGTAAATGAAAGAACTCCCATTCACCACCACCTTTTTTGCTGCGATGGTAGTGTCCGTTCTTATGTTTCCAACCGGCATGGTCATGAGGAGTATCCCAGATTACCTGGGGATCGGGACGGACCAAAATGTAATCTCCCCAGCGTTCCAGTTTTTCACCGTTGGAAGTATCCAATACTTCATAATCTTTCCAACCGTCAGCAATCCACATATATAAATTCTCCTTCCAAATAATAAACATTATAACTTTCCTTATCATAGCATAAATAGGATAGCAGGGTCAAAACATGAATCATAGATCTCGAACGCAGTCATAACCATCCTAAATTCTTGCAGATATAGGGTGGAGAATATTAAAAATGCAAGACGAGAATGGAAAAGTTGCAATAATCATAAAAACAAACCAGTAAAACCTAGAAAAAGCAGGAGGAAAATGAAAGTTTATGTTGACAAAAGCCCAAGCTTGAAATACACTATCAATTAGCACTGCGCAATATAATGGTTATTAATAATAAATGCAGGGAGGAAGTTACTTATGAAATCATATAAAGAGATGAGCAAAGAAGAACTGCTGAATGTAAAAAAAGATCTGGAAGCCCAGTTTGAAGATATAAAAGCAATGGGACTGAAGTTGGATATGTCCCGTGGAAAGCCTGAGAAAGCTCAGTTGGATCTTTCTAATGGTATGTTGGATGTGGTAAAAAGTGATAGTGACCTGACTTGTGCGTCTGGCGTAGACTGCCGTAATTATGGTGTTCTTGATGGAATTCCTGAAGCACGTAAACTTATGGCAGATATGTCTGAGGTAGATGAGAAAAATATTATGGTATTTGGTAATGCCAGCCTGAGCATTATGTTTGATACAGTTTCTCGTTCTATGACACATGGTGTTATGGGAAGTACTCCTTGGGCAAAACTGGATAAGGTAAAATTCCTTTGTCCTGTACCGGGTTATGATCGCCATTTTGCAATCACAGAGTTCTTTGGCATTGAGATGATCAATGTTCCTTTACTTCCTACAGGCCCGGATATGGACATGGTAGAGAAGCTGGTAGCAGAGGATGAAGCAATCAAGGGAATTTGGTGTGTACCTAAGTATGCTAACCCCACAGGATATTCCTATTCTGATGAGACCGTTAAGAGATTTGCCAACCTGAAACCGGCAGCAAAAGATTTCCGTATTTTCTGGGATAATGCTTATTCCATTCATCATCTTTATGAAGATGATCATGATGAGATTCTTGAGATTCTTTCTGAGTGTGAGAAGGCAGGCAATCCGGATATGGTTTATAAATTTATTTCCACATCCAAGGTAAGCTTCCCTGGAGCAGGTATCGCAGCTTTGGCCACATCTGAGGCTAATATTGCGGATGTAAAGAAATTTATGTTCTATCAGACCATCGGTCATGATAAAATCAATCAGCTCAGACATGTACGTTTCTTCAAGGATATTAACGGCATGCATGAGCATATGAAAAAACATGCAAATATCCTGAGACCTAAATTCGAGGCAGTTCAGCAAATTCTGGAAGAAGGCCTTAGTGGATTAGAGATCGGATCTTGGACAAAACCAAAGGGAGGATACTTTATTTCATTTGATGCTATGGATGGTTGTGCAAAGGCAATCGTTGCAAAGGCAAAAGAGGCTGGAGTTACTCTGACAGGTGCAGGAGCAACCTTCCCTTATAAGAAGGATCCTAAGGATAGTAATATCCGTATTGCACCTTCTTACCCAACTTTGGATGAGCTTACCAAGGCAGCACAGGTATTTGTTCTGAGCACAAAGCTTGTCAGTGTAGAGAAGCTTCTGGAAACAAAATAAATAATTGGTTACTGTGCGTAGTAACATTAATAAAACAAAAGCGTGGCAGGTTCACAGAACTGTCACGCTTTTCTACTTGACCCTTTTCCTGTAAGCAAGTAGAATTATAAGGAATTAGAAAACTCGCCAGCGAGTATTAATAAAATAAATTTGTAGAAAGCAAGGTATTTGATATGAAGGAAAAAGGGAGCCGAAAACGCCTGATTATCGGTGTTGTTATCGGTTATTTTATTATCATGTTGATGGGATATCTTGGAATTTCTTTTTATTACTCCAGTCATTTTATAGAAGGTTCCAAGATTAATGGTATTGATTGCAGCAATAAAACTGCAGATGAAGTTAAAGAAATGGTCAGTGACTCCGTTAATGAATATACTTTAAAAGTCGAGGAAAGAGACGGCAGTAGTGAGACCATCATGGCACCTCAGATTAAGTTGGTTTATGTGGATGACAGCGCAGTAGATGATTTGCTGAAAAAACAGAAAAATTTTAGCTGGCCTACCAGTTTTGCGAAAAAGAAATCCTATGAGATGACAGCAAGTATCTCTTTTGATGATGATGCTCTGGAGTCCGTTATGGATAATATGAGCTGTTTTCAGGAGGAAAATATTGAGGCACCGAAAGATGCCTATATAGCTAAGACTGACAGTGGTTTTGAGATTGAATCAGAAGTTATGGGAACAACGCTGGATCGTGACAAGGTGAAGACGACCATTACTGAGGCCATTAATGCCGGAAAGACCAGTGTAAATCTTGAGGATGAGGGCTGTTATGAGGATCCGGAGGTTTTAAGTACAAGTCAGAGTCTGACCAATACGCTGGATAGCCTCAATAAGATGAAAGAAACTCAGATTACCTATACTTTTGGCTCACGCTCAGAGCTTCTGGATGGTTCTACAATTATTAACTGGATTACAGAGGATAGTGATGGCAATTATTCTCTGGATACTGATCAGGTATCCCAGTATGTAGCTCAGCTGAGCCAGACTTATGATACCTTTGGCATGGAACATGAATTCACCACAACAGGGGGCGAGACCATCACCTTATCTGCTGGTGGTGACTATGGCTGGTGTATCAATAAGACAGCTACCACAGACGCCCTGGTAGAGGCAATTAAGCAGGGTACGGTGGAGAGTCGAGAGCCGGTATACACCTATACCGCTATGGACAGAGAAGAAAATGATATCGGTTCTACTTATGTGGAGATCAGTTTGGAACAACAAAAACTCTGGCTTTATGTGGATGGAGAATTGACGGTGGAGACAGATATTGTATCTGGAGGAAGCGGTCATGAGACACCTTCGAATTGTGTATGGTCCATCAATGCAAAGCGTGAGGATGCTGTTGTTAGCAGTGAGGACTATAGTTCTCCGGTTAAATATTGGATTCCTTTTAATGGGGATGTAGGTCTGCACGATGCAGATACATGGAGAAGCACCTATGGCGGTACGGAATATGAGACAAATGGTACCAATGGCAGTATCGATGTACCGGATAGCTACATGGAACAGATTTATAATGCGGTTGAAGTGGGAACACCTGTAATCGTTTACTGATAAAGAAGGAGGAGTGTTATGAAAATAGTGGTACTTGCCGGTGGCATCAGCACGGAGCGGGAGGTTTCCATCGTTTCCGGCACAAATGTTTGTAAGGCCTTAAGAGAAATCGGACATGATGCGATTCTGATGGATGTATATTTTGGCGACGAGGAGAAGAATCCGGATAATGCTTTCCAAGGAGCGGCTTATGATATGGAGTCAGATTTGGAAAAAATCAAGGCTCACAGTGCGCACCTGGAAGAAGAGCTGGAAAAGGGCGGAGAATTTTTCGGACCCAATGTACTTCCTATTTGCCAGAGCTGTGATATAGTTTTCCTGGCATTGCATGGAGAGAATGGAGAAAATGGTAAAGTACAGGCAGCATTTGACCTTTTTAATATCAAATATACAGGAACCGGACATCTTTCCTCTGCCATTGCCATGGACAAAGGATTAACCAAGACGGTACTGGCGGGCAGCGATATTCCAGTTCCTCAGGGGATTGTACTGGAGAAGAATGGTAAAAGAAAGCCACTTTCCCATTATGGAATTGAATTCCCTGTAGTAGTAAAGCCCTGTTGTGGAGGCTCTAGTGTAGGTGTTTTCATCACCCATAATGAAGAGGAGTATGAGCAGGCCTTGGAAGAAGCATTTTCCTATGAAAATGAAGTCGTTGTGGAGGACTATATTTCTGGTAGAGAGTTTTCTGTAGCGGTAATCGATGGCCAGGCCTTCCCAATTATTGAGATTGCTCCTGTAGAAGGTTTTTATGACTTTAAAAATAAATATACCCAGGGTGCGGCAATAGAGACCTGCCCAGCGGATTTGCCTGAGGAGAAGACCCTGGAGATGCAGCTGTATGCAGTTCGTGGTACCAGAGCGCTTATGATCGAAGGCTATGTAAGATGGGATTTCCTGATGAATGAATCTGGTAAGGTTTTCTGCCTTGAAGCCAATACTTTGCCGGGTATGACACCCACCAGCCTTATGCCTCAGGAGGCAAGGGCAAAGGGAATTGATTATCCTCAACTGTGTCAGCTCTTGATTGATAGTTCCCTTAAGCGTTATGAATAGGAGAGGTATTGATCATATGAAGAATCTTACATTAAAAAATATAGCTAGCTGCTGTGGCGGTACCTATTATGGTAAGGAAGAGCTGTTGGAATCTTGTGTACAATCCATTACCACGGACAGCAGAAAGGCGGAAGAAGGATGCCTTTTTGTGCCTATCGTAGGAGAGCGGGCGGATGGCCATAATTTTATTGGTCAGGTGATGGAAAAAGGTGCTCTATGTACCTTGTCGGAGCGAATTCTGGAGGAGGCTCCAGGTCCTTACATCAAGGTGGAGTCTTCCCTGCAGGCAGTAAAAGATATTGCTGCATTTTATCTGCGCCAGCTGAAGATCCCGGTGGTGGGAATTACCGGAAGTGTTGGAAAAACAAGTACAAAAGAAATGATCGCTGCCGTTCTTGCTCAGAAATATCATGTGCTTAAGACCCAGGGGAATTTTAATAACGAGTTGGGACTGCCCTTAACGGTATTTCGCTTGAGAGATGAACATGAAATTGCTGTTTTGGAGATGGGCATTTCTGATTTTGGAGAAATGCATCGTTTGGCGGCCATTGCAGAGCCGGATACCTGTGTTATTACAAATATTGGCTCCTGTCATCTGGAATTTTTGGGAGATCTGGATGGCGTATTAAAGGCGAAAACAGAGATCTTCGAACATATGAAGCCAGAGGGAAGAGCTATCTTAAATGGGGATGACGCAAAGCTGGCTACAGTTCATGATGTGAATGGTAAGACTCCGGTATTTTTTGGATTTGACAATAAGTTCCCGGTATATGCCGACGAAATAGACAATCAGGGTCTGGATGGTATCCTTTGCCGGATTCATTGTGGTGAGGAAGCAATTCAGGTACACATTCCGGTGCCGGGCGTACATATGGTGCGCAATGCCTTAGCTGGAGCAGCAGTAGGTAAAGAATATGGACTGACCATGGAGGAGATCAAGGCAGGTATTGAGAGTATGGAACCGGTAAGTGGACGTTTCCATATTATCAAAACAGCAGAGTATACCATTATTGATGATTGTTATAATGCCAATCCTATGTCCATGAAGGCTTCTCTGGGAGTCTTGGGAGATGCTGTGGGACGTAAGGTGGCTCTTCTGGGAGATATGGGAGAGTTAGGCAAGGATGAGATTGCCATGCATGAGGAAGTTGGTCAGTTTGCGGCCCAAAGTGGTATTGACCTTCTGGTTTGCACAGGAGATCTTTGCCAGCATATGGCAGTGGCAGCTAAGAATGCGTCAGAAGGGAAACTGGAAGTGCTGCATATGAAGAATCGAGAAGAGCTGGAAGAAAAGCTTTCCTCTATTCTGAAAAAAGGAGACAATATCCTGATTAAGGCTTCCCATTTTATGCATTTCGAAAAAATCGTAGAGCTTCTTGAAAAATAAGATATATTGGGATTAAATAAAAAAAGATGTCACCGTGACAAGGAAACTTGTCTTTAGGTGGCATTCTTTTTTTGCGTATAGGAATCTTTGCTCTGCTAGGAAACAGCCCTATGCTTGTCCGCAATTCTTTTTTAAGCTTTCAATCATAAGATTTCTGGTATATTCGCCCAATTTCTTCTGTTCCTCTTTGGAAAGTTCAGAAGGAATGATGGGTTTTCCATATTCCAAGGTCACTTGAGTGGATTTGATAAAAGGAAAATGGGCCTCAAAAATCTGGTCTGTATTAGTCATGGTTACCGGAATGATAGGACATCCGGACTTGGTAGCCAGGCGAAAACTTCCCTCGTGGAAGGGTAAAAGCTCGGCATTGTTGGGATTTTTATTTCGGGTTCCTTCCGGGAAAATATAAACGGAAACTCCCTTTTTTAGTTGAGCGATACCAGTTAAAATGGTTTTCAATCCCTCTTTCATATTCTCACGGTCCAAAAAAAGACAATAGAGATTTCGCATCCATAAATTAATCACCGGAAATTTATTCAGTTCTTTTTTTGCAATATAACCGGTGAGATTAGGACATCTGGCATAGGTAAGAACAATATCAAAGTAGCTTCTGTGATTACCTATATAGAGTACAGCTCCTTCTTTTGGCACATTTTCTTCTCCGATGACGGTGAGTTTAACACCAGCTAGTACAATAATTACCCTTAGAGCCCACTGGACGATTCTTAGGCTGCTGTGATCTCTTGCATCGGGATTAAATTTACCGATGATCCATTCAATTAGGAGAATCGGAAGAGATATGATGAGAAAAAGTACTAAAAAGATAGCAATGATAATAAGTCGAATCATAGTTCCCCTCTCTCTGCGAAGGCAGATATTTTAGTTGCTGTGAACGATAACAACAGTAACACTGTGTCAATTATAACGGAGATAGAAATTCCTGACAAGTCACGGTTCCAAGGTTTGTGGCCTTTAAGATCATTACCTTAGAAAAAGTATATTAGAAAAAACTAACAAAACGAAAATAGATTATTGACTATTTCTATCAAATTGTATAAAATTGTATACAAAGTACGTTATATAAACAATGAGCAATAAACTAATAAAAGATTTAGATAGAACAGGGCTACTATTGAGAAGTAATAAATAGGGAGGTTAGATATGCGTTTAAGGGCATTTGCAAAGATAAACCTTGGACTGGATGTGCTGGGAACCCGCGAGGACGGTTATCATGAGGTGCGGATGATCATGCAGACCATACGAATGTTTGATCAGTTAGATGTACAGAGGTCGAAGCGCAAAGGAATTCATATTCATAGCAATCTCCCCTGGCTGCCTATGAATCAAAATAATCTGGTATATAAGGCAGCAGATTTGTTGATGAAAGAGTTTGAGATAGAAGAAGGACTTAATATAAATTTGAAAAAAGTCATTCCGGTGGCGGCAGGTATGGCCGGAGGAAGTTCAGATGCTGCGGCTATGTTAGTTGGAGTTAACCGAATTTTCCACTTAGGCTTAAGTCGAGAGGAATTGATGAAAAGAGCTGCCTCTATTGGAGCGGATGTTCCCTATTGCGTTATGCGCGGTACAGCTTTGGCAGAAGGCATTGGAGAAAAACTGAGTTCACTCCCGCCCATGCCAGAAGGATACGTGCTGATTGGAAAACCGAAGATGAGCGTGTCTACAAAGGCAGTATATACCAAGCTTGACGAGGTGAAGCCGGATTATCATCCGGATATTGATGGTTTAATCAAGGCATTAGAAGCCCAGGATTTTCCAGGGGTTGCCTGTCTTCTGGGAAATATTCTGGAGACGGTTACAATTCCTGCGCATCCGGTAATAGATGAGATCAAGAAAAAAATGATGCATTGGGGGGCCCTTAACTCTCTTATGAGTGGAAGCGGACCAACCGTATTCGGCCTTTTTGATGACAAGGAGAAAGCAGAATATGCGGCGAGAAAGATTAAGAAAAGTCCATTAATACAGCAAAGTTTCCTTACCACCTTCTATAATACCGATGAATGGCAGTCAAATGATAAAGGAGGCGCATTATGACATTAAAACTTCAAATGAATCCCGATGAATATCTGCCCCTGAGAGATGTGGTATTTAATACACTTCGGGAGGCAATCCTGAAAGGAGAGCTGCAGCCTGGAGAACGTTTGATGGAGATTGCTCTTGCTAATAGACTGGGAGTCAGCAGAACCCCTGTACGTGAGGCAATTCGAAAGTTGGAACTGGAAGGTTTGGTAATCATGATTCCTAGAAAAGGGGCTCAGGTTGCCAAGATTACAGAGAAAGATCTCAATGATGTATTGGAGGTCCGTCTGGGACTGGAGGCTTTGGTAATGGAGCTTGCCTGCCAGCGAATTGATGAAGAACATTTAAAAAAAATAGAGACCTACATGCATGAATTTGCCAGCCGCATTAATGATGATGATGTGACCCAGATGGCAGAGGCGGATGTCCAATTTCATGAAGTTATTTATGATGCTACCAATAATCGTAGACTGATTCAGATGATCAGTAACCTGCGGGAGCAGATGTATCGGTATCGCGTGGAATATTTGAAAGATTTAGAATCAAGAGAGCTGATTGTAGAGGAACATAAGGAAATCTATGAAAGCATGCGGGATAAGGATTTCAAACGTGCCTACGAGAGTGTGAAAATGCATATTCAGAACCAGCAGGCAGCGATTGTGAAAACCCTTAGGGAAGAGGAAGCCAAGGCTGCTGAGAAGGAAAATTCATGACAAAAGATGTATTAATTAAGGTTCGGGGTTACCAGTATCTGGCCGGAGAGGGAGAAGGTTTGTCGGAAGACCCCGAAGTAACGGAAATGATTACCTGGGGACATTATTATCCAAAAGGGGAACATCATTATATCCGCTATGAAGAAAAGATGGAAGGTTTTTCAGAAACCATAGATAACTTGATTCGTCTTGAAGAGGGCAGGATGGAGGTTCGCAAAAAAGGGCTCATCGATGTGCTTATGGCATTTGACAAAAATCAGATGCACCAGACGAATTATAGAACACCCTATGGGGACATTGGTATGAAGATTGAAACCACAGCTCTTGACGTTAAGCTGGAGGAAGATCAGATTATCATACGAATAGAATATATTTTGGAAATGAATGGTGCAGCAGTGGGAAGCTGTCGCCTGGAGATGGATGTTATTTCCAAAAAAATGTAAAAAAGAGGCTATCGCAATGGAATTCCACTGCGGTAGCCTTTAATGCCATAGTATGCAGAGAAGCTGCCAGTGGCAGGTTCTCGGTATTCTGTATCTATCCGATTATTTTCCTCTGAGACGGGCAAAGAATCCTTTTTTCTTTTCTGGTGCTACGATAGGTCCTCTCACACCTTTTACTTCCATAATATAAATACCACTAACCATGGCTTTTACTTCTTTTTTCACAGGGATAAGATCAAAAATTTTCTCATCTGCTACTAAAGTCATGATTCTGGGTCCGACTTTGGCTTTTACAATGGGAAGTTTAGCGCGACGCATCAGCTTCGGCGTCTGATCAATGACCATCTGGGGCAGACCAGACTGTTTTAGGGGTAATCGCTTCTTATCTATGACCAGCATGGAAATCTGCTGCTTTGCTGCTTCCATCTGCTGTTGCTGTTCTTCTTGTTTTTTCTGGGTTTTTTTACCTAAGAAGTATAAAACCGCCAGTGCTACGGCGATGATCACTAAAATGATCAATAATATTGTCCAAAAATTCATGGGCCTTCCTCCTATCCTTAATCACTGCCCATTGTAACATTCTTTGTTTTAAATGGCAAGCATGCAGGCTGCCTACCCTTGAATAAAAGACTCTATGTGGTATAATCAAGAGTGGTTCTTTGGAACAGCTATGTTTTACGTGATTTAATGAGAGATAGATTAGAGAAAGAGTTAAATGTAGAATCCGGGAATAGACTCGGAACCCCTAAAAGGAGAGATGAAATGGCAGATAACCGTAAAAGTGGACTGGATGATCTGACTCCCGAAGAGCGGGAACGAATTGAACAGCTTCGATTGGAACGCAGAAGAAAAATGAAAAAAAGAAGGAAAGCCAAGAGAAATGCGACTCTGGTAGGACTTCTGGTGGTCCTTTTAGTGTGTGTTGTTGGTGTAGGCCTTCTGGTTGGCAGAAGTGTAAAGCTTAGAGCTGAAAAAAAAGCACAGAGAGAGGCAGAGATTCAGGCAGAGGAAGAGAAGAATCAGGAGCGTCAGAATCTGATTACGGAAGCAGAGAATGCGGCTAAGACTTATGATTATGACAAGGCAGTAGAACTTTTAGAGAGCATTGATAATTATGATAAGGATGCGGAACTGGTTGCCAAGATTGCTTCCTATGAGACGGAAAAGTCCTCATTGGTAGATGTAGGCTCCAGTCAGATTACCCATATCTTTTATCATTCCCTGGTTGTGGATCCGGATAAGGCATTTGCTGGAAATGACAGTGTTGCAGCAGGATTTAAGCAGTGGATGACCACTACCTATGAATTTGACCAGATTACAGAAAAAATGTATGAGGCGGGATATGTTCTGATCAATCTGCATGATCTGGTAGATCAGACAACAGATGAGGATGGCACGGTTCATTTTACTCAGGCTAAGATTTTGCTTCCGGAAGGGAAAACGCCATATGTACTTTCTTTGGATGACCTTTCCTATTATCATACCTATGATGGAAGAGGTATCGCCACAAAGATGGTTGTTGGGGATGATGGAAAACCAACATGCGAGTATACAGAGGATGATGGAACAGTAGTCACAGGTGATTATGACTGTGTTCCTCGTTTGGATGCCTTCCTGGAAGAGCACCCGGATGCAACCTACCACAATGCGAGAGGTACCATTGCTCTTACCGGTTATAATGGAATTTTGGGCTATCGTACAGACATTGCCTATAAGACAAAAGAAAATCTGTCCGAGGATCAACAGGAATATCTGAATAACAATCCTGATTTCGATTGGGATCAAGAGTGTGAGGAAGCGAAAAAAGTTGCAGACTGCATTAAGGAAGATGGATGGGATTTCGCCAGTCATACCTGGGGGCATATTCGTGTAGGAGATGCATCTCTGGAATCCATTAAGACCGACACAGAAAAGTGGATGGAATATGTTTCTCCTTTGATTGGTGGAACGGATACGATTATTTTCGCTCATGGACAGGATCTTGCAGATTGGCATGATTATTCTACTGACAATGAGAAATATGCCTATCTGAAGTCTCAGGGATTTAATTTCTACTGCAATGTAGATTCTTCCCAGTATTTCCTTCAGATTCGCGATGGCTATGTACGCCAGGGACGTAGAAATCTTGATGGTTACCGTCTGTGGAATGATGCCAAGGGCAATACAAATTATACATCGGATCTTTTTGATGCAGCTGAAGTATTGGATCCGGCTCGAACAGATATGCCGGACCTTTAATGCGCAGGTTACTATATGGATACAAACAATAAAAACTCAAAGGATAACACCTTAAATAACAAAAAAACAGATAAGAAAAAGAGAAAATCGGCACAGCCTTCTTCTGCTGCGAAGCTTCTGAAGTCTGTTAGAAATTTGTCTTCCGGAGGAGATAAAAGAGAGAAAACACAAAAAACGAATTCCGGAAAAAGAAGAAAAACAGATTCTGAGGGAAAAACAAGCACTAGCAGCAGGAAGACACAGAATGCCAGAAAGCGGGCAGAAGGAAAGAAGTCTTCAGCTTCCAGGCGTAAAAATAGAAAAAGGGTAAGGAATCTTCAAATTTTTGTGATAGGGATTGTTGCAATCCTTGCAGTTCTGGCAATTATTTTTGTACCTAAAATTTATAGTGCCGGACGGACAAGGGCTTTGGCAAAGCAAAAACAGCAGCAGGAAGAAGATGCTGCATTTGCGAAAAAGGTCAAAAGCAAGACGGAACAGGCGGAGATTCTGGCCGCTCGTTATGACTATGATAAAGCCATCGAGACCTTGGAAAGTGTAGCGGATAAGGATGAAAGTACGCAGAAGAAAATCCAGGAGTATACCAAGGCGAAAGAAAGTCTGGTGGAGGCATCTATTGATAATATTCTTGCTCTTAATGTAAGTTCCTTAATTGCAGATACCAGTATCACCTGGTCTATGGACAATCTGAATCAAATGGGAGATTATAATCAGGGACATTTGACAATAGGAGAGTTCCAGACAATTCTTCAGCAGTTATATGACAAGGGCTATGTTCTTGTTAGTATGAATGACTTGATTTCTGTATCTGAGAAAGAAAATAAGGTCAGCAAGGGGCAAATACTGCTACCGGAGGGCAAGACACCTTTTATTCTGGTATATGAGACGGATTTCACCCTGGAGGCAATGAATTGCGGTTTCGCTTCTCGATTGACGGTAGACAGTGATGGTAATATCAGCAGTGAGATGCTGGATGCCAACGGTGAGACCCAGACGGGCGCTTATGATTTGGTGCCAATTTTGGACGCTTTTATTGATGAGCATCCGGACTTTTCCTACAGGGGAGCCAAGGCAGTACTTTCCGTAAGCGGTGAGGATGGCATTTTAGGCTATCGGACGGATCCAGATTTGGCTAAGAGTGTGGAAGAGGGCAATGCCCGGGCAGAGACCTATGGTACTTTTGATACGGCATCCGAGACTAGCTCGGCTCAGACAGTGGCCCAGACTCTTGTGGGAGATGGCTATGAATTTGCCTGTGCTACAAGTGGAAGTGTCAGCTATTCTTCCGATTTGGCTTCCGTGAAAAAGGATTATAAGACCTGGAAAGACGAAGTAGGAAGTATCGTTGGGGATGTAGATATTCTGGCTTTCCCAAATGGATCAGATCTGCAGGATGGCTTTGAGAAATATTCAGGAGACACCTATAAGTATCTGAAAAAACAGGGCTTTTATTTCTATAGTTGTATTGATTCCTCCAGAAGCTGGACCCAGTTTACAGGAAGCTATGTGCGGGTAAATCGAGTGGACCTGACAGGATACGCCTTGTATCTTGCAAGTCAGGGAGAAAGTAGTCTGTTGGCCAATCTTATTGATGCGGCTTCCGTTTATGACAGTTCCCGCCCAGAGACAGGAATTACCTCCCATCAGATTTATAATATTTATGATCTGGAAGCGGAGAAAACGAAGAAAGAAGAAGCTGCTTCATCAGAGGAAGACAGTGATTCAGAAGATTCGGATGATAGTGATTCCGATGAGGATAGCAGTGACTCCGAAGACAGCGATTCCGAAGACAGCGATTCCGA
>CAVBGA010000162.1:0-6445 GCA_963594675.1 Lachnospiraceae bacterium
TTTTTAGGGAAGCCAAAGAAGATTTTCGGAAGATGATTGACTTCCTGAAATAGAAAATGTCCGGTGGGGGAAAATATTCATCAGGTTCTTGATAAGCGACTTTTGGATGTACAGAAGGCAATGGAAGAAAACTTTCGGAGATGACACTGGCTGATGTAAAAATGGATATTGAAGCATTAATGACGTAGGCCTTATCATACAATGGTCAGTCACAAAAGAAGATGAAGAACTTCTTGCAAGCTGTTATAGAGAATGTTTGAAGCTGGCGGCAGAAAATGGGGACAAGGAGGCTGATTTTGAGAAAACTTTTGTTTGTAAACGCCTGCATCCGGGAAAATTCTCGGACAGAGAAGCTTAGCAGGCAATATTTGAATAAAATGGAGAAAGATTACCAGATCGAAGAAATTCGGCTCTTGGATTTAGAACTGAAACCTTTTGATGCTGAAATGTTAAAACAGCGTGATGAGGATATTTCACTAGGGAGACTTGATAAAGATAATTACCAGCTGTCTCGTCAGTTTGCAGATGCTGACTGCATTGTCATAGCTGCACCTTATTGGGATTGCCTTTTTCCTGCAATTTTACGTGTCTATTTGGAGCATATTTGTGTAACAGGAATCACCTTTGCTTATGGTGAGAATGGTATGCTTGTAAAGACTTGCCATGCAGACAGTTTGGTGTATTTTACGACTTGTGGAGGATATCTACCGGAAAACCCAGCAATTGAAAGCTTTATTCGGGAGATGGGAAGGCTGTTTTCGATTGAAGATGTTCAATTTTATGCTACAGAGGGAATGGATATATTCCCTTGATATAATCATAATCAAAGTGTAAGGCACTATTGACAATATCAGACGTTGATCGGTGTCAATGGTTATACCCAGTGAGTCGAGCCACCCCTTGAAGGAGTGGCGGCGACTATCTCATGTTGCCATGTATCCGAAGGAAGCTGCCTGTGGCAGGTCCTGTAGGCGGGTTCTGAATGGCTACAATTATTTTACAGTGACGGTAACTTTCTTCGTCTTTCCGTCTCTTGTATATACATATATAGTTGCTTTTCCAGTACCTATTGCTGTGATTTTACCATTTTTATCTACGGTAGCAACCTTTTTATTAGAGGATATAAAACGGAATTTTGTGGCATGATCATTATCAAGCCCGGACTTTTTCTTATTGACAAGATTTACTTTGCCGCTAATTTTTGCAGTTTTACCAACGCGTAATGAATAAGAAGTTTTGTTCAGAGTGAAGGATTTGATGTTGGTCATGTTCTTACTCTTACTTCCTACGATATGGCATGTTACCGACTTAGTAAGTGTAAGCTTTTTGCCCTTTACCCACTTATAAGCCACTACATAAAATTTTATATTCTTAGTAGAATTCAGTTTTTTGCCATTAATCTTTTTAATAGTAAGTTTAGCTGTGTTGCCATTCTTTACTTGTTTTAAAGATTTCTTGGTAAAATTATGATCACAATACTGTGTGTACACATCATATCCATCAGCTCCGGAAATTTTGTCCCACGTAATAATTAATGTTCCATTTTTCTCTTTCCCTGCTGCTGTCAAGGGCGCAAGTTTTGGAAGCACTGTATCAGCTTTTGTGATTTCCGTCTCTGCTGTCGCATCACTAAAATATTTTTTACAGCTTTTGCAATACCAGTATTCGATATTGCCTTCTTTCGTAAGAGTAGCTGTTTTTTTATCAACCTTTTGCAGATTATGATTAGTTTTGGAAATTACTGTGGCACTAATATCGTTTAGCTCATTCTTCCCATTTTCGTCGGAGAAAAGAGCACCACATTTTTCACATTTCCAATATTCTATATTTCCATCTTCGGTACAGCTTGCATTGTGGGCACTCACTTTTTTGATATCATGACCGGTAGCTTTAATTACTTGAGGTTCTTCGATCTCTTTTGTTGCTTCTTCGTCTGAGAAACGTGCATCACATACCGTACACTCCCAATATCCCTCAATTCCGTCTGAGGTGCATGTTGCTGCAATTGATGGTACTTCTTTTAAAGTATGAGGTTCAATTGTAAGTGTTGGAGTACTATTATCGTCCTTAATGAGCACGAAATAATTTTCCTTGCAACTATCATAATGAGGAGTCCCCTTATTAGAAGATAAATATCCTCCAAAATAATAACTTCCCTCAGTAGAAGTAATGGTTATGGGGTAGGTTCCAGGTTCTTCTCCGGGAGTTCGAGTTATATTTAAATCTACGGTGTCACCATCGCATACGGTTCCTGACGCAATAGAATATGTATATTCTTCTGGATCCTCTTCTCCTGCATGTTTTGTCACGCTATCTATGTTGACCAAAAGCACTCGTGGATCAATATACCACGCAAAACCAAAATGACCTTTATAAGGGTAAGATGAAGAGGTTGCATTAAAGCCTGTAATATACATTCCTACATTTTTGGCTTTATAATCTCCTTCAGCGTACTCATAGCTCCATTTTTCACTGGATGGAAGTAAAGATAACGCCGTTCGCTCTTCTCCATTATATACCAAATACCAAGATGAATATGGAACATCATAATCGTAATTTGTTGTTAGAATACTATCGGAATCCGTGGCTTCAGCTTCGTCACCCTCCGCTGTATCAGCAATAACAATTCCTTCTGGGGTCTCGGCTGCAAAAGTCGGGGTAGAGGTGCTGATTATCATAGATGCAATGATCAGACTAACTAATTTCTTTTTCATATAGGTCCTCCTTTAAAGAAAAGTTTTCAAGATGTGACTATTTAACTAAAATTATACATTTTTTTTTTTTTTCAATGGAAACTAGGATAACTTTTTCGAAAAAGATGCTTCGCGATAGGTGGCACTTCTGCTAATATAAAGGCAGTGTAAAATACTTGGAGGTAGTAATATCCCTTTTTGTGGTAGTTGGAGAAAGATGTTGAATTGAGATTTGGAGGATTAAACTTGCGATTAGCATTAGTTCAAATGCCAAATTATGGCAGTATGGAATTAAATTTAGATAAAAGTTTGCAGGCAATTGAAGTGGCAGCAAGACAGGGGGCTGACCTTGTTCTGTTTCCGGAGGTGCAGCTGACAGAATTTTTTCCACAGTATCCGGGGCAGGATGTAAGCAAACATGCAATATCTATCAATGGAAAAATAGTGGAAAAGTTCTGCGATATATGTAGGAAAAATAAGATATCAGCAGTACCGAACCTATATCTTCTTGAAAATGGTAGGACATACGATGCAAGCATTTTCATTGATAAATATGGCGAGGTAATAGGCACGCAGAAAATGGTGCACGTAGCCCAAGCGGAGCAATTTTACGAGCAGGATTATTATACGCCGTCTGATGAGGGATTCAGAGTCTTTGATACTGAACTTGGAAAGATTGGTATCGTCGTATGCTTTGACCGGCATTACCCTGAGAGCATAAGGACGGAGACTTTGCAAGGAGCGGATTTAATTCTGATACCAACAGTGAATACAAAAGCAGAGCCTTCCCTTATGTTTGAGTGGGAACTTCGTGTGCAGGCATTTCAAAACAGCGTTATACTGGCAATGTGTAATCGTGTGGGCACAGAAGGAGATATGTGCTTTTCGGGAGAATCTATTGTTGTCGATGCCAAGGGAGAAGTCCTAGCGAAAGCAGATGATACGGAACAGATTTTATATGTTGATATAGATACACAGCAAGCTTTGAAAACGCGGAATGCAAAACCATATACACAGCTTAGACGGCCGGAATTGTACTTATAGAACCAGTTTTAGAAAAACTGTTTGCTAAAAGCTGGAAACTCAAATAAAATCAAATGCTATGATACGGAGGCTGTTATTGAACTGAAGGAGCTTGGAAGAAATCTATAAAATGCGGTTGTGGAAGAAGGGAAGGTAATGTCACAAGAAGAGAAGAAAAGGAAAATATCTCTCATATGCAAGAGTTGTATCGTACTGGCGGCGGTTGTGGGAATATTGCTTCAATGTGAGATAGGTACAGGTAATTTTTCATTGAGCAGTTTTCGTATGTTTACCACACTCAGCAACCTTGCAGTAGCTATATTCTTTATTACCTATATTGCGGTGAGCGTGTCAAAATCAGCCTGTTCAGAATTAAAGGAAAGGGTACTAAGATATTTCAAATTTCTGATTACTATGTCCATAATGCTCACTGGCTTGGTAGCACATTTTATCCTTAGAAAAATGTTTGTAAACATGGAGCCAATGGCAAAGGCAGGACTTACACTTCTACATTATGTTGTTCCGATTGCCACATTCTTGGACTGGATAGTATTTGATGAAAAAGGAAGAACCGATAAGAAAATGCCATTTATAGCCACATTGTTTCCGCTTATCTATGTGCTTATATCTATGATTGCGGCACAGTTTATGACAGGGGATAACAAATATCCATATCCATTTCTTAATGTGGATATGCTGGGAGTCGGAATGGTGGTTCTCAATATCGTTCTTCTGGCAGTGGCATTTATTGCTGTCGGATATCTTGGCGTGTGGGTAGACCATAAGTTGGAGAGGGGATGCAAATTAATGGCAGGAGATCGTTTGGCAAAAAAAATAAAGGGAAGTGCTGTAATATCTCTACTTTTAACACTTGTTTTATCTGTGTGGTATAACTGCACATCCAATAAAATACTGCTTCCTTTCGCCATCACCTTCGGGACGATTGCTTATCATCTGATTATGAGACTTTTGGTAGGGTTGATATTCAATCTTGCGATGAATAACAAAACAGATTATACAAGAAGCTGGTATCAGGTCAGCTACCGGGAAAAGTTATTATATGAGAAATTAAAGGTGAAGAAGTGGAAGGGGAAAATGCCAACCTATGAGACTTCCCTATTTGACCCTAAGAAGCATACCTGGGAGGAAATTATTCAGGCTATGTGTCAGGCGGAACTGGTACATGAAACAATAGCAATTTTAAGTTTTTTGCCAATCCTGGCGGGAATTTGGTTTGGAGATTTTCCTGTATTCATCATAACTTCTCTGCTGGCGGTTGCAGTAGATATGAGTTTCGTGATTATGCAGAGATATAACCGGCAGCGAATTATGAAGATGATGAATAGAAGGAGAAAGTAGTTTTTCCAATTCCAAAGGCGGGGCCTGCATTGTGATTATTCACCATTTAGTTTATAATTTGAACTGAAAAGGCAAAGAAGTAAGGATTAATTAATGAGAAATAAATTTCAGGAGGACAACAAACATGGAAAGAGTAGAAAAATTTTTAAAAGAAGCAGAAACCTATTATCTTGCAACAGTAGAAGGTGACCAGCCAAGAGTCAGACCTTTTGGCACAGCCCATATTTATGAAGGTAAGCTGTACATCCAGACAGGTAAAGTAAAGGATGTATCCAAGCAGCTTCATGCAAATCCAAAGGCGGAAATCTGTGCATTCAAGAATGGGGAATGGCTTCGCGTGGCTGGAGAACTGGTAGAAGATGATCGTAATGAGGCAAGACAGTCCATGCTGGATGCTTATCCATCTCTTCAGAAGATGTATAAAGCAGATGATGGAAATACAGAAGTATTTTATTTCAAAAATGCCACAGCAACATTTTCTTCATTTACTCATGAACCGGAAGTTGTAAAGTTTTAAGGCTTATGAGCGATTATATTACAACTTATACAGGAAAACATTTTGAACCCTTGAATCCGGACCCGGCAGCCCTTGATATTAGGGACATTGCTCATGCCTTATCCCTAATCTGTCGGGGAAATGGACATGTGCATACTTTCTGGTCAGTGGGTGAGCATTGCATCTGCTGTGCCAAGGAAGCCGAGTCCAGGGGACTATCAGAGCGAATGATTCTGGCCTGTCTGCTTCATGATGCTAGCGAATGCTATATGTCAGATGTTCCCAGACCATTTAAGAAATCTCTTCCTGCCTATGGTGAGCAAGAGGAGAAGCTTTTAAGTCTGATCTATAAGAATTTTCTTGGGACAGATTTGACAGATGAGGAGCAGAAGAAGCTTAAAGAAATTGACAATGCCATGCTCTGGTATGATTTGAAGGAGCTTCTTGGAGAGCCGCAGACCAGTGAGAAACCTGAAATTCATATTGAGCTGGATTATAAAGTAAGGGCATTTAAAGAAGTGGAAGAAGAATATCTTTCCATCTATGAAAAACATGTTTGCGGTGTGAGGGACGTTCCTGAAATATGGAAGATCAAGCATATTTTTGATGGAGATTATGGCTGTGAGGAACGCCTGCCAGGAGAAGGTCCGAAGGTATCTGTTACTTTGGTAAATGAATCTGGAGAGGAAAAGATGGTCACGGTAGAAGATGCCTGGCTGATAGAAAAGGATCTTGATGTAGGATCAGAATGGCCAAAGAATATTTAACTCATACTATGGATTGGGCAAAATGAGGTGAATATGAAACCAAGAACAGCAAAGAGCATGGAGCTCTACGAGATCATGCTGCGGCGTGGTTATCCGGCAGAGTTCTG
>CAVBGA010000163.1:0-9032 GCA_963594675.1 Lachnospiraceae bacterium
GAATCTCTTACCATGAGCTGGTCCATTTTTCCCGATAACTTCCAATGAATCTGAGACAGGGGATCGCCTGGAACATATTCTCTAATCTGAAAGGTTTCTGTAAGATCCTGACCCTTTTTATATGGAGAATACTCTTCTGGGTCCAAGTCAGAAACTGCCGCTGAAGGCTGTTTTACATTTACGGGAAAAGTATCCGGCATAATAAACAGCTTTCGGGAAATTTCCTGTTTCCCAGGAATGCGAACCACATCAAACCAATCATGAAACCGAACATGGCACAGCTGCAAATCGATACAGCCGCAATAGGGGCTCATTACCTGAACGCCCTTCCTATTAAGTCTTCCCTTTACCTTTTTCTGTTCCCCGGTAAGTTCATTTTTTTGAACAAAATGATAGCTGACAGGTCCTGTAGGAAATACACTCTTTTCCTGCACCAAAGCTAGGCAGATTATCTTCTTATTTTTTGTTGCGACCTGGGTTTTCAGCTCTAATTCCATATCATTTTTTTTAGATACCCTAAGAGCAATGAGACTGGATAATACCAAGGAAAAAAACAGAACCAATCCCTCCAAGAGACAAATATAGCTACTTCTAATGGCTCCTGTACAAAGTAAAAAGAGAGTCAATATCAGATAGAAAACATTGATCATTATTTCATCTCCCTGATCATGGGTTTTTCTGTATTTTCAATAATTTCATTCATAATTCCGGAAGCAGTCTGGTCATGAAGTCTAGCCTTAGACGAAAGCACCAGACGATGCACAAATACATCGGAAACCATATCTGCCACATCTTCCAAGGTAACAAAGTCTCTGTTTTCCAAAAATGCTTTGGCCTTAACAGCCCTGCACAGAGCCAGAGAAGCTCGGGGACTTACCCCCAACTTTAAAAGTTCATGATGTCTTGTGGCTTCACAAAGCTTCACCACATATTCATACACGGGATCTGCAATGTAAACCTCCTCCACCTGAGCGGCAACCGCCTTTAATTCCTCTTTACTTAAAATCTTTTCTACCTGGTCTAAGGGATTTCCTTTATGTCTGGCCTTTAAAAGTTCCATTTGACTTTGAAAGTCCGGATAACCAATCTGCAATCTCATGAGAAAACGGTCCATCTGAGAAGAGGGCAGATTCTGCGTTCCTGCAGAGCCCACCGGATTCTGCGTAGCCAATACGACAAAGGGCTCCGGCAAGGGATGAGTCACCCCATCAATGGTGACATGTCCTTCCTCCATGGCTTCCAAAAGAGCAGACTGGGTCTTGGCAGAAGTTCTATTAATCTCATCTGCTAGAAGGATGTTGGTCATTACCGCTCCCTCCTGGTATTTTAATCTTCCCTGATCATATACAGAAAATCCTACAATGTCAGAAGGCATGGTATCCGGGGTAAACTGAATTCTTTTTACATCCAGTCCCAGCACCCTGGCAAAAGACATAGCCATGGTGGTTTTACCCACTCCAGGCACATCATCCAAAAGCACATGCCCCTTTGCCAAAATGGAAATCCAAATCTTTTTGATTACCTCATCCTTACCTACAATTACCTTTTTAATCTCCCCCAGCACCCGCTCATTGATTTCATATGTCTCCATTTTATAACTGCTCTAACTCCTTCTCTTTCTTTTTCCTAATTATAATTACAAGAATGACAATAACAAGCAAGATCACAACTCCCACAACAATGATGGGAAGATAATTACCTGTGCTGCTGCTTTGGGCATTTTCTTGGGCTTCTGCTATCTCCTGGTCAGAAAAGCTGTAAATGCTTCCCTCCCCTGTCTCTAATCTTTCCATAGCAAGTTCAGCCATAATTGCCTGCTGGGTTGCCATCATATTGCCCCCATCCTCCAGGACATGACAGTACATGCCGTCACTTGTACGAAAACTATCAAAAGCCTCCTTCAAAGACTTATCTTTTACAAAACGCTCATCTGTATCTGCATCAACTCCCAAGGCTGATAAAGCAATAATCACCTGAGAGGCACTCTCTGAATTTTCTGTTTCATAGGATTCATAGCCACCATCGTCTAGCTGATTTTCGCTTAACCAATTCAGAGCCTTTTCCACTGTCTCTTTTACATTAGCACTGCTGCCATCTTCCAATTCGTAGCTATCTGTAGAGTCCTTATAAGGCGCCAAGGCCTGTAAAACCATTGCCGTAATGTCCACATCGGAAGCTCCTTTTGTCAGGCCAAATCCTCCGTCCTCTTCCTGAGCCGATAATAGCGCTGTAATGATATCTTCTCTTGTATAAAGCGCACCATCTGGCACTTCATAGTCCCTACTATCTAAGGCCAATAGGGCAAATATCCAAGCATTTAAGCCCTGAAGATCAAAAGAGTCTGCCATGATGAAATTATAGGTGCCATCCGCCACAAGATTGATGGGATTTCCCTCTGCATCCTCGCCAAAAGAAGTAGGATCCCCACCTAAGGCAAGCACAGTAAGGATTGCTCTATGCCAGGGCGTAGCCATGGTGGTATCCAAACCTCCCATTTTCTGATAGGACTGACTGACATATTCTTCCAAACGATTCAAATAAGTTTGGGCGTCTCCTCCCATACCCAGACGACCATACAAAAAGCCAATCCAATCCGATACCGAATCCCCGGCAACAATCAGACTTTCATCATCCATCAGCTTGTCCAAGCTGCTATCGTTGGACTCTGCCAGAGCCTGTAAGGTTTCCTTACTGCTGCTTTCCTGTGCATCTGCCAATACTGTGATTCCCTGAAGTAAAAACAAAGTCATAGCTAAAAACAAAGCCATTCCTTTTTTTATTATATTCATTTTCAAGTTTTTCTTCTTCATATCTTTCATAGAACCTTTCCTCTTTCTTGCTATTCCAATCCCTCTTCGGAAGATCCCGTAGCCGGGATTGTCTCCTGATATTCCTCACCACAGCGGCTACAACGATACAGAATATATCCATCCTCTGTCTCAGTGGCATCCACATTCTCTACTGCCTGATAATCATGGTCTAAAGCTTCTGTAGTCTCCTCATAACTGTCCCCACAGCGACTACATTGATAGGTCACGCTGCCGCCCTGGGTGCAATCCGCATCTGTTTCACTCACTATTTGGTAATCATGGCCCAGTGCAGGAATTATCTGATTGTCTGTCATCTCTCCGCAAATCTTACAGGCCGCTGACTCTTCTCCCTCTTCTGTACAACTTGCCTCCTTAGTGATCTGCATCTGATTCCACTGATGTTCTACAATATCCTGTCCATTAATCCATTTTCCACAATACTCCTCCAAGCTACCATACTGTCCTCCTGTGGAGCTATAACCGCCAATGTCCTTTCCATAACTTAAGGTAAATCGTAAATACAGGGTATCTCCATCACTAAGATAATATTCTGAAAGTCCTTTTCCTGCATAAAGTTCACCCCCTACGCTAAACATCCATCCAGATCCCTGAAAAAAGTCAAATTCTCCCAAACTGTCCGTATAAGATTGGTTCGTTTGTGTCAAGCCATCTTTCACTACCAGATCCCATAGTCGTTTAGGAACTTCCGCTCCATCCATCATACCACCTCGGCTAATTCTCTTTAGATAGAAGCCATTATCCAGAGTTCCGCCATATTGAATATCATAGCCACAGTCCTCCAGCATGGCCACTACGGCATAGGAAGCTGGTTCATCCTGCTTAATTCGATATGGATAGGCCTCCTCCATAATATCCAATCCCACTGTTGTGGCATCCAGTACAATATAGGCGGTTCCAATCTCTGCTCCCGTATCTTGATACACATAAGTAACCTTATAGCTCACATAGCGGGAATTACCTTCGTTATCCCAGGCCAGAACCGAAATGGTATGTTCTTCCTCATCTCCTACATCAGGATTATTAAAATATAACTGATACTCAAAGGTTTTTGATCCCGTATAAGCTGTTATTCTTTTTCCATCCATCCGCACTTCCAGATTACTGGCAGGAATTACTTTATTCTTATAATCTCTGGCTGTCACTGTAAGGGTAAAATTGCGGTTTCCAATACGAAGATCTCTATTATCCAGATTTGTTTTTATGCTAGGTGGATTATCTCCCTGCTCCGGATGCTCTTCATCAGCCTTATCTTCTTGATAAATAATATGATATTCTAAAGTTTCTATGGTTTTATTACTTTGCTTTACCAGAAGCGTAACCACATTATCCGTTTTTCGTTTTAAGGTAATCTGATAATTTTGTCCATCCTCTGAACTCAAAACATTTCCCTGAAATTTCACCTGCAAAGTCATGGAGTCCGTAGGATTTTCCAAATATGCATAAAAAGATAATTGATCATTCGTTAACTCATTGTAGGTAACTGCCTTATTGGCTAAATTCGTCATAATCACCGGCTCAGAATCATCCTTTGGCTCCTCCTCACCTCCTGGCGTCGGTGTGGGTGTCGTTCCACCGGATGTCGGGCTCGGTGTTCCACTTGGTTTTCCTTGGCCCTGAGTAGGCGTAGCCGTTGGCGTATTTTCACCACCTTTTCCTGTCCCAGAACCCTGATTTCCAGATTTCTTTTCTTGATCTCCCTCTTTATTCTTGTCAGAATTTTCCCCCTTTTTCTGATCATCCTGAGAAGAATCGTCCTGCTTGTCTGTTCCTCCATCCTGCTCCTCACTCTCCTGATCATCCTGAGTGTATTGCAGAGGAACAATGGCTGCCTGACTGGGAGATGGCGTGGGAGTCTCTTCCTCCTGCTTTTTTTCCTGCTCTTTATCTTGTTCTTGGTTCTGACTTTTATCTTGCTTCTTAGAAGTATTGGCATCCGAGGAATCCGCATCTGTCTGATCTTGATCTTGATTTTCCTCTCCCTTTGTCCCAGAATCATCATTGCTGGAGGAGTCTGAAGAGGACTTAGCCTGTTCCGCTGTTAGCTGGAGATTATTTTCACTTTGAATATGTGTCTCCTTAGGGCTTAGATTGCCCACATTCCAGCCCAAATAAGTTACAGCCAGTATAAGAGCCAAAAAGGCACAAAACTTATCCATTCCCTTTTTAAATTTCATGGCTCTCCTCTCCTTGTCAAGACTCCTTCGTAAAGCCTCTACTCCTGTTCTTCCCGGTACAATCCGTATTTCACCTTAATTCTCTCAATTTTCTCCAAAAGAGGTTTACTTATAAAATACAAAAAAATTACCGTTGAAGTTGCATGTACTAAATCTACCGGAATACCGGAAATGTAATAGGCAATCACATTTGCCTTAGTAAAATAGCCAAAAGCCATAAGAACACTGGCCGGATTCATAATCCCACCATAAATAAAGATAACGCTTAAAAAGCCAAAAATACACAGCGATTGCTTTTTGGGCTTCAGCATCCCTTTCTTAAAAAGTACTCCGGCCAGAAAACCAATCAAACCATAAGAAAACATTTGCCAAGGCGTCCAGGGACCCTGTCCTATAAACATATTGGAAATGATCATGGTAATGCAGCCACATAAAAAGCCAGCCTCTCCTCCCAGGGAAATTCCTGTAAGAATCACCATAGCAGCCACCGGTTTAAAATTGGGCACCATAAAGAAGGCAGCCCTTCCTGCCACTGCTAAAGCAGAGAGTACAGAAATCACCATAAGTTCTCTGGCCTGGGGCCGCCTGCCCTCAAAAGCCATAAAGAAGGGAACCATAGCCCCCACCACAATAATCAAGCTGCAAAGCAGATACTTTCTTCCATGAAATACCCGCACGGAAATATACAATAAGAGGGGTACCAAAAGACAGACACAAAGCATGGCTAATATGGTCCTCTTCTCCAATTTTCGAGATTTCATAGGACGAATCAGATACCCATCATCCTTATATTGATCCTCCAGCAGATCATAGGACTCAGAAAATTTTTCTATTGCCTGGGGCTGAGAATTCTTTTCTCTTGCTTCTCCCATCGCAGAATCCAGATGATCGCCCCAATATTCATTGATAAAACGATCTATAAATTCGCTTTCAGGCATTCAATCACATCCTTTCGGGTCACTGCATTAGGATCAATATGTCGCGCCATACGATTGGCCGCTGTGGTATAAAAACTATTTCCTGCAAAGAAGCGTCTGCTCTCCTCCTCTGCCACAATATTGCCCTGGAAGAAAAGGCCGGTCCGATCCGTATATTCTGCTACAAATTCCACATCATGGGACACCATGAGAATCGTAATTCCATGCCCCTTTAATTTCAAAAGAATATCTCCCAATTCTTTTTTATATTCCGCATCTAATCCCTTCGTTGGTTCGTCCATCAAAAGAATGCGGGGGCGCAAAAGCAAGACCTTGGCTAATGCTAGCTTTTGCTGCTCTCCACCACTCAAGTCATAGGGATGCCGATCCAATAAATGGGTCAGTCCACACAGCTGGGCCATTCCCATAACTGCCTGGGATTTCTTCATGTCCGCCTGATAATCTAGAGACTTTTTCTCCCGGCTGCCACCAATCATGGCATAGAGATCCTCTCTTACCGTCTTCTTTAAGAAGATAGACTGGGGATTTTGAGGAAGACTGCCAATGCATTCCCTATAAAGTTCTCTCTCCGAGTATTTTCGGATGTCCTTTCCCATATAAAAAATCTTTCCCCGATAGGGCTTGCGCACTCGGCTAAGAAGAGCCAAGGAGGTGCTTTTTCCTGTGCCATTTCCCCCTACAATTGCATAAAATTCCCCTGGATATACTTTTAGAGAAAGGTTGCGAACCACGTCCGCTGCATCCTTGGCATAACGGTACCAAACCTCCTGCATTTCTATAGCCGGTGTATCTTTCCTCTTTTCCTTCCTGAAAGATTTCTTTTCCGACTTTTCCTCTTCTCTTTTCTTTTTATTCTCTATTTCTATCCTTTGGACGGTGGCATCTCCCAGTAAGCTGTTAATCCATTTTCTGCCCTGACTTACTGTCAAGGGACAAACCAAATCATTTTCTATGGCACCATAAATCTGCATAGGCACCGGCATAGATAAAAACATAGCATGGCCTTTTTCTTTCAGCAAGCGACCAATCTCTGCCGGCTTTCCCTGAGCAATCAACTTTCCTTCATCCATGACCACAAGCTGGTCCGCCTGAGGGATTACCTCCTGTAGTCGATGTTCTGTCAAAAGCACCGTCATACCTGTGTCCTGATTAATCTTTTTCACTGTAGCAAGAAAATCCGAGGCGGCAATGGGATCTAGCTGGGATGTGGGTTCATCCAAAATCACTAATTTGGGATGCATCGTCATAATAGAAGCCAGGTTTAAGAGCTGTCTTTGTCCTCCGGACAGATTTGCCACATCCTCTAAGAACCAGTTTTGGATTCCGAAATAGGAGGCTGCCTCTGCAACCCGAAGACGGATTTCTTCTGTAGCATAGCCCAGACTCTCCAATCCAAAAGCCAGCTCATGCCATACTTTGTCTGTAACGATCTGATTATCCGGATTCTGACAGACAAAACCAATCTCCGAACTTTGCCTTCTCTCATCCACTTCATCTAAGGATTTTCCACAATAAAAAATCTGCCCGGATTTTTCTCCCGCTGGCGCCAAAACACTTTTTAACTGGCGCAGCAAACTGCTCTTACCGCAGCCACTTTGACCGCAAAGTACCGTAAAAGATCCCTCTTCAATTTTCAGGGATACCTGATCCAAAACTTTTTTTTCATGGCCAGGGTAAGTAAATGTAAAGTCTTTAATCTCTACTATAGGTTTCATAAATATACCGATATGTCCTTTCCTCATGAACATTAGCTGCCTGTAATGCTGCCTTCAGATGCAAATCCTGTATCCATCCAAGAATAGATGGAAAAAAGCAGAAAACAGCAAAGGCAAAGTAAGAAAGCATCGCCAGCCACTGAGGACAGCCAGACTCTGGGCTGTATCCCATAATTTGAAATCCTGCAATAAGAATCCTTGGATTATACTGGGCGAACGCCGATCCCGTGGAGGCACCTGTAAGAAACAGAGCTCCGCATCCTCCCAAGAGCAAAAGTGAAATCTTATCTCTTCCTGTAAATGTATAATTTGAAAATGCACTTCTGCCCGGAAGACCATATCCTCTGCTTTTCATGGAATCCGCCGTTTCAATAGCATTCTCCAAAGCCCAGGTTACCAGGATAGAAAGCATGGCCATGCCATATTTTATTTTATTAATCAAACCCGCATTGCTGATATCATGTCCCGCACATTTTTGCCCATTTCGAATAATTTCCAACTGTCTCTGATATCTTGGAACAAAGCGCAAAACCATAGATAAAATCAGGGATGCTGCCGGAATCAGACGACCAAAGAGATAAATAAATTTATCGCTGGTCATTATTATGTTGTAACAGGAAAACCAAGTAAAAATAATAAATAATACACTTCCCAAGACAAAGCCATATACTAAAGCCTCCAAGGTTACCCAGTTGCCGCTGGCCTCCAAGTACAGAAGCTTTGTGACTCCATAATGATTTAAAAATGGATTCAGTAAGGTAATGATCAGAAGGCCCGGCAAGGTAACCATAAGCAAATTTTTTCCTACATGACCTGCCCCCTGTAAACGCACAGCATACACCAGTGCCCCCGCAAAAGAAATCATTAGAATCAAGGGATGCTGCACAAACATGGTAATTCCCAAAACAAAGAGGAAATAAAGGAAATTTACAATCGGATGACATCCTCCAAAGGCATCCGATCTTGCTTTATTCTTCTGTTTCACTCATATCACCGCCTACATCTGATCCAAGATCACAGGTGTAACACCAGACAATCTTATCCCCGTCCTTGGGGGTGTAGGACGAACATCCATAATTGGGAAATTCGTCATTAACACTATACATCCACCCGGAATTCGCTCCACAATCGAATTCATAGAGATTGTTAATTCCCTTAATATAATAACTCTTATACAAAGGTGTATACTGGGATTCCAACTGAATATCATTGTCAGCACAAGTATCTCTTAATACGTCAAAGACGGTATCATCTTTATAAAAAGAAACCTCCGTCTCTGGAAGAATTACTCCATCCTCAGGAACAAATTCTTTCTTTGAAGATTTAAGATCATCTATGTTGTCCAAGATAGCATCACATTGAATGGTAATACTT
>CAVBGA010000164.1:0-3628 GCA_963594675.1 Lachnospiraceae bacterium
GGATATCTACATCCATTTGGGAAGGTCTTGTTATATCGCACTCTGACACCGTTTAATTGAGCATGGGAATCTCGCACCCTGTTATCCTTGGCACTCATCCATTCCTTTTGAATCTTGATGCTTCCATAGTTGTTCTCCACATGCTATTATCCTGAACTAAAAAATCAAGCTGTCTCTTCGAAACACCTATAGATTGAAGTACTAAAAAAGGAAAAAAGTCTACACTAGTAGATTACTACCGGATGGAAGGCGACGCAGATGAGACAGCCGTAAAAAGACCATTGCGTCATGTTTCTTAAGGCGCAGCAGGCTAACTTCAAGAATAAGTATCTGAGCTGCGCAGCAGTGAATCGATACTTGTTCTTGAAAATAAGTGCCTGCAAGACGCAAGAAACATAGCGGTCTTTTTACGGCTGTCTCATCGGGCGTTGTCACTATCTTTTGTTGCTATCCTTTGTTGCTATCTTGTAGAATTAATGGGTCTGAATAGTTACAATTTCCCCATCTTCTCTGCCAATTCCAGCAATTCCAGCATCCTTCTATTCATCGGCCCCACTGCAAATCCGGCATTGATCACCTTGTCGCATTTTTCCATAAGCAACTTAGCTTTTTCAAAGGCCTCCTGACTGATTTCGTAAAATGGTTTTTCCGTGATTACTTGATCTGCCAAAAGTCTGGCCAATTGGTAATCTACATCATTTTCATAGAGAATGCCGGCGGCAAAGGGGATATTTTCTTTCTGCAGTTTGCGGTACACCGGTATTCCGCTGCCCACTGCCGACAAGACAAAAGCTTTTGCTTCCCCCTCTACCTTTGGCAATTCAATACTGCCAAACATGGTATCAAAATATCCATTATCAATATCATAGAGTTCTTTTACCACATCATCATTAAAAATATTCTCCGGGCTATCAAAATGGGCGATTTTATCACCTTTTACACAAATGATCTTATCGGAAATCTTCATAGCCAGATCGATCTCATGGAGGGACATAATCACCGTAATCCCTCTGCTTTTGGCCATGGAGCGCAGAATCGACAAAAGCTCCAGCTTGTAGCGGACATCCAAAAAGGAGGTGGGCTCGTCTAAAATAATAATTTCCGGCTCCTGACAGATGGCCCGGGCCAGCATCACTCTCTGTCTCTGTCCATCACTAATGGCATTAAAATCTTTATTTCCTATGTCTTCTGCATGGACCATGTGAAGAGCTTCTTCCACCTTTATTTCATCTTCCCTGGTTAAAATTCCCAATTTCCCCGTATAGGGATAACGTCCGGTAGCCACCACATCATGGCAGGTCATAAGTTCCGGATGAATCCGCTCCGTAAGTACTACTGCCAATTTTGAGGACATATCCTTATAGGAATACTGCTTTAGATTTTTATCAGCAATCAGTACCCGGCCGCCGATCATTTCCAGCTGACGGGTGATACTCTTTAGAATAGTGGACTTTCCAGCTCCATTAGGACCGATCAAGGTCACGATTTCCCCTTTTTCAATGCCAATATTTATATCATGGATCAAGGCCTTGCCATTATAGCCTACCGCCAGGTCATCCATATGAAAATAATAGTCTGCCATTAGCCTCTCCTTTTCTGCTTACGAATCAGCATAAAAATCACTACCGGTGCACCAAAAACTGAGGTAACCGTGCTAATATTCAGCTCTGTGGGCGCAAAAGCCATTCTGGCAATCAAATCGCACATCATACAGAAAACGCCCCCACCTAAAAAGGTGGCTGGAATAACCACCAATGGCTTAGAGGAATTCAGACAACGTTTGATCAAAAATGGAACAGCGATGCCCACAAAGGAAATGGGACCTGCAAAAGCAGTAACACAGGCAGACAAAATGCTGGATACCATAATTAAAGCAAAGCGAAATGCCTTGACATTCACCCCCATACTTCGGGCATAGGATTCTCCCATTTGATAAGCCCCTATGGGTTTTGACAGAAGAAAGGTAAGCAGGAAGGTAATTCCTACCACCAGTACGGCTACCTGCACATTACTCCAATTCATGCCGGAAAAACTACCTTGGGACCAGCTGTGAAGATTTACAATATCTGAATCCTCTGCAAAGGTAATAACGAATTCCGTAATGGCACTGCAGATATAACCGATCATGATACCCGCTACCAAAAGGCCCGCCATATTGTGCACCGCCTTGGATACGAGCAAAATAAAACCAGTAGCAATGAGAGAACCTACAAAGGCTGCGGCAATCAAGGCATAAGAGGATACTGAACCCATCTTACCGATGTAATAGATCATCACCAGGGCAACCACCATCTTGGCCCCCGAGGAGATTCCTAGAACATAAGGACCTGCGATAGGGTTTTCAAAGAAAGTCTGCAGAAGGAAACCCGACAGAGCCAGGGCCCCACCAAGAATCGCTGCCATCAAAATTCTCGGCAAGCGAATCTTCCATATAATATTCACCTCATCCGCAGCGCCCTCTTTTGTAAAAATAATCTTGAAAATCCGCTGCACAGGAATCGTTACATTTCCTGTATTAATATTTAAAACAGTAATTAGTAAAAATGCAATTATCAGAATGGCAAATACGATTGTGTAACGAGTTCGTCTGCGAAAATTCTCTGCTTGAAATGCGCTCATTCCTTCTTTTTTTATGTCTGTATCGTCTGTTTTCATCATATATTTCCCAGCATCTTTCTATCATGTTACAAGCTTTCACATTAGATCTATTTTTCTAAGTCCAGCTTATGCTCTTCCTTGAAATTCATCAACTTTCCGCCACTTTCGTCAAAAATGTCATCTGACTTTCATCGCCATCTGTCAACATAAGATTAAAATCCCGGATTAATTGCCCTACTTTATCCGTAGACTGATATAAGGTTTTATCCACCTGCCAAACATTTCCTTCCTTTACCGCTTTAAATTCGCTAAAGAGATCATTTTTCTTAATCAGGTCATCGACAGAAGTTAAACTCTCCTCAATGGTGGCATTATAGACAATGTAATCTGCATCTACCGCTGTGCTATAAAATTCTTCCATGGAAATGGTCATGGTAGAAGCATCGCTCTCCGTATTTTCCAGATCATCGAAAATATATTTGCCGCCGCCAGTCTGAATCATATTGGCAATATAGTCATCCGAAGTACGAACAACCACAGAACCATCATTATTTATAGAAAAATAAGCCACAGTTTTCCCTGTATTTTCAACATCTTCTAACTCATTGATTACGGAAGCCTGTTCATCAAAATATGCTTTAGCCTCCTCCTCTTTATCCACCATTGCACCATAGAGTTTAATCCATTCGCAGCGTCCCAAGGCATCTGACTCATAAGAGGAACGATCAATAAAGACAGGAATATCCAGATCTTCAATCATTTCCTGAACCTCTGGCGAATGAAGAATCATGGTGGATTCAATGGCAAGATCACAGCCATTGCCCACCAAAAGCTCATAATCCGGAGCATTATATTTGCCGGCATAGGTCATGGAACCATTCTCCAAGGCCTCTTTGGGGGCCTCTATATTCCAGCCACTGGCATCGGTTCCGGTCATAGTAATCACATCCAGAGAATCAATGGCATTAAAAAGAGACATGGCAGAGGTAGCCGCCAGATACACATTGCTAAGGGGGGTATGAATCACCGT
>CAVBGA010000165.1:0-10259 GCA_963594675.1 Lachnospiraceae bacterium
CTATAGTATGGCTGAGGAATATCCGGAGCTATACTATAGTAATTCACGGAAGATAAGGCCATAAAGTCAATTTTCTTTTTTTGCAATGCCAAGGCCATATCTCGCATTATTAAAATATTGTAATTTTGTATTCTTTACATTATTCTTCACAATCGTATCCTGGGGGGTACCCGTCATGACGCCTGCCATCTTACCCTCAAGAATCGCCATGGTATCCTTCTGCTGAACACTTGTCGCATTCTCCTGGGAAGATGCTTCCCCCCAGGCATTGCAAGTAAGCACCAGACAAAAAATCATTATCAAAACTACGCATATCATATGGCACCATTTTTTCTTATAAATCATGTATTCTCCTTATTTCTCCTATTTCCCCGGATATCTATTATAATCTCAAAACTCTTTACCAATATTTATACGTGTTTTATGTCCTTATGGCTAATTTCTACACATCAAAAAAAGAAAGTAATGCATAAGATAACTGCAAATGCAGGATGGTATCCTTGTCCGTCAATTCTAGCCCTGTCAATTCCTGCATCCTTCGAAGTCTATATAACAAGGTGGTGCGGTGAATATGAAGTAAATTTGCTGTATAAGTTGCATTAAACTGTTGCTCTATATAGGCTTTCAGTGTTAAGAACAGATCACTTCCTGGATGTTCTTTATCATAAACGTCTAATATCTTTAGCTCTGGTGAAACCAGCTCCTTAGCCGGATAGTCCTCTGTAATTTTTTCAATGCAATATGGAAGAGCATATTCCGAAAAATCATGCATCCACAGATGATTGTAATAACGCATTCCCAAATCCAATGCACAGTTCGCTTCACTTGCATACAAATGAATAGAGAAAAAGTCGAAAAACATATTGCTGATCCCAGCAATAAATAAATGCTCTCGCAAAAAATAGGGTAATTGCTCACGAAAATTATTGTCCCTATCTCCACAATGAACCAAACAATAAATACCATTATCCTTCTCCACAGCCAAAAGTTCTGGAAAAGTCCGTTCTAATAAATGACAATAATAGGTAAGTGTGTGATGGGAATGCATATTGCCATTACTAAACAGCCGGTAGATGATATATGCATCTGAAATTTTCCAACCTTTTTGCTCTAAAGCAACTTTCACAACATTTTGACCAACATTCTCCTTCTCCAGCATCTGCAAAAAAAGTTGTCTCAATTCTCTCTGAAACTTATTTGCCACTGTATTTTTCCTCGACACCTGAAAGCAAGATTCTGCCTGACCCGCTGCATAAGTAAAAATCGCCTGAATCTCTGGGGATACCTTCTGATCAAATGTTGCAAACAAAATCCTACCCATATACATATCATTTTCATCCATAAAATTATAATAATAGGAAACATGTCTTGTGTCTGTATTCCTATCTTGCACAATATATTCCTGTAAACCATGGGTTGTAAAAGTTTGATCAAACTTTGGAGTATCCAGATACAACTCAGCGATCGTCTCTTCTGTCATTCTTCCTGACTCATCACATGCCACATCCCAATCAAAAATTTGTCCCGGCATATCCACGTGTTCCCCTATCTCATATGCCGCATTAACTAAAAATACACTAATCCTCCAAAAATGTGCCACGAGCTCTACCAAAGTCTGCATATCATGATGAATACCAGCTGCTTCTCGAATCTTTGAGAGCCAATGCTGTCCCTCCATAAAGAGACGTAAAATCTCATTAACCGTCTTTTCTTTATTTTCTCCCTCTGTTAAAACATAATATTCCGGTGCACTATCTAATGAAAAAAATTCTTCCTCTGTCAACAGATACAAACTGTGTCCTAGGGTGTTGCCAACGGTTAGCGGTCCTTGTAAAGATATACCGTGTTAGATTGCATACATACCATCTCTCCGCCAATCTGTATTGCCCTAATCTCCTCCACCCGATTCCACTCTCCACTGTGGCCAATGGTATATTCTTTTTGCAGCAAACCATCCCAAATCTCCCAAATCATTTTTTCTCCTTTTCTCATATTATCTTAAGCTTCTTTTTACTATAAATTGTAGCAATCCACCTTTAAAAGTCAACGATTCGTGCATGGTGTTTCTATCATATTTCCTGTATTCTTTAGGTATAAGGAAAATATTTTGTACAGAATATATTTCACGATATGTAGTATTTACGTGTTAATTTTATATGAAAAGAGGCAATAGATATGAAGAGAAAAGAATTTGACCCCTCTGAGTTGATTCCCACTGCCGCCCATCCTATCGGCGCAAAATATATGATGCAGCAAATAATTCCAGGTTTTCCCGAAACAGAGCCTGTATTTGGTAATCGTCCTATTACCGCTAAAGAAAATTTCAAACTACTTTTTTCCGAAAAAAAGCCCTATTGGATGCCAATGGCCGGCTGGTGTATGTGCGATATTAATAACTTCCGCCCCCGTATGCATCCAGACAATGTAGTAGCTCATTTGATCATGGACGGACAGGAAGCCTATCCCTACAGCTCAGACATTATGAACAGTAGCTGGTTCGATCTAAATTGGGTCTATGTTCCTGTAGCCGGTGGCGCAACGGTTCAGCCTGGCGCACCTAAAATCGAGGATATGAACGATTGGAAAGATTTAGTTTCCCTGCCTGATCTGGATGCTATGGACTTTGAAGGATGTTCTCAAAAAGACAAATCCTATCTGGATACCCCTCAATATAACGAATTGGGAATTCTCTCTGGTTTCTGGGAAAGATTGATTTCTCTAATGGATGTGTCTGGTGCTGCTATGGCTTTAATAGACGAAGATCAGCAAGATGCTGTCAAAGAATTTTTCGATCAATATGCAGACATATTGATCGAATACATCCGTCGTGTCAAACAATATAACGATATCGATGGTGTACTCCTTCACGACGACTGGGGCACACAAAGAAGCGGCTTTTTCTCACTGGATACAGCAATGGAAATGCTTGTACCTTACCTAAGAAAACTTACAGATGCGATTCACGATATGGGACTCTATTTCCAACTTCACAGCTGCGGTAAGAATGAAGCCCTTGTACCAGGCTACATTGCCGCCGGCGTGGATTTATGGTGTCCACAATCCCTCAATAATATCGATCTGCTATCAGAAAAGTATAAAGAGGCACCTATCTGGTTTGGTCAGCAGGAAAGTGGAATTCCTATGGATACACCTGATGAGGAATGTATCCGTTTGGCTGATGAATGGTTTGAAAAATATAAAGATCGCCACGTTATCCCTGCTTTTTCCGATGCTCCTCAGGCATTTTTTGCTGAATTGTATCGTATTTCTCGTACTAGCTGGGAAAAGGAAGAGGCATAAATATAACAAATAAAGAATTTTGCAAGAGAGGCCGTATGATACACTTTCATGCGGCCTCCCTTTTTTACATTCGTCTTTGTTTATATAATTTTTTCCAAATGATACGGAATATGACTGTAGTAAGCGTCATACCTGCTGCCATACTGGCAGCAAAAAGGATTGTATAGGCTCCATCCTTCTGAAAGTTTTCCCAATCACTGCTCATAAGACAATTCACCGTTCGATAGAGGTAAGCCCCTGGAATCAAGGGGATGGTTCCCGATACTAAAAAAACTGTTACCGGTGTCTTATAAATTCTTGCCATTCCCTCTGCATAAAGAGTAATCGCTACCGTAGCACAAAATCCACACACATAGGGGCTAGAATTATTTTCTAAAACGATAAGATAAATCGCCCAGGAAAAGCATCCTCCCAGGGCGGCAAACCATAATTTTTTCCCGTGAATATTAAATAAGGCGGCAAAGCCCAATGATCCAATAAAGGACACGATAAGCTGCACAAACTCTTTCATCTATTTCTCCCTACAAATTATCTCAGTAACCCTAGATTCTCTTAAATTAATCTATCTTAGAAAAAAAGATTGGCTGCTGTAAATCCAAGCCCTACAACAAAAGCCAATAGCAAGGATTCCAGACATCGTATCAATCCTGTAATGGTATCTCCTGAAAAAAGATCTCGCATAGAATTGGTAAAGGCAATTCCCGGAATAAACAACATAATATTTCCAATGCTGATCAAATCCGCATGATTTCCCAAGCCTAATAAAACCGTGCCATGGGCTAACATTCCTCCCACACCACAACAGAGAAGTACTGTAATTAATGGATTCAAGGCAGCTTTTTTTAAATAGGTCTCCAATAGCTTTAATATAATTCCAATCAAAGCCGATGCCACCATATCTCCCATATTCCCTCCAAAAAAGATAGAAAAGGATCCGGAAATCACTGCATAAATCAAAATCTGAATCGGAAATGAGTAATCTGGACTGTTTTTTATTTTCTCTAAATATTCCTTAATTTCCTCAGGGGCAGGCTTGTTTTCACATATATATCTGGACAACTGATTCAATTCATCCAGGCGTCCCAGATCATTTGCCATACCAGGAACCCTCCGTGTCTGGGTAACAATGCCAAAATCATCACCATATATCGTAGTGACAATACTTGAAGTAATGGAAAATACATCTGCCCGCGAAGCACCATAGGCAAGACAGATTCTACGAATCGTATCTTCCACACGGCCCACCTCTGCGCCACAAATTAGAAGCTTCTCTCCTATTGTCATGGCGCAATATAAATACTGCTCTGCTTCTTCTCGTGTCATGATTTACCTCTTTTGGATATGCATTACATTCAATTCCTACAATCAATCTCTACTAAATTATAGCATGTCCCTGTAAAAATTCTAATTAATTTTCCGGCTTAAGTGGTCCGTAATAATAAGATGATGTGGCACCACCATCCATTAAGAATGTGGAGCCAGTGATAAATGCACCTTTATCACTCAGTAAAAGTTCCGCTACATTGGCTACCTCATCAGCAGTTCCCGGCCTTCCAGCTGGGCATTTTGCAAACATATTTTTATAGAAATCCCCACGGGGGCCATTAAACTCATCCACGGCCAGGGGGGTTACAATAATTCCCGGAGCAATGGCATTTATTCTTGCTCCACGCTTTCCCCATTCCACAGACTGTGCCATAACACGCTTTTCATTACAGCGTTTTGCCATTTGATAAGCATGAAGGGTATCTTTAATATGTTCTGGCTGCAAAATTGCAAGACTTAGCAAATCTTCCGTAGGAGTGGTGGCAAGCGCTTCATCTTCCTCTGCTGTCAGTTGCGGCATTCTCCAACCAGACTGACTGGAAATAGTTACTCCACAGCCACTTTCTGCAATAACCTTTCCTACCTCTTCCAACAATACCGCGGTTCCATACAAATCCACCTTTAAAATTGCTTCAAGTGATGCTTGACTCGGGGAAACTCCGGCTCCATTTACCAGCATCTTAATTTCTCCATATTCCTGCGCTTTCTCGATCAAGGACAGAATTGATTCTCTTGAAGAAAGATCCATCTCCATGGTTTCTACATCAAAGCCAGCCTGATTCATAATATCTGCAATCGCTTTTGCATTATTTATATTTTTATCTCCCATAACAATTTTCTTGCCATATCCCATTCTTCTGGCAATGGCCATAGAAATCTGTCCTGCACCTGTCACGATCATTACTTCTTTTTTACTCACAAGATTCACCCTCCATTGTATTCTCTGATTTCTTATCATGTTAATTCATATATACTTCGGTATCAAATCTTCCTTCTTATCATATTGATAAGTTTTGCTAATCGTTATACAATAAATTCAACTCAAATTTCAAAGCTAATATGTACTGCTCTATATCAATTTATGGGTTTGGTATAAAAAAAGTCAGAATGGAGAAATCTATGTTCCTACGTCAAATAGAATATTTTCAAGCTGTGATTGAAAAGGGGAATTTTTATGCAGCAGCGGAACAATGCCATGTTTCACAGTCTGCTATTTCCCAACAAGTAAAAAAATTAGAAGATGAATTAGGTGTGCAGTTATTAGAACGGCATAATCGAACATTTTCGCTTACAGAGGCTGGCCAACATTTCTACAGAAAAAGCTTAGTGATTACCGGTGACATCAGTCAAATGATATTAGAAACCAAGCGAATTGCCCGCAATGATAAAACGGTTTTAAAGTTTGGATATTATAAGGGATATCATGGAAATGAACTTTCCAAAGCAATTTCTTTATTTTCTGAAAAACATCCCACTATAGATGTGCAGATTACAGTGGGAAGTCATGAAGAACTATATCAGGCTATAGAAAATGCCAGCCTTGATCTGATCTTAAACGATCAAAGGCGGGCATTCTCTGACGCATACAATAATATGGTTATTGCCGAAAGTAAACTATATATTGAAATATCTGCGAAAAATCCTCTCAGCAAATTGCCTTTTCTAGAAATCAAGGAGTTAAAGAATACATCCTGTATTTTGGTGATCAACCCGTCTGCGCAAGCCGAAGAGCAAGAATACTACGAAACCATCATCGGGCTTCACGGAGACTTTCTTTTTGCAGATACCCTACAAGAAGCTCGGCTTAAAGTAATGACAGGCCAGGCTTATATGCCTCTGGACATCATAGGCGACCCTATTTGTTCTGACACCACCCTATGCCGAATTCCCCTTGTACGAAATGGTGAAAACATTAAAAAAACGTATTGCGCCTTCTGGAAAAAAGATAAGTCTAACGAATTTATCCAGAATTTTGCTCAAATACTTAAAGCATGTTTTCACCATACATGACGCAAGGAAGCGTGCTAACTCCAACTTTTTTTCCTAGCAAATATATCCTATCTATTTTTCACTAGATCTAGAAATGCTTTGTGAATTCTATTATCTCCGCTAAGCTCAGGATGAAAAGCCAATCCTATCTGATTTTTGTAGATTGCAGCTACTGGCTTTTTGTCAACCACTGCCAGTATATCTACCTCCCTGTCATTTACCACTTCAATAAAAGGGGCTCTGATGAAAATCATAGGATATTCCCCCACCCCCTTTATATCCGAATTCTTCTCAAAGCTTCCCAGCTGTCTTCCATAAGCATTTCTCCTCACACTTACCGGCATTGTACCAAGATACATATTTTCATCATTTACTATATTTTCAGCTAATAATATAAGTCCTGCACAGGTTGCAAGAGTCGGCAGCCCCTCCTCTATCTTTCTTTTTAATATATTCCTGATTCCCAGTGAATTTATAAGTTTCCCTTGGACAGTACTCTCACCTCCCGGAAGAATCAATCCGTCTATATTGCTAAGGTCTTCTTTTTTTCTTATCTCAATACATCTGCAGC
The DNA here is from genome assembly GCA_963594675.1 of Lachnospiraceae bacterium. Taxonomy (GTDB): domain Bacteria; phylum Bacillota; class Clostridia; order Lachnospirales; family Lachnospiraceae; genus Ruminococcus_G. Next base: position 7,187 of record CAVBGA010000165.1, read on the forward strand.
CCAGCTCCTCCATCATTTTTTTATGCTCGGCAAAAGCGCCTTGGACTGCCAATACTCCCACCTGCATTTAAATACCCCTTTCTTCCATTATGAGTTGTATCTCATTCTCATTTATACCAACCATAGCTTCCCCCAAATTCTCCGAAAGCTTGGCAATACGTTTTGCATCCTTATAATTTGTAACCGCCTGAACGATAGCTTCTGCTCTTTTCTTAGGATTGCCTGACTTAAATATTCCCGATCCAACAAATACACCTTCTGCTCCAAGTTGCATCATAAGCGATGCGTCTGCTGGCGTTGCAACTCCACCAGCAGCAAAATTAACTACGGGTAATTTTTTATTTTCAGCTACGTTTTTTATAAGCTCATAAGGAACCTGAAGCCTTTTTGCCTCTTCAAAAAGCTCATCCTCCCTAAGAGATGCCACATGTCTTATCTGAGAATTCATTTTTCTTATGTGTCTAACTGCTTGAATGATGTCTCCTGTACCAGGTTCTCCCTTTGTTCTTATCATTGCTGCTCCTTCAGCAATTCTTCTCAATGCCTCTCCAAGGTCTCTAGCACCACATACAAAAGGAACCTTAAATTTCTTTTTGTCTATATGATAAAGATCATCAGCCGGTGATAAGACCTCCGATTCATCTATATAATCTATCTCTATAGCCTCAAGAATCCGCGCCTCTGCAAAATGTCCAATTCTGCATTTTGCCATAACCGGTATACTTACTGCATCTTGAATACTTTTTATCATCTTTGGGTCACTCATCCTAGAAACACCTCCTGCAGCTCTTATATCTGCAGGTATCCTTTCCAGCGCCATCACTGCACAGGCACCGGCCTCCTCTGCTATCTTTGCCTGTTCAGGTGTTGTTACATCCATGATCACACCGCCCTTAAGCATCTGTGCCAATCCCTTATTTAATTCGTACTGTGTGTTATGGTCCATAGTCGTACCCTCCATTACTTTCTTTATTGCTTTGCTGGTTCACTCTGACAATGCTACATTATTTCTGGTTATAAAGAAATACTCAGAATAATATATTTTTTTATTCCAGTTCAGAAGCAGCGATAGGTTCACCTGCAAGTTTACAAATGCAGATGAACCCACCTAATGAATACCTCAATAGACACATAATATCAGGCATTATCACTTTCTCTGAAAATTTCTTTAAAAGGACTTTCTTACTAAAAAACGGCTTTAATACCATAATGGTTAAAAATATATATCCCACCACTGGAAATCATCCAGTGATGGGAATACTGGTCAAGAGCAATACGATACCGCAAAGTGAATTTGTAAACCTGAAAAACGATCGATTAATCGCAGCACCTCGCAATCTTTTCTCCACATTTAGCACAGTAGCCCTCAATTTCAATGCCAAACTTATCTTTTCGCAGGTTGTACCCCGGCTTAAAGAAAGTGATACCACAATTCACGCAGAAAACATTATGCAACCATATATTCGTCACAGCCATCCCGACGTAACTTTAGATTTCCAAAAGTAATCAGTCTTCATAGCAATATCTTCCACAGAACAACCTTTTAACCGCTTTCCAGCAGCTTAGAGCAAAATTATAATTTTAAAATTAAAAAAGAAAGAGGCCAAAGGGCGAGTTTGCATAAGAGCCTGAGTAAATAAGCCTTGTCATTATGATTGTTATAAAAAAAATCTTATGATACAATTAGCCGAGAAAATCTAAATCAAAAAGGAAGACAAAATATATGAAACAAGAGAGAATTTATCCGTCTGTTCATATCACTCCAAAGGGCGAGCGAGCAATTAAGAACGGTCACCCTTGGGTATACGATGGCGAAATTAAGGATGTTAAGGGCGATCTTCATAACGGCTGTCTAGTTGATGTATTTTCAGGAAATGCCTACATGGGAACAGGATTTTACAACGCTAACAGCAGAATTACCGTAAGACTTCTTTCCCGAAATGCAAATGACAAATTTGATGAAGCATTCTGGAGAAGAAGGGTTGAATACGCAATAGCATACAGAAAAACGGTTATGCCCCACGACGACTTTAAGTGCTGCCGACTTATCCATGGTGAGGCTGATCAGATGCCGGGACTTACTGTTGACAGATACAACAATCTTCTTTCCATTCAGGTAGCAAGCCTTGGAATGGAAATGGTGAAAGATATTGTTTACCGAGCACTTTTTGATACTCTCAACGCAATGGGGGAGAATATCGATGGAATCTTTGAGAGAAATGACATTTCACTTCGTGAAAAAGAGGGTCTCACTCAGTACAAAGCGTGGTATGAAAAATTACCTCATCCAAGTAGTGCCATAACTGAAATCAACGAAAACGGAGTAAAGTACTTTGTTGATGTTGAAAACGGACAGAAAACAGGATTTTTTCTTGATCAAAAGTACAATCGACTTGCAGCTGCAAGAATCGCCGAGGGAAAAACAGTCCTCGACTGTTTCACTCACACAGGTTCCTTCGGTTTAAATGCCGCTAAGGCAGGTGCAAAGCAGGTTCACAGTGTTGATATTTCTCAGACTGCCATCGACATGGCAAGTGAAAACGCAAAGAGAAACGAGCTCACCAACATAGATTTTGAGACAGCAGACGTTTTCCAACTTTTAACAAAGCTTGCTAACGAGAAAAATCACGACTACGATTACATTATTCTTGATCCTCCTGCTTTTACAAAATCAAGAGGAACTGTAAGGGATGCGACTCGAGGTTACAAAGAGATTAACATGAAAGCCATGAAACTGCTTCCACGAGGCGGATACTTAGCTACCTGTTCATGCTCTCACTTCATGACAGACGAAATGTTCCGAAATATGCTTAAAAGTGCCGCAAAGGATGCCAGCGTATCTCTCAGACAGATAGAAGCAAGACAACAGGCACCTGATCATCCAATTTTATGGAACGTGCCCGAGACGGATTACCTCAAATTCTATATTTTCCAAGTAGTTTAATCATGTAGAATTTGCCAGGGTACATCTCCAGGACCTGCCACCGGCAGCTCCCTAGGGATGCATAATCGAGTAGGATGTGGTGACTAGCCGCCGTCCTCTCACAGCACCGTACGTCAGACTATCTAACAA
>CAVBGA010000166.1:0-10112 GCA_963594675.1 Lachnospiraceae bacterium
ATCCTCGATAAATCTTTTTGTTTCTGTCGTTTTCCGCGACAGCTATATTAGAATAGCATTCATCATTTTATTTGTCAATGTGTATTTTTCAATTTCTTCACATATTTTTTATAAAATCGTACTTATCTTAATTTTCATCTATTTGCCAAGCAAAAAACCCACCGCATTAACTATCGCAACTGCATCACAGACTTCTGCAAGATTTTCAGTTTTTCCTCCAGTTAAAACTTTTTCCCACTCTTCCAACATATGATACACACCGATATAATCCTTATAGATTCTCTCTTCATTGATAGGAGCAAAAAATTGAAATTTCCCCCTCTCCATAAGAATTTCAAAATTCTCTTGAGATTCAAAGTCACCAGTATCCACAGTAATTTCGATATTGACGCCCTTTTCCGTTGTCACCTCAGCAATGAATCGATCTCCTAATCCTTCTTTCGCTGAAGAGTCTTTTAGTTCAGTTTTTACTATGTCTTCCCCTAACATAAAACTAAATCCATCCAATAGTCGAAAAATCAGATCCTCTTTCATAGGGTGTTTTTCACCATAAACTGATACCAGAGGAATGCGTACCCCACAGTTGCCACTAAGCATTTTTTTAAATACTAAGAAATTATCTACTTTACTTTTAAAATTTTCATAAAGGTAATCATAGCGGCGCAAGAAACCTATTTTCACCAAATCACTGAATTCTTCTAATTTTTTATAATCTGCTTTATCTAGGTAAGAAGGAGCCACCCAAAGCACATTTTTTGCTGCCCCAGCACAAGCTTTTACCAAATCATAGCCAGCCTTCCCATCATCCACAATAAGAATTGCCTCAGCAGACAATACAGCCTCGTCTATGTCTTCTGCGTTGCTTACATTAATAAATTTTAGCTCTGCCAATCGCTCTGTCATATACTTTCTCAGAGCTTCATCCTTTCCCAGAACACATATTTTTCTATCAGTAATTTCTCTTGTATAATCCATGATTGTTTCTCCCTTCCGGCAGTTTTGTCCGACTTACTATATAGCCTTACTATAAGTTTTCCCCCTCTGATTTGCTATATAATACTTGTTCATTTTTCATTAATACAGTAGCCAAAACCAAGGAAATTCAAAGCATGAATCTTATATTTTTCATAAATCTTGCACACAGGATTTTAACCTACAGGACCTGCCACAGGCAGCCCTCTCCGGATGCGCGGCAACCAAAAAGAACCCTTATGTTATTTTCAACACAAGAGTTCCCATCACATAACATCTTTATTTATCAGATTTTATCATCGCATTCCTATTCATATAGATTTTCTGCAATTTCCTCGTCTTCCAGATTATCGGCATCATAGAAATTAAATTCTGTAGAAATATCTTCTACTTCTTCCCCTTCACAAACTTTCGTCATCACTTCCACAGTTTGTTTTCCTATGTCATAGGGAGCCTGATTAATTCCACCATACATAATTCCAGAACGCACCGCTTCCAGTGCTTTTGCTCCTGCATCAAATCCCATGAGAATCATCTCTTCATCATCAGTTCCTAATACATTTACCTCCTCATTTGCATCAAGGATACAACCTACCACTTCCTGAGTATTTGCAAAAATTCCAATCATATTTTTCTCATAGAGAAATACTTTCGCTTCTGCGCTTATAAGATCATTCTTCATCTGAGATGGTACCCGCACTTCAACCACGCAATCTGCATTTCGCTCTGATACCGTCTCTGCTGATACCTCCTTTATGATTTTTTCATTACCGCTTACACTGACAGTTTTTCCATCTGCATTTGCCAGTTCAATAAACTTATCAATAAATCCAAGGTCGCGCTCCACATGTACATTGGATATAGAAGTAGCAGAAAGTATACCGATACCAACTTGCTTTCCCTTTCCAATCCGTTCTTTTACCTTAGCATATAATTCCGTCGCCGCTTCCTCGCCTGCAGCATAATTATCTATGGAAATATTTGCTACAACCGAATCTTCCGGGGCCCCTGGAATACCAGAATCCCAACCCACAACAGGAATGCCTGCATTCTTTGCATCCGCCAAAGCATTTGCCACCGAATAGGGATCTAAGGCCGCCAGGCCGATACAATCATAGCCAGAAGAAATCGCATCACGCAATAATTCCACCTGATCCTCAATTTCCGATTGAACTTTCGGGCCCACATAACTAACCTTTACTTTTTCGTACCCCGCTTCTTCATTAAGAGCTTCTGCTGACTCTAGCACACCTTTTTTTACCGCCTGCATCCAAGAACTGGAAAGGCTTTTCGTAATCACACAGAGATTATAGCTTTCCTGTTGAGAATCAGAATCCTCACTAGGACTCTGCGAAGTCTCCGTGCTAGAATCCCTTTTCTCACAAGCAACCATCCCAGTTGCCAAAATAGCTGCAAGTATCATTGCCAGTATTTTTTTTCTCATTCATCTGTCCTTTTTATGAAATGTATATCCAATTGCATTTATATAAATATTTTACACTTTTTTCACATTCCTGTCCATGAATCCCCTGCATCGGATTTTTATTTTTTCACTTACAGGAGCTGCCACCACAACTCCATTCGGATGCATGTCAACATAAAAGAGGACTGCCGCGCTGAATCCAGCACAACAGTCCCCGAGGAAGCAATATATTATTTATTGCCATTAGCTCTGACAAAATTCGAATCAAAAGCACACATAGTTAATCATAAAGATTTGCCGCTACATCTTCATCTTCCAGATTATCTGCATTATAGAAGTTATATGCCGTAGAAATATCTTCAACGTCCTCTCCATCGCAAACCTTTGTCATAACTTCTACTGTCTGTTTACCAATATCATAAGGTGCCTGGTTGATACCACCATACATGGTTCCAGCTTTTACCGCCTCAATCGCAACAGTACCTGCGTCAAATCCCATAAGAATCACCTGATCATCACCTGTTCCCAAAACATTCAGGTTCTGATTAGAAGTAAGAACACCCTCCACTGCATCCTGTGTATTTGCAAATACACCTATCAAATCTTTTTCATTCAAAAGAACTCCTGCTTCCGTTGCTAGAAGGTCTGCATTCATCTGAGAAGGCACTCGAACTTCAATTACACAATCTGCGCTTTGCTCATCAACAACCTCTGCTCTTGCGTCTCCTACAAATTTTTCATTTCCCGTTACACAAATTGTTTTTCCATCAGCTGCTGCCAATTCTGCAAATTTGTCAATAAAACCAAGTCCGCGGTCAATATGACCATTCGCTACAGAAGTTGCTGAAAGCACGCCTACACGAACCTGTTCTCCTGTGCCTATGCGACTGCTGATTTTATTGTAAAGTTCTGTTGCCGCCTCACCTGCTGCCGCATAGTTATCTGTTGCTACATTAGCAACTACAGATCCATCCGGTGCCCCTGGAATACCAGAATCCCAACCTACTACCGGAATACCTGCATTCATGGCATCAGTAAGTGCACTTGATACAGAATCCGGATCCAGAGCTGCAAGTCCGATACAATCACATCCTGATGATACGGCATCCTGTACCTGTTGCACCTGAACCGCAATATCTGACTGGGTATCTGGTCCAATATAGCTAACCTTAACTTTCTCGTATCCCGCCTCATCATTTATGGTTTTCGCCGCATCCTCAACACCATTTTTTACTACCTGCATCCAAGAATTAGTCAATCCTTTAGAAATCACCTGAAGGTCATAGGGATCTCCCTCTTCGCCCGCGGAAGAAGATCCACTACCCTCGGATGATGTAGAAGTTGAATCCGAAGAGGAACTTCCACATGCAGACATTGTTACGACCAGAGTTGCCGCGAGAACCATTGCAATTACCTTTCTTTTCATCTAGTTACCCTCCTAAAATAGATTTATTATAAAACTTCCCTTGAATTCACTCAAAAAAAATCCCCAGGAGAGCAAATTCAAAGTAAGGTTTTATGCTATTTTATTTTCTTGTTTTGCATTGTTTGTCATGTATATTTTATAGTTATATTTTATCTATCTTTCGTGCGTTTTTCTTTATAAATATTGCTATTTCCGGTGACTTTTAGTGTGATAAATGCCATATTCTCTTTGTTATAAATATATTTTTTTATAAATCTTGCATAATAAAGTTTCATCAAAACACCTTTTAAGATTTTTTCAGATAATCGCAGCATTCGCCAAAGGCTTAGCAAAATCAGACCCTGGCTCATTGTTCACGCAAATCAAAATACGGACACATCCTCATATTCAAGGATATGTCCGCATATTTTTTCATACAGAATCGCTCAATCTTTACGTCTTATGATTCAACTCCTATTTTTTATTTCGTGCCATGTCAACAGTTACAGCAAACAGAATAACTAATCCTGTGATAATCTGCTGCCAGTTCGCCTGAAGTCCAATAAAGGGAAGACCAGTTTTCAACAAAGAAATCAAGATAACACCTAAGAGTGTACCAATAATCGTACCTTTTCCACCTGTAGTGGATGTACCACCAATAATAACACCACCAATGGCATCCATCTCAAATCCAGCTCCAGAACCGGGAACCAAAGTTGCAAAGGTTGCAGCATAAGCAATTGCTGCTAAACCAGTAAAAAATCCAGAAATCACATAAGCCAGAATATGCCATCTCATTACCGGAACTCCGGAAAGTCGTAACGCCTCTTTATTCGATCCTATGGCGATGATGTAACGTCCCACACGGGTATGATTTAAAATAAATTGCATGATAATTACTGCCAACAAAGCCCACACAATACCTAATGGGATAATCTTATTATCAGCTGTCGTAATTTTAAATACAGATCTCAACCATGCGCCTGGCTGTGTTCCCTGGGGCCAAAGTCCTGACTGACTTCCTGTCAAAACAGATCCCAAACCACGAGCAATCATCATCGTACATAGTGTTGTCAAGAATGCCGGAAGATCAAATTTCGCAACAATTATGCCATTGATCAAACCCATAAGCATGCCAAATAATATTACAACCACAATGGCTCCGGCAACCGGGATACCCAAAGTATTAATACAATAACTTCCAAAAATTGCATAACATACAAGTCCGGTGCCCATGGTCAGGTCTACACCTCCGGTAATCAGCGGAAATGTTACACCAATGGCCATAAAGAGAATATAGTACATATAACTTGTCATGGTAACAATAGTTGTATATGTACGAAATGACGGACTCAATGCGGAAAATAAGATAGACAACACGATCAGTGCGCCAATAACAACCAGATATTGGGTCAGGTTGCTGTTTTTCTTTGTTTTTTCTGCCGTAAGGGCATTTGTATTATTAGCCATTTCACAGTCCCCCCTATCAATTCTTTCTTTTCTGACCAGTCATATTTAATATAACTGCCACAAGTACGATAATACCTGTCAGGATATACTGATGAGACACAGTAAATCCCATAGCCAGAATACCTTCCTGAAGAAGGGAGACTACAATAGCACCAATTATTACACCAAGGACTGACACAACTCCACCAGTCATGGCTGTTCCACCCATAACACAGGCTGCAATTGCATCATTATTAAGAGTATCGCCCAAGCCCGGCTGTACAGTCGTATAAGCACCTACATAGAAAATTGCTGCAATTCCTGCAAATACACCGCAAATAATAAATGCCAACATTTGCCAACGTTTTGTGTTAACACCAGAAAGGCGAACCGCCTCTTTATTAGATCCAAGGCAAACGATATAACGACCCGCCTTTGTTTTATTCATGAAAATCGCAACTAAAATAGCTACCACACAAAGAATAATAAAACCAACAGGCACATTGCCTATACGAATTAAATTTCTAAAGGCACCACCCTCAGAACCAGCTGCTGGCCATGATACTGACTGGGTCTTGGTAAATACAGCACCAACACCTTTTGCAATTTGCATGCTGGCAAGAGAAGTAATAAATGATGGCAAATAACGATAAGACACAAAATATCCGTTCCAGATACCAAAGGCTGTACCCACAAGTACACTAATAATCAGGCAAAGCACCATTGGCAGATGATAAGAAGTCAGGCAATAACCTGAAATCAATGCAGAACAGAACATAACCGGTCCAATGGAAAAGTCAATCTCTCCCGTTGCGATTACGAACATTACACCCAGGGCAAGAAAGCCCAGGAAATAGCAATAATTAAACGCACTCAAAATACGATTTAAGCTTACAAAAGATGTTCCCGGTCTAAGAATCGGAGTCATAATCGTAAATAGAATATAAAGTGCGATAATAACTAAAATCAATATGACACGAGTCATACCAATCGACTTAACAATCGGATTTTCTTTAATTTTTTGCACAGTAAGCCCCCCCTTACTCAATATCACGTGTTGCGGCATTCATAATGCTTTCCTGAGTCGCCTCTGAGATACCAATTTCTCCGGTAACTCTGCCTTCACACATAACCATAACGCGGTCGCTCATTCGAAGCACCTCAGTCATTTCAGACGAAATCATAATAATTGATTTTCCTTCTTCCTTGACCAGACGATTCATAAGTTCATAGATTTCCTGTTTTGCACCTACATCGATACCTCGTGTTGGTTCATCAAAAATCAAGATATCCACATCGCTGACAAGCCATTTGGCAATAACCACTTTCTGCTGATTACCACCAGAAAGATTCACAACCAGCTGATCTACTGACGGTGTCTTGGTTTTTAGCATTTCCACCATCTCCTGAGCAACGGTTTTTTCCCTCTTCTTGTCAATAAATGCACCCTTTTCAAACTTATCCATGGCTGCCATGGTTGTATTTTGAGTAATGGTCTTCTGCACAACGATACCATAACGTTTGCGGTCCTCGGAAAGATATCCGATACCTGCTTTTACGGCATCCTCGGGACTATTAATCGTAACTTCCTTACCGTTTACTTTGATTACGCCGCTATCCTTAAGGTCTGCACCAAATAGAGCACGTGCCATCTCAGTACGTCCTGCTCCCATCAGTCCTGAAAAGCCAAGAATTTCCCCTTTATGAAGTTTGAAACTAACATCCTGAACCATTCGTCCTGCATTCAGATGTTCTACCTCCAAAACTACCGGTGCATCTGCTGCAACCTGGCTTTCTGTCTTAGGATCCTCATAAATAACACGACCTACCATCATATTGATGATATCGTCTTTTGTACATTCTTCTGTAATCAACGTTCCTACGTAACTTCCATCACGCATAACAGTAACTCGGTCTGTGATTCTTTTGATTTCATCCATACGGTGGCTGATATAAACGATACCCATCTGCTGATCTCGAAGCTGTTTGATAATCTTAAACAACTGGTCAATCTCCGCGTCAGTTAAAGCCGCACTTGGCTCGTCGAATACAATTACCTTTGCATCATGAGAAATCGCTTTCGCAATTTCACACATTTGCTGTTTTCCAACCGTAAGATTACTCATGATTTCCTTGGGATCAATATCGATACCAAGTTTTTCAAATAACTTTGCAGAATCGCGATTCATTTTTGCGTCATTAATTACAAATCCACTTTTGGGCTCACGACCCACAAAAATATTCTGTGCAACGGTCAAATGACCGATCATATTTAACTCCTGATGCACGATAACAATACCTGCATCCTGAGCAGCTCTCGGATTGGCAAATTCGACTTCCTTGCCTTCATAAGTAATCGTTCCGCTATCTTTAGAATAGATACCTGTTAGTACCTTCATCAACGTAGACTTACCCGCACCGTTTTCGCCCATAAGTGCGTGGACCTCGCCCTTTCTGACCTCAAGATTTACATGGTCAAGAGCGTGGACACCGGGAAAGCTTTTATCAATGCCGTCCATTGTCAAAATAACTTCGCCCATCTTATCCTCCCTTTCTGTTGCTTGCATACATCCCACAATCAATGTGTTTTGTACTCTTTCCTGTGATGTACTGGATTTCGCCCGATCCGCATACAAAGTCATACCTTTCATCAAGACTCTCTCCTGCTAAATCTCACCTCCTAAATTTTCTAAGAGAAGCTATGATAAAATATCTAATATTGTATGGCTCAAACGCAAGTAATAAGTCCTGTTCAGACTGATTTCTAGCGTTTTTCACATGGTGTTTTCTTAAATTTCATGATTACCACCGTCATTTTTACTATTTTTAGGCTTGTAATCTGTAAATTTATATATATTATAACAGTGTGCCATGAGTGATGTAATAATAAATCTTATCATATTCTTGTAAATTAATTGCATTACTACAGTATATCAAAAATTGCATATTCTTTTTTCATCCACCTCTAAGTTTTGGGGATTTTCCTTTTCCTTAACCAAAAATACTTTTGCATTCTTGCAGAAAAAAAATATTATTTTCCCCAAAAATTTCTTATTTTTCTTTTGTAATAAAAAAAGGCAAGATAAGAGACCGGTTTCTCTAATCTTGTCTTTCTCATAAAAAAGTAATATTTCTCAATGCGCAAGCATTCTTATTTTATTCTCTATAAAATATTTTCTACATAGAACCGTATTTATATAGCTCCATCCTATATAGCAATAGGATTTTCATGTGATTTCACACATTTTTTTGAATTGAATAGGAGATATTCCTATCCTCTGAGTAAATCCATTACAAAAATTAGATTCACTTCGATAGCCCACCGAATATGCTACCTCTTTTACAGTTAAATTTGTTGTTCGCAAAAGATGCTTTGCCTTATTGATTCGCACGAGAATAATATATTCATAGGGTGAATAACTAGTTTCCTTCTTAAATATCCTGGAAAAATGACTTCCGCTCAGCCCTACAATCTCCGCAACTTTGTTAAGAGTAAGGTTTTCATCAATATGCTCAAAAATATAGTCCTTTGCTCTACGAACAGAATCATCTGCCGAAGCTTTTAATGCATCACTTTTTGCAAAAATCATGGATATCATGCATTCATAAAGCAGGCATGAATTTCTTCCTTCATCATGGCCCAGATCATTTTGGTATCTGGATATAATTTGAGTAATGTTTTTCTGAGTGGTTTGAAGCGCCTCCCCCTCTATCTCAAAAACCAGGCCGCCCCTACGTTTCATATACTCTTCAAAAAGTTCTCCTGTATTGCTGCCCTTGAAATGAATCCACCAAAATGTAGTATTTACCTTGGCATAGTAAGCATGGCTATGGCGACAATTCAAAAAAGCTACTTGACCTTTTTTTACCAGACTGGTCTCTCCATCCATAGATACCGCCAGTATGCCTTGGGATACATATAGCATCAAATAATTTCCGTAATCGTCTCTTTCTACACTATAATTGGTATCTGTATAATAAACGCCGCAATCTGTCGCATAGAACAGCTTATCTCTTGCTGTATCAGACACTTCCAGACGAAATTCTTCAGATCCGCTTAGGGTTCCCTTCTCCTGTGTAAGCATAGCTCCCTCCTCTTATCTGTACCAAACCTAAAAGCTGAAATGTATCTTAAAAATGCCATTTTCCCATAATCACATCCAGAGCATCATTGATTTTTTCTACATAAATTAATTGAATTCTATCTTCACCCTTTAACGCTGATGCACAAACTGCCGGCAACATAATCGTTTCAAATCCTAATTTGATAGCTTCCTGAACTCTCTGTTGGGCCATATGTACTGCTCTTATTTCTCCTCCCAGCCCTACTTCACCAAAGGCCACGAATTTCTCTGGAATCACGATATCCCGATGACTGGACGCAATAGCCAAAAGCATAGCCAAATCTGTAGATGGCTCCGTAACACGAATTCCTCCGGCCAGATTAATATAAACATCACTTTGAGAAAGATCCATACCTGCTCTTTTTTCCAGAACTGCAATCAAAAGATTTACTCTGTTATAATCTGTTCCCGCCGCAGTTCTTCTTGGCAAGCCAAAATTCGTCCTGCAAACCAAAGCCTGAACTTCGATTAAAACCGGTCTGGTACCTTCCATAGAACAAGTAACAATGGAACCGGAAGCCCCTTCAGATCTGCCATTCAGCATAAATTCTGATGGATTTTTCACCTCGGTTAAACCTTCACTTTGCATTTCAAAGACGCCAATCTCGTTGGTAGAACCAAATCGGTTCTTCACGCCACGTAAAATACGGTAAGAAGCATGACGATCCCCCTCAAAATACAAAACCGTATCCACCATATGTTCCAATACTCTTGGACCTGCCACAGAACCGTCCTTAGT
>CAVBGA010000167.1:0-3890 GCA_963594675.1 Lachnospiraceae bacterium
GTCCGTCTTTACTGGTTGGATGCCCTAAAAGGTCTGGCAATCCTGGCAGTCATCATAGGTCACCTTTTTAATGCCTTCCAGAATCACAAGCTTTACCCGGATTCTATGGGTGCCATCCGCCTGATTCGCAACTGGATTTACACCTGGCATATGCCATTTTTCATTACCCTAAGTGGATTTTCCTTCTCCCTTGCCTACGTAAAAGACCAGGTGAAAAAGGACAAAATCCAGCATCAAATCAAGAAATTACTGGTGCTCTATCTGATTTTCAATGGTCTACTTAGTATTTTAAAAATCATATATGCATTGCTATTTGGCGGAACTCCTGATTTCAAGGAACTTTTTATTAATATCCTATGCCCGGATAATATCTTCTGGTATCTCTGGGTTTTGATCATCTATTATTTGATTTTTGGAACCTTAGCCCTGGCTCAGAAGCTGAAGAAAACTTATCTAATGCTGGTATTTTTATTAATTAGTGGGATTGTGGCTTACTTCTGGCGTCTGGCTGCTGATGCCGGTGATTGGCGTCTTGGCCTTGTCCACCTAATCTATGAAATTCCTTTTTTTGCATTTGGTATTTTCCTTGCCAAATTGCATAGAAAAGAAAAAGAATCCATGCTTTTAACCCTAGTGGTATGTGCAATTTCTTTATTCTTTACTCTGGCCTACCTTTTTACTCCTGCCCATTATCATAGTCTGGGGACGGAAATGACCACCTTGCTGCAAATGCTTTTCTCCTTTTCTTTCAGCATATTTCTCTTTTTCTCTGCCCAAGGCTGGCCTGTAGGAAATAAAAATATCCTGCTGATCTGGGGGCAAAACAGTCTGGTTATTTATCTGATTCATAAATATGTCATTACTTTCTATACGGCACTATTAACCCGATTACCTAAAGGATCCTTTCTATCCCTGCTAAGGGACAATGCAAAAATAGGTTTTCTGCTAGGACTTTTCTTGTGCCTAGCTGTGTCCATGGCAGCCGCCTACCTGCTAAAATGGGTAAAGAAAAAACACAGACAATTCTAAAATGATTGCCTGTGTTTTTATTTTTGTTTTTATTGGAAAGTAAACTGTTCTTTACTGAAAGCACTGGGATTATAGGCCAGAATTACCACATCCGGCTGATACTCTTCGCACAGCTCCAGAACTGTCTTATCCTTATATCTTCTCAGATCCACAGATACCACCTCTTTCGCATCCGTACTCATAAAGGGCAAGAGTACAGCACGGGCGGATTCTCCAATAAGCAATATCTTCTTATCACTGTCCGTAAGACGATTTACGATCTTACTATAGGCATAATCCTTACCGAAATACACCTCATAGGTAGGAAGGTCAAAGGACGCCTTCTGAGCCATATTGTCCCAGTTATACATAGAATGCATAAAATCGCCTTCTCTTTCATCCACACCATTATCGCCCTTGGCATAGAAGGTAAAATCCGTCTCGAATTTAGGCTCCAGGATTTCCAGATCATCCAAGCCCGCATAATATTTACCAGTCTTCCTTGCCAAAGTACCCAAGAGATAATCCTTATAGACAGTACTATTATAAGAATCATATTGGTAATGACTGTCATCCACTGTAAAATCATAGTTATCTCTGAGATGATCCATGATCACACCGCTGGCCCAAAGTCCAGTAGTAGGTCTCCAGTGATGATCCGTATTAAAGAAGAGGGTATCCCAGTCGAAACCAGCCTTCTCAATCTCCTCACGAAGATCCAGCGTATCAATATCGTCTTCTCTCAGAAGACTTACCAACTGGTCGGCATTATCATTGGCATAATCCTTGGTTCCCACCGGCATGGCATCATCATTTTGCACCTTAAAGGGCAACTGCACATAGGTGAAATCAATGCCATCCTTCTCCAGACTCTTCTTAAAATTATCTACCAACTCAGCATAGTCTGTCATATCGCGCTCTTCCAGCCAATACATAATCTGACCGTTGGACAGTTTATATACATTATCACCACTGTCAGAAGCCCGAACGATGGTTACACCAAGACAACGCTGAAAAAGGCCATTGATATTAACCCAGTTATTATGCCATTGCAGCTTTTTCGTAACTGCGTCCTCCAGCTTTGTCTGCGCCGCAGTAATGCTATCTGCCTTCACCAATTTTTTTATTGTGCCGCGTATATTCCAGGCAGTTCCCAGACTCACCACAAAAATGCATACCAGAAACAGCACCGCCAGCACTTTTTTACTTTTATTCGTCATGTTCTCTCCTAGAAATTAAAATAAATAAATGGATTGTACGTATTTTTTACAATAAAGGATACAGCTACCAAAAACATTGCGATCAAGGCCAGCATCCCAAGACTACTCCACAACACCGACTGCTCCGTTTTGAATTTTATCTGGAATTTCTTCAAAATCGGTGTAGAAGCAAAAATACAGATTACAATATATACCGCATATTGTCGGAAATATTCCAGAAATCCATCATCAATGAGCTGTGCATGTCCGAACATATCTCCAAAATATTTTACAGCCTCTGTTAAAGAATCCGCCCGAAAGATAACCCAGGCCATCCAGGTGAAGAAAATCACATATATATGTTTGATAAAATGATGCTTTTTCTTCTTATCCGCCACATCGAAGGGTGAATATTTCTCGAAAATCAAAAGGACGAAATACATAAGTCCCCAGACAATATAGGTCCAGTTGGCACCATGCCAAAGTCCTGTAAGAAACCAGACAGCGAAAATGTTGAAAATTCGTCTCGCTGCTGTCTTGGAACGATTGCCTCCCAAAGGAATGTATACATAGTCCCTAAACCAGGTTCCCAGAGAAATATGCCATCTTCTCCAGAACTCCGTAATGGAGATGGAGATAAAGGGATAGTCAAAGTTCTCAAGGAAATGGAAGCCAAACATCCGTCCCAAACCAATGGCCATATCTGAATATCCAGAAAAATCAAAAAGAATCTGGAAGCCATAAGCGGTAACTCCCAGCCAAGCCAAAGCGATGGAATTGCTGCCGGCAGTAGAGAAAGCATAATCTGCTACAATGGCCATATTATTGGCCAAAATCACCTTTTTACCCAAACCAATGATAAAACGGACAACACCACTGGAGAAATCATCAAAATTCTCTTTTCTGTTATCAATTTCCTCTGCCACTGTCTGATAACGGACGATAGGTCCTGCAATCAACTGAGGGAACAAAGCGATATAAAGACCTACATTAATCGGATTCTTCTGAGCCTTACCATCTCCTCTGTACACATCGATTACATAGGACATTGCCTGGAAGGTAAAGAAGGAAATTCCGATAGGAAGGGCAATCTCAGGGATATTCATCCCTTCTATATGAAAGAGTGCCTTCACATTCTCCATCACAAACATCAGATACTTAAAGATGAAAATGATCACCAGATTGAAAACCACATCCACTCCTACAATGGTCTTCATCATTTTCTCACGTTCTCTATTGTGCTCCACCAAAAGTCCAAAGATCCAGTTGACGACAATGGACAAGAGCATAACCAGAACAAATGTAGGTTCGCCCCAGGCATAGAAAACAAGACTCACCAGAAACAAAAATGTGTTCTGCAAGGACCTGTGCTTTCTTAAAATCGTGTAATAAAATAAAAGCACAAGAGGCAGAAATACAAAAATAAAAATGTTACTTGAAAACAGCATGAAAATACCTCTTTTGAACTGTTTGATCGTTACGCGGAAAAACCGCAAATTTACCATAGCCATTGTATACTAATTCCATCAGTGATTCAAGCCAGCAAAATTTGCAATCCTATGGATTTTGCAATTCCTTTCCCATTGTTTCAATAATAATTTCGTGCTATGATTTCTCTGTTGCGAACTCCCCGTCTTTAGGATTTAGCACTATAATTTTTAGGAGCAATTACACATCGACATC
>CAVBGA010000168.1:0-33160 GCA_963594675.1 Lachnospiraceae bacterium
GCATATTTGGTCGGTGCAAGCTCAAGGAATGCCTGTCCGAAGCAAGCGGAGAAAGTAGGTGTCGGCTCTGTGATACCACGCTCTGTACCAGCAAGTTTAGCTGTAAATCCTGACAGGAAGTAGTACTGTGTCTGCTCCGGTGTAAGGATAGATACTGGCGGAAGTACTCCAAATGCATCTGCAGAAAGGAAGATTACATTCTCAGCTGCTGGAGCAGAGGATACCGGACGAACGATATTCTGAATATGCTGGATTGGATAAGATACACGAGTATTCTCTGTTACACTCTTATCAGCGAAATCAATCTTACCTTCAGCATCAATAGTAACATTCTCCAGAAGAGCGTTTCTCTTGATTGCATTGTAGATATCCGGCTCAGAATCTTTGTCAAGGTTGATAACCTTAGCGTAGCAACCACCCTCGTAGTTGAATACACCGTTATCATCCCAACCATGCTCATCATCACCGATCAGGAGACGCTTAGGATCTGTGGAAAGAGTAGTTTTACCTGTACCAGACAGACCAAAGAAGATTGCTGTATTCTTTCCATCCATATCTGTATTTGCAGAGCAGTGCATGGAAGCGATACCTTTAAGAGGCATATAGTAGTTCATCATAGAGAACATACCTTTCTTCATCTCTCCGCCGTACCATGTATTGATAATAACCTGCTCTTTGCTTGTAATATTGAATACTACTGCTGTCTCAGAGTTAAGACCAAGCTCTTTGTAGTTCTCAACTTTAGCCTTGGAAGCATTGTAAACAACGAAATCCGGCTCGAAGTTCTCAAGCTCAGCATCTGTAGGAACGATGAACATGTTCTTTACAAAATGTGCCTGCCAAGCTACTTCCATGATGAAACGAACTGCCATACGTGTGTCAGCATTTGCTCCACAGAAAGCATCTACAACATAAAGTTTTTTGTTAGAGAGCTCATTCTTAGCGATCTCTTTTACAGCTTTCCATGTCTCTTCGCTTGCCGGATGGTTATCATTCTTGTATGCATCAGAAGTCCACCATACAGTGTCTTTAGAATTCTCATCCATAACAATGAACTTATCTTTCGGTGAACGACCGGTATAAATACCTGTCATAACATTAACTGCACCGAGCTCACTAACCTGACCTTTTTCAAAGCCATCAAGTCCTGGTTTTGTCTCTTCCTCGAAAAGTACTTCGTAAGAAGGATTGTAAACGATCTCAGTTGTGCCAGTGATACCATACTTTGTTAAATCGATTTTTCCCATAATACATAGACCTCATTCTTCATTTAACCATTTAACATTTGCAACTTTACCCTACAATTATACATGAAAATCTAGATTTGTCACCAGTAAAAATGAAATATAGCAGTGAAATTCTCGCATTTTTGGTACTTTTAAAGCACAATCCGCAGAATATTAGCTTTAATTATGAAGTCTTCTCTCCAGCTAATGTCTTCCTAACTGCCAAAAAGCTACTGCGCTTGCCGCTGCCGCGTTTAAAGAATCCACCCCAGCTGCCATAGGAATCATCACTGTATAATCGCATGCGTCAATGGTGTCTGCTTTTAATCCATTCCCCTCATTTCCAATGAGAATAGCCAATTTTTCTTCTGCCATAAGCTCCGGATTATCAATAGATACCGAATCTGTTTTCAAAGCCATGGCCGCCGCAGAAAATCCCAATTCTTTTAATTTGTGCATCCCGGAATCCGGCCATTCTCCTTTTTTCAATACCGTCCAGGGAATCTGAAATACCGTTCCCATGCTGACTCTGGCCGACCTTCGGTAGAGAGGATCCGAAGAATCTGCTGTCAAGATCACGGCATCCATCCCCAGAGCTGCCGCCGAACGAAATACTGCACCCACATTGGTAGGATTTTCTACATCCTCCAAAACAGCAATCCTCCTGGCATCCCTACACACTTCTTCAAGAGAAGGTAATTCTTTGCGTCGCATGGCACACAAAAGTCCTCTTGTCATTTTTAAACCAGTGACATGCTTTAACAGTTCTTCCGGTCCCACATAGATGGGAATCTGGTCATATTCCGAATTCTTGGCAAGTTCCTGAAGAAACTCCTGGGCCTCTCCCTCTAATATTGTCTTTCCCATGAGAAGGGAAATGGGTGTATAACCGGCATGGTAAGCTCGCAGGGCCACCTTCGTACTCTCTGCAATAAATATCCCCTGCTCTGGTTCAAAATAATGATAAAGCCGAACTTCCTTGGTCTCCTGGTAAATCGCCAGCTCCGGAAGTGCTAAATCATCAATCTCAATTATTTTCGCCATAAAGTTCCGCCCTTTCTAAGTCTTAATCTGTTGCCAAATTTTCAACTCTATCTTCACTTTCTGTCTGTGCTTTCTCCGCCAACAGAATCTCTACATTTTCTGTGCTATATTCCACTTCAGAAGACCAGCGCTGCACTGCTTCCTCCAACGACCAGCCAGCCAGTTGGCAAAGCCAGATTAGAGTAAGTCCGTCCGTCGCAAATGCAGACACTGTTTTCCAGCCATAGACAAAAAGCTGCTCTAACTGCCGATAAATCATATATTGATAAATCCGATCATAGACAGGATCTGGAAATTTTCCTCGTCCGGAATCCTCTTTTTCCAAATTCTCCAACAACTTTTCGAAATCTGTCTTTATTTTTTTTAGAAGATCGGTCCAATTCTCATCTATGGCCTCCAGTTTTTCATAGCTGTCCAAAATATTCTGCAAATGACCACGCTCAGTTACTGGATGAAAGGAGAAATCGTCCACAAAGTCTACTTTTAAAAGCTCTAGTAATCCACAAAAGCTTACAGAAACACACTCTTCCTCCTCGTCTATGCAAGTAAAGGACAGAGGACTTGTCTCCTCTACCAGGAGTTCGCTGACTCTTTCGCAGCTAAGGCCAAGACCCGCCAGATCAAAAGCACCTATTTCCTGAAAAAAACGAGGATGAAGGGCACAAATATCACACAAAAGTTCATCGCTTCCTGTACGGCAGATGATTCGACAAAGGCCATCTTCCTGCAAAAAAGGACAGGATTCATCCCCTCTCAGACGAAAGCTTCTGCTTCCATCCTCTGAAAACATCATTGAAGCCCGGATTTCTTCACCCAGGCTTCCCTCTATATGCTCATAAATTTCTGCGGTATCCTCATCGATATCAATCTCCCAGCCTTTACAGCAGGAATTTCGACAATGATTGGCTTTACAGGCAAATTTTTCGTAAAAATCCGGTTGGATCCTTATCATATAGCATCCTCCGAGCGCAGCTGCGCTTCCAGTCTCGCCTTTAGCAGTTCATAGCGAAGTCTCTTCTCATCTCTGCTGAAATGCTCATTTCGGGACTGTAGGGGATTTTCGCTGTAATCCAACTTTTCCTCTCCGAACTGCTCGCTGGTCAAATCAAATGCTACCCCGTCAATGAGGTTATAGCAATGATAATTTCCCTGAGGACGGAGAATTCCATATACCTCACCTCCAAAGATATCCTGGGCCAAAAAGGAGCTGATGGAGCACTGGCCCCAACTGGGATTTTCTGCTGTCCAGCCCTCTCTCATCCTTTCCGGACAAGTCCTGGCCGACCAAAGTTTGCATAAACGATCGTAGAGATCTCGGGGATTTTTTATTTGTTTATAGCTTTCATTGACTGGAGCCATATCCGCTTTCTCCCAGCCATAAAAATGATACTCTTTCATAAAATTTACGCTTCTTCTTTCTTATCAAACTGGGCAGACACTTCTTCCAGATAGTCTCTGATGGGCAAATGCTGGGGACAGACCTTCTCGCACTTTCCACATTTAATACAGTCGCCGGCCTTTCCATTATTTGCCGTTACCACTTCATTATAGTAGAAATCTTCATTCCACCCATTAAACATTTTCTTATTATTCATGCAGGAAAAGGCATCTGGAATTAATATATCTTTAGGACAATGGTTCTCCTCAATACAATAACGACAGGCAGTGCAAGGAATCATATCCATGCCACGGTAAACACCCACAACCCCTTGAACAGCTTCCAGTTCCACCTCGTTTAGAGCTTTAAAATCCTTCATATAAGAAAGGTTATCCTGCAACTGTGCCATATCACTCATACCGGACAGAACCACTTCCATGCCTTCAAAGCCTGCAGCAAATCGAACGGCATAGCTGGCATTGGAATTGTGCTGACCTAATTTTTCATTAGCCTCATCAATATATTTCTGAGCATCAGCTGGGAGATTCACCAAACTACCTCCCTTTACCGGCTCCATAACCAATACTGGTTTTCCATGTTTTCTTGCCACCTCGTAGACCTTGCGGCTTTCTACAGAAGAGGAATTATAATCCAGGTAATTAAACTGAATCTGTACCACTTCCACCTGAGGATACTCGGTTAAGATCTGATCCAAAACCTCCGCTTTATCATGGAAAGAAATGCCAAAGTGCTTGATTTTTCCTTCTTTTTTCAACTCCAGTGCCGTCTCATAAGCCCGACATTCTTTATATTTGGCAAATTCATGCTCTGTCTGGGCATGCATAAGATAGAAATCAAAATAATCCACGCCGCACCATTCCAGCTGATTCTCAAAGAAGGGGCGAATTTCCTCCTGTTTTTTGAAATAATAGCCCGTTAATTTATTGGTCAGGAGATATTTCTCCCGAGGATAGCGGGAAGTTAAAGCTTCCTTAAGTGCCAATTCTGATTGCCCATTATGATAGCCATGAGCCGTATCAAAATAATTAAATCCCTGCTCCAGGAAATAGTCCGTCATCTCCTTAAATTGCTCTAAATCAATCTCCCCATCCTTCATTGGAAGACGCATACAGCCAAAGCCAAAATTTTCCTTAATTTCTGAAAATATATTTCCCATTTTTCTCCTTCTATTATGTTACTGCTTTCTCTCTTCGCAATAACCGAACTCTTTCTTTTTTATTTTTATGTTGCCCTCTCAGGTTAGTTTTATCTAATATTCCTAATATGCAAGAAGGGGTCGTCCCATTATGGCGAAACGATCCCCTTTCGTTTTAATCCAATTTTTCAGGTCTTAATCTCCAGATTTTCTTCTCTATCCAAGAAACACATCCAAAACCATCATCAGGGTAAAGCCAAAAGCAAGTACATCTACAGAAATCCGCTTTTGCGTATTTTCCTGTAACGTACATAAGACAACAAATGCGGATCCGAAAAGGATCCGCATCCTAGTTTATTCTACATAATATACACGATTTTCTTTAATCTTTGGTGCATTAGGATAATCGCCGTCAACATAGCCAATGGCGCAATGTCCCACACCTTCCCACTCACCTTCAATACCAAGATCAGCCAGGAATTTCTTACCGAAATCAGATTCCATCTCTTCTTTTGCACGATGAATCCAAATACTTCCAAGACCCAGTGCGTCTGCAGCCAGCATCAGATTGCCCATCACAAGGCTTCCATCATAGGTAGAAGTAGGCAGGCTCTTATCTGCAATTACCAAGAGGAAATAAGGCGCACCATAAAAAGGATCAAATCCCTCTTTCCATCCACCAATCTCACAGTTCATCTTAGAGAAAGTGTCTCTCATCTCTTTGTTGGTAACAGCGATGATTTTCGTACCCTGTTTTCCATTACCGCAAGCAGAATAAAGACCTGCCTCGATAATCTGATCTAACATTTCCTTAGGTACAGGATCTGCTTTAAATTTACGAATACTACGGCGTTTTTTAATTGCATTAATTACATCGTTCATAACAATCTCCTCTCTGCATTACTGCATATCTTATTCCTATATTCGGCTTGAATGACCGTTTTATTTTAACTACAAAGATATGATAACAGATTTGGAGGGGAAATGGTATAATAGCGTACTTTTTTCCTATGGAATATAGAAATTGATATGATATAATAGGGCAGAAAACAGATGGTTAGCAAATGCTAATTTATGTGTTAATCTATTTAAAGGAGGTTTTTATTATGGAAGCTATTGAATGCATCAAATCCAGAAGAAGCTATAGAAAGTATGAAGAAAAGGCAGTTCCTGAAGAATTGTTGGCTGAAGTGGTAGAGGCTGCAAGATTTGCTCCTTCCTGGAAGAATTCTCAGACCGTAAGATTTCATGCAGTTTATGATGATGACGTGAGAATGAAGGTAGCTGAGAACTGTACTCTGGGACATGCAAATAATCCAAAGATTATCTCTCGTGCGCCTCTTCTTATCGTACTTAGTAGTGTTACAAAAGTTGCAGGCTATGAACCAGATGGTTCCTTCACAACGCCACACGGAAGCCATTGGCAGTCTTTTGACGCTGGAATCGCAGCAGAAGCCTTTTGCCTGGCTGCCCATGCCAAGGGACTTTGCTCCGTCATTCTTGGTATCTTTGATCCTGATAAGGTAAAGGAAACTATTGGTCTTCCCGATGACCAGGTAGTATCCGCTCTGATCGCAGTAGGATTCCCGCCAGAAGGAGACAAAAAAGCACCTAAACGCTTAGAAGTTTCAGAGCTTCTTACTCTTCATAAATAATACGTTATTAAAGAAAGAGCCATATATAATTTCTCTTCTGTCCGAATGCACGAAATGCAATCATGCACAGAAAGAAATTATATATGGCTCTAAACTGTCAACAGACCATTAATTTTTCAAGTTGCTTCTTTCAGTTATTTCTTCCAAGCTCCTGTTTCATCCTCAATTCCAAACTGCTTTGGATCAAAGGTTGGATTCTTACCTTCTTTTTTCTGTTTTTCATAGTCTTTAAGGATTGCCACAGCTTTTGGTGCCAAAAGTGCAATGGCAATAATATTAGACCATCCCAAAAGTCCATATCCAATGTCACCCATAGCCCACATAGCATCTGCACTTACCACAGCTCCCAGGAAAGAAGCCACGATAAAAAGTGCTCTTGCGGCCGCTACTGCTTTTTTATTATTGCCGCTGAGGTAACGGATATTTGACTCTGCCTGATAGCAATAACCAGTCATAGATGTAAAAACAAAGAGTACGATAATAATAGCCAAAACCTTGCCTGCCCATGAACCATAGGTGTTCATCAATGCATGCTGGGTCCATTTAATTCCTGCTTCAATACCGCCTGTCTGGTCAATCAGAAGGTTGCCTGCTCCATCGGTAACATCAAAAGTTCCTGTCAAAAGAACGATCAAAGCCGTCGCTGTACCTACAAAAAGAGTATCTACATAAATAGAAAAAGCCTGAATCAATCCCTGTTTTGCAGGATGGGAACATTCTGCTGCTGCCGATACAATGGCACCGCAGCCCATGCCGGCCTCATTGGAATAGATACCTCGCTTTACGCCCCAGGAAATAGCAGATCCTACGATTCCTCCCAGAACGGCATCCACACCAAATGCAGACTGGACGATCATTTTCAGCATGGCAGGTACAGATGTAATATGTAAACCAATAATAATCACCGCTGCCAGAATATAGACAATGCACATTACCGGTGCGAGAAGTTCAGCAATGGCAGCAATTCTCTTGATACTTCCATATACCACAATTGCCAGGCAAATACAGCAGATCACACCTACTAGCACTTTATTAACAGAAAATGCTTCGTCAAAAACGGTTACCAGTGAATTGATCTGAACTCCCGGCATAAGGAAGCCCGGTCCAAGAAAAGCAATAATAGCGAAAAGAATCGCGTAAGGTTTGCATTTCAACCCTTTTTCAATATAATAAGCCGGTCCGCCCAGATACTCTCCATCCGGATTCTTTACCTTGTAAGCCTGACCCAATGCGGACTCAACAAATGCAGATGCAGATCCGATGATAGCGATCACCCACATCCAAAATACAGAACCGGGACCACCATAGAAAATAGCAGATGCCACACCGGCAATATTTCCCATACCTACTCGAGCACCAACTGTGGTAGCAAAAGCCTGAAATGAAGTGATTCCACTATCACTCTCTTCCTTTGAAACCAAAAGGCTTACCATCTCTTTCAGCAAGCGCACCTGTGGAAAACGCAAGCGAATAGATAAATAAATGCCTACACCAAGGCATAAGGCAACCAAAAGCATACTCCATACGATGCCATCCACTTGATTGACCCATAATGTGAATTGTTCCATAAATTCCCCTTTCCATGATGAAGGATTCATTATTTGTCACTTATTCCCTTTTTCATCTTCATAAGTTCCGCAATCAATTCGTCCTTCATTGTTAACTTCTCCCTATCTTGTGGAGCAAGTCGCATTAAAATTCTTTCTTAAGTTGAAAAGTACAAGAAAAAAGCAGCACAAAAAAGTCAAATAAGACCCCATTGTCTGCTTTAACTATGCAAAATTATAGCATTATCCCAATAAACATGTCAAATTTATGTAAAGAATCACAAGCTATGAAAAATCTGGTATTTGCTTCCTTATGTATTATTTAGATTTCTACCTGCTATTCATTGGTGATGCTTCGCATTATTCAAGAATTCATATTCATCTATCCAAGGGTGGATGAGCTGCTGAAAAAAAGACCGCTATGCTTCTTGCGTCTTGCAGGCGCCTATTTGCTAGAACAAGTATCGATTCACTGCTGCGCAGCTCAGATACTTATTCTAGCAGCTAGCCTGCTTCGCCTTAAGAAGTATGACGCAATGGTCTTTTTCCCAGCAGCTCATCCAGCTTGGTTCAAGGCAGAAAATATCCCTGAATTCATATGACTTTTATAGCTCATTTACAATACGATCTGGTCGTTCTCCTGCTGCAATTTTTGCCACATTTTCCCAGATCATATCATAGCCCCTGGCAAAGGACTGGGCCGTAATACCACCGATATGAGGAGACAAAAGCAATTTATCCTGTATCTCCTTAGCAAGAAGCAGAGGATTGTCTGCCTGCACCGGTTCTGTCTCAATAGTATCCAAACCAGCTCCTGCGATTTTTCCACTCTTCAATGCATTAATTAAAGCTTCATTATCCACCAATTCGCCTCTGGAAGTATTGATAAAATAAGCTCCCTCCTTCATTTTCTCAAAGAAGGCCTGATCTGCCATATGACGAGTCTTTTCATTTACTGGCAAATGAAGACTTACTATATCCGACTGAGCCAGAAGCTCTTCCTGACTGAGATAACTTACACCATACCCAGCTTCCTCCTCTGCATCATGCCGATGACTAGCCGTATAGAAAAGCTTACAACCAAAAGGCTGCAAAAGGAGGGCCGTTGCCTTGGCAATATCTCCAAATCCAATCAATCCAATGGTGCACTCGCCTAATTCCTTAAGATTGCCATGAACCATATAACCCATCTTCGTATCAATCTGACTTCCCGCTTTAACGCTTTTGTCACCACCAACTACATCCCGAAGAAGTCCCAACATCAAAAGCAAAGTCTGTTCTCCCACAGCCTTGGCATTCATACCCTGGTTGTTACAAACATACACCTGCTGCTCCTTTGCTGCCTGAATATCAAAACTATTAAAGGCAACCCCCTCCGAATGAATCATTTTCAGCTTCGGCAGACCCTGAATCAAATTTCTCGACACCGGTGCAATGGCATCTGCAACCAAAATCTCCGTATCCGGACAACTGGCAATAATCTCCTGATCCGAATCCCCCTTGGCATAATAAATGTCATGTTTTTCAAGAACCGACAAATTCTTTGTGTAACGTTTTACTTTTTCTTCTTTGCTAATAAATAAAATTTTCATAAAGCTCCCCATTTCTTTAGCATTATCATAATACAGCTTGTAAATTTTGCGTGCGTCAGTCCATGTGGATGGTCGGATGTATACCTGCTTAAATTTTACTATATGCCTCCCTTATCGTAAAGGCACCTTCTATAAGTCTCGCCTTGAAATGACATAGATGATCCCCCAAGCAAAAAGACCATTGCGTCATGTTTCTTAAGGCGCAGCAGGCTAGCTACCGGAATGCGTATCTGAACTGCGCAGCAGTGAATCGATACGTATTGCGGTAAATAAGCGCCTGCAAGACGCAAGAAATATAGCGGTCTTTTTGCTTGGGGGATCATCTAGCTTTTATTGCGGTCTTTTTGCTTGGGGGATCATCTAGCTTTTATTGCGGTCTTTTCGCTGGATCCTCCTCCGCCTTCTGTGAAATCCATGTAAACATTATGTGAAAGCTGTCTTGACATCTGCCTTGCTTCCCTTTACAATATGGCTGTATTGCCAACTGTCTTGTCAGCTCTATTGACAGAGAGGAAAGAGATGAAAAAGGATCTATTATTAGTTGTGGATATGCAAAATGTTTATGCCTCCGGTGGCACCTGGTGCTGCCCAAAGACAGAGCTTGCCGCCCACAATATACGAAAACTTCTGGATTCCCAAAAAGCAGAGCACTCTATGGATGTTATCTTCACCCAGTTTATCGCCTCGGAGAATCCAAAGGGGGCATGGGTAGATTACAATGTAGAATGTGAAGCGGTGAATGCAGATACCTATGCTAATGAAATGATGGATATTTTTGCAGAGGATTTGAAGAAGTATCCTCTTTATACCAAGTCCGTCTACTCCTCCCTGGCAATCCCCCAGGTGGCGGAAGCGGTGGAAAATGCCCATCGTGTCGTCCTAACCGGGGTGGTAGCCGAATGCTGTATCATCTCTACAGCCATGGCTCTGATGGATGCCGGAGCACATATTATCTATCTGACCGATGCATGTGCCGGGCTAAGTCAGGCCAGTGAAGATGCCGTGGAAATGATCCTGGCAGGATTGGAACCTCTTCATGTGATGCGAATGACCACAGAGGAGTATTTACGGAAGGAGAAATAATTATTATGGGCAAAATTTTTAAGACCAAACTCACCGCAGCAACCATTGTGCTGATTCCCGCTTGTATCGGAATCAATTATCTGGGAAAATTTTTCGCTTCCCTTTTAAAATTGCCACTTTGGCTGGATTCCATCGGAACCTGTATCGGTGCCTGCCTAGGCGGTCCCATTATCGGTGCCATCTGCGGTGCTTTAAATAACTTAATTTACGGTCTGACCACTGGTGACAATATCACTTTGGTCTATGCCATTACCAGTCTGGGCATCGGATTTGTAGTAGGTGTTATGGCTAGATTGGGATTTATGACATCCCTGCCAAAATCCCTGCTTTGTGCTTTAGGCGGCGGACTTACAGCAGTCCTGATCTCCACTCCTCTGAATATTATCTTCTGGGGTGGAACCACGGGAAATCTTTGGGGGGATGCACTTTTCGCTGCTACCCAGGCCAAGGGAATGGCCGTAGGAATCGGCTCTCTTCTGGACGAATTAATTGTGGATGTTCCAGATAAGATTATCACTTTGATCGTGGTATATCTGATTCTCAAGGGACTTCCCAAAAAACTTACATCCTTATATGATGTAAACGCAGAAATCGAAAGATTGGATTAATTGTAACCTATTGAATAAACTTTTGAATATTAATTATTTTTAAAGATCGGATTATTTTATGAGTAGTATCAGCCTGTATGAAGATAAGGGAAGCTGGCTTAATAAGATGCACCCTTACACAAAATTATTGTATATACTGGCGGCAATCTGCATACCATTGATTGGGGGAAAGTTTTGGCTTTTCCCTATCATCATATGTTGCAGCTTGCTGCTTTTGGCCGTTAGTAGGGTACTTAAAAAAGCCCTGCCTCTGGTGGCCTTTTCTTTTACCCTGATTATTGTGATTTTCCTGATTCAGGGACTTTTTAATCATTCGAATGAGATAGTACTTTTCCGGATTGGTTTTCTTACTTTTTATAAGGAAGGAGTTTTGTACGCCACAAGAATTGGTCTAAACATTCTCAATATGCTTCTTTCCTTTGCTGTCTTTGTATTGACCACCTCCACACCGGATTTGGTGGATGAGTTAGAAAAGAATGGTCTTTCTCCTAAATTTGGCTATATTGTCACCTCTGTATTTCAGATTTTGCCTCAAATGATGGCCACAAAGGATACCATCACGGACGCCCAGCGAAGCCGGGGCATGGAGACAGAGGGCAGTCTTATGGTACGCATTAAGGCATTTTTGCCGCTGATTTCCCCTGTGGTTACCAGCTCATTGATCAATACCAGAGAAAGAGCCATTGCCCTGGAAGTGCGAGGCTTTGGCCGTAAAAACAAGAAGACTTTCCCCACAAACCGCCCCAAACATAAGGGAGACCGGGCTGTGGGAATTTTCCTTATTCTTTTGATTCTTGCAACCATCCTATGGAGGGTTCTCAGCTTATGAATGCTATTACGATTGAACACTTAAAATATAAATATCCCAACACCGACAAACTGGCTTTGGATGATATTTCTCTTACCATCAAGAAAGGGGAGTTTATTGGTATTGTCGGTGCCAATGGTGCCGGCAAATCCACTTTAAGTCAAGCCATCATCGGCTTAGTGCCCCGTTTCTATAAGGGAGCCTATGGCGGCCGGGTTTTGGTAAATGATACCTTGGTAGAAAGCTGCCCCGTAGAGGAAATGTGCCAGCAGGTAGGTTTGATTTTCCAGAATCCCTTTAATCAGCTGTCTGGTGCCAAGGATACAGTTTTTGGAGAAGTTGCCTACGGTCTGCAGAATCTGGGAGTTGATGCTTCTGAGATGAATCTTCGCATCGAAACGGTATTGAAGCAATTGGATATCTGGCAATATCGTGACCGCAATCCCTTCGATCTTTCCGGCGGCCAGATGCAAAGAGTTGCCATTGCCAGTATTCTGGTTATGCAGCCGGATATCATCATTTTAGACGAACCCACCTCCCAGTTGGATCCTCAGGGAACCGAAGAAGTTTTTAAAGTGGTAGATGAACTGGCAAAAACCGGAATTACCATCCTGATGATTGAACAAAAGCTGGAAAAAATGGCCAAATACTGTGACCGCTTGCTTCTTATGCATAAAGGCAAGCTGGTGGACTTTGATCGCCCCGAAATCATATTTTCCCGAAAGGATTTGGAAGAGTTAGGCGTTCAAGCCCCTGTCTTTACAAGAATCTGTCAGGAGAAAGGTCTTAAAAATGAAGATGGTACGTTTCCTGCCACCTTGGAGAACACTCTACAGCTATTTAAAGAGCATCATATTGCAAATTTAGAAAAACAAAATTCTGAGAAAATCGATCCTATTGTTGCATTCTCATCGGACAATACACCCATTTTCCAGGTAAAGGATTTAGGCTTTTCCTATATAGAAAGCATTCCTATTTTTAAGAATCTAAATCTATCTCTCGACAGCCGGACCACTGCTATTATCGGGCAAAATGGTGCCGGAAAAACTACCCTGGTCCGACTTTTAAAAGGACTCTTAAAACCTGTGGCCGGCTCCATCTATTTTGGTCAGGAGAATTTAGCAGGAAAAACTGTGGCCATGTTGGCAGACAAGGTGGGCTATGTCTTTCAGAATCCTGATGATCAGATTTTCAAACATAAGGTTCTTGATGAAGTGATGTACGGTCCATTGAATATCGGAATGACCGCCCAAAAGGCTAAGGAAGAAGCCTTGAAAGCCCTTACCCTTATGGGACTTTCCGGAAAAGAGAATGAGAACCCCTATGATCTGGAGCTTAACGAGCGAAAAATGGTAGCCATTGCTTCGATTGTAGCCATGGATACGGATGTGATTATTCTGGATGAACCCACCATTGCCCAAGATTATCGGGGACGCCAACTGATCGGTGGCATGATCCACACCCTTGCCCAAGAAGGTAAGCTGGTAATCGCCATTCTCCACGACATGGATTTTGTGGAAGAGAATTTTGAAAGGGTTATTGTTATGGCTCATGGTCAAATTCTGGGGGATGGAAAGGCTCAGGATATATTTGCCAGAAATGACATATTAGAGGAAGCTAGGCTACAAAAGCCCTGCCGTATCGAACTGGAAGAGCTGTTGGAAAATCTAACATCCAAGCACTAAATATTTCAGAAATAAAGAAGATTAACAATAAAACATTGTTTAGCATTACATAAGGAGGATTCATGTCCGGGAAAGAACGACGCAATAAGATCATAGAGATTTTAAAAGAAAGCAAAAGACCGATTTCCGGAAAGGAACTGGCCCAGACATTTGGCATCAGCCGGCAGGCCATCGTTCAGGATATTGCTATTTTAAGAGCGGAAAGCAAAGAAATCACTTCCACCAATACCGGCTATATTCTTCCGGAAAATAAAGGGGAAAATGATAGCTGCAGCCGGGTATTTAAAGTAACTCATACCACGGAAGAGACTCAGGAAGAGTTAGAGCTCATTGTTGCCTATGGCGGAATTATAAAGGATGTTTTTGTATTTCACAAAATTTATGGAACCGTCAAAGCCGATTTAAATATCCGCACCAAAGAAGATATCCTTAATTTTATGGAAGAAATCAAAGGGGGAAAATCCTCCCTGCTTATGAATGTTACTTCGGGTTATCATTATCACACGGTGGAAGCACCTACCGATACCCTACTGGACCTGATACAGGACCAATTGGCAAAGAAAGGATTTCTGGCAGAGCTGCAGGATTTTGAACCTGTGGATTTTTGGCATGAACAGGTAAAGTAAACATGACAAAAGAAAATAGAAAAGAAGTTAAAATTCTAGGAACCGGCGTTGCCACCATGGATATGTATCCCAAGCAGAAACGCATGTATCCCGGAGGAAATGAATATAATGTGGTCTGTAATGCTGCCCTCAGAGGCGCAAAAGCAGGCTTTCTTGGCGTTTTTGCCAATGATACAGCAGGACAGATTCTGGAAGACACCCTGAAAAATGTTGGCGTGGACAGTTCCCGCTCCCATCACGAAATCGGCTCCAGCGGCTACAGTCTGGTGGAATTAAAAGAAGATGGAGACCGGGTTTTTCTTATGTGGAATCAAAAAGGTGTCACAGATCTTCATCCCATCGCCTTTACTGATGACGAAATCGACTATATAAAAGAATTTGATGTACTGTGTATGGGACGACTTAGCTGCGTCTCTCAGGATACCATTCGACACCTGCATCAGATTCACGGCCTTTCGATCTGCTATGATTTTCATGCTGTCTTTGATGAAGAAACCATAGAAGCAATCGCCCCTTATATCAGCTATGCCTTCTTTTCCTGCTGGAATCTGGAGGAAGATCTCATTCGGAAATGTTTAAAAAGAACTGTAGAGCTAGGATGCAAACTGGCCATTGGAACCAGAGGCAGTGATCCTATCATCGCTTATGACGGCAAACGCTTCTACACCCAGGAAACCCAGCATATTGAAGCTACCGATACCTTAGGTGCCGGTGACTCCTATATTGCTGCCTTTCTCACGGAATATTTAAAAAGAGAAAAAGAGGAAAAAGAACCCAAAGAAAAGGTTATTCAAGAAGCCTTGGCCACAGCCAGCGAACATGCCGCCAAAGTCATCTGCATGGATGGCAGCATGGGGGTTGGCTATGATTTTGATCCTAAACGGATGGGAGACTTGGTAAATCTAGAGGAAGAAGACTAAAAATCCCTTCATTTCCTTGACCCATTCCCTATACATGTGGTACGATGTCTGCATCGATTGTTTATCATGGTAAAGTGAAACTAAAATAAACAGATAAACAAATAAACCAACAGAGAGGGAAGGTAAATATTATGAAAAAAAAGCTGATTAGCGGTCTTCTTATTTCCGCAATGGTTCTTACCATGGCAGGATGTGGCAGTTCCTCATCCGATACAAGTGACAGCAGTTCAACAGCAGAAGACACTGCTTCCGAGGATACAGCAAGTACATCAAGTGATGACTCCTCCGAAAGTGATGTGGATTACATCAAAGATAAGGGAACACTTACTGTAGGTGTAACAGATTTTGCTCCTATGGACTATAAAGATGACAATGGAGACTGGATCGGATTTGACGCAGATTTGGCAAAAAAGGTTGGCGAATCCCTTGGCGTTGATGTAGAATTCGTTGAAATTGACTGGGATAGCAAGATTCTCGAGTTGGAAAACAAGAGCATTGACGTAGTATGGAATGGTATGACACTTACTGATGAAGTGACCAGTTCCATGGAATGCACCAACGCTTATCTGAAAAATGCTCAGGTTGTGGTTGTTCCTAAGGATAAAGCAGATGATTACAGCACAGAGGATAGTCTTTCCGATCTGAACTTTGCTGTAGAGACAGGATCTGCTGGTGAGGAAGCTGCGAAAGAAGCCGGCCTTACTTACAATTCTGTAGAATCTCAGGCAAATGCTCTTCTGGAAGTTAAGAGTGGCGTATCAGACGCCTGCATCATTGACCTGCTGATGGCTGGTGCTATGATTGGTGAGGATACCGATTTTGCTGATTTTACTTACACTGTTGAGCTGACAAGCGAGGAATACGGTATTGGATGCAGAAAAGGTTCAGATCTTGCAGAATACATTAATGAAGAGCTGAAGAGCTATCAGGATGACGGTTCCCTTGAAACTCTGGCTACTCAGTATGGTGTACAGGAATCCCTGATTGATCTGGAGTAAATAGGTTACTGCGGACGCAGTGAACGACAGTAACATAACTCCCCTACTTATTGACTATCATAAAAATTATAGCAGGCTGTCACTGATCTCTTTCATGTGGCAGCCTGTATTTTCAGGTGAAGCATATGTTTATTCAAGTTACAACACAATTATTACAGGGATTCGGGACAACCCTGGAACTCTTTCTTCTGACCCTGGTCCTGGCATTACCACTGGGACTACTTCTTTCTCTGGGCTCCATGAACCGAATCGTTGTCCTTAAATATCCCATCAAACTGTTAATCTGGGTCATTCGAGGAACTCCTCTTATGCTGCAGCTCATGATTATTTTCTATGGTCCGGGTCTTCTTGGTTATCCCATTTGGAATTCTCTGGGAGATAAGGGACGATTTGCGGCAGCTTTGGTAGCTTTCGTCATCAACTATTCCTGTTATTTCTCCGAAATCTACAGAGGCGGTATTCAATCCGTTCCGGTAGGACAACAGGAAGCAGGACAGGTACTTGGCATGACCCGCAGTCAGATTTTCTTTAAGATTACGCTGCTCCAGGTTATCAAAAGAATTGTTCCTCCCATGTCAAACGAGATCATTACTCTGGTAAAGGATACTTCCCTTGCCAACGTAATTGCCGTTACGGAGATTATCTTCATGGGTAACTCCTTCACGAAATCTCAGGGTCTGATCTGGCCGCTCTTCTATACAGGTATTTTCTACCTGCTCTTTTGCGGTGTTCTCACTCTTCTTTTCGGATACATTGAGAAGAAACTCAGCTATTTCCGCTGATTCTAGATAACAGGAGGCTGCAATGGCATTATTAGATGTTGAACATATTGTAAAAAATTTTGATAGTACACAGGTTCTGAAGGATATCTCTTTTTCTATGGAGGAAGGTCAGGTTATTTCCATCATCGGTTCTTCAGGAAGCGGCAAGACCACTCTGCTCCGCTGCCTAAATTTCCTGGAAACGCCCACCTCTGGAAAAATCTCCGTCAGAGGCAATGTTCTCTTTGACGGAAATGATTCCCATTCCCAGACAGATGCAGAGATTCGCAAGCATCGCCTGCACTTCGGACTGGTATTCCAGAACTTTAATCTATTTCCCCAGTATACTGCTTTGGAAAATGTTACTCTGGCTCCTATGCTTAAAGCCAAAGAGGCAGGCAATTACGATACCGCCACCATCGAAGCTCAGGGCCGCGAATTACTGAATCAAATGGGCCTTTCCAATAGAGAAGGTAATTATCCTCATCAGCTGTCCGGCGGACAGCAGCAGCGCGTGGCCATCGCCAGAGCCCTGGCGCTCCACCCAGACATCCTCTGCTTCGACGAGCCTACATCGGCTCTGGATCCTGAACTGACAGGAGAGGTACTTAAGGTCATCCGGGAACTGGCCGACCATAACACCACCATGATTATCGTTACTCATGAAATGGGCTTCGCCCATGATGTAGCCGACCATGTGATCTTCATGGACAACGGCTATATTCTGGAACAGGGACGTCCCGAGGATGTATTTGAACACTCCAAGGAAGAAAGAACCCGACAATTCCTAGCCGGATATAATAACAATAACATGTAACTATTCAGAGCCATGCAAAATAGCCATTCTGCGAATGCTTGCATTCAGTCAGAATGGCTATTTTATATTGCCATGCATCCGTAAGGAGCTACCAATGGCAAGTCCTGTAGGTGGCGAAGTAGCCACATGAGCAAAAGAAAAGCTGCCATTGGCAGCTTCTCCATAATAATCAACAATAAATTTTATTGATTTGCTTTCGCAGCTTTTCTCGCTTCTTTTTTCGCTTCCAAATTAGACACTACCATAGTACAGGAAGCATCTCCCGTAATATTAACCGTGGTACGTCCCATATCAAAGATACGGTCTACACCGGCAACCAAGGCAATACCATCTACCGGAAGGCCTACAGAAGTCAAAACCATTGCCAGCATAACCATTCCAGCTCCTGGAACACCTGCGGTACCAATGGAAGCTAATGTTGCTGTAAGGACAATCGTAATCATCTGTGAAAATGTCAAATTGATGCCATAGCAGGAGGCAATAAAGATGGCACACACGCCCTGATAAATTGCCGTTCCATCCATATTAATGGTAGCACCCAAAGGAAGGACAAAGGAGGCAATCTCACGCTTTGCACCCAACTTTTCTGTACACTCCAGATTAATCGGCAGGGTTCCCACAGAAGATGCACTGGAGAAGGCAAACATAATGGCCGGAAGCATACCCTTAAAGAATTTTACAGGACTCATACCACCCATTACTTTTACGCTTAGAGAATATACCACTACTGCATGAACGATGTAGCAGATATAGGCTGTCAAAAGTACCATAGCCAGTGAGCCGATGATTGCCGGTCCGTTTGACGCAATAACCGGACAAAGCAGACAAAATACACCGATAGGTGACAGCTTAAGAATCATCTCCATACATTTCATAAAGATGTCATTTAAATCATTAAAAGCTACCACAATACGCTTATTCTTTTCCTCTCCCACAAGAATAATAGCAAATCCAATCAAAAGTGCCATTACAATTACCTGAAGCATATTTGCCTCCGACATAGGTGTAATAAAATTGGATGGAAAAATATTTACCAAGGTGTCCATAAAGGAAGTGGTTTCCTGGGTTTCATAGGACAGATCTGTGGTGGCAACTACCGGAAACATTCCCTTGAACAAATTACCGCCAATCAATCCGATGGTAATGGCAAAGGCGGTGGTACAAAGGTAATAAAGAACTGTTTTCACTCCGATGGAACCGACCTTCTTGATATCACTCATGGAAATAATACCGCACATGATGGAAAACAGCACGATTGGCACAACGATGAATTTTACCAAGTTAAGGAAAATCGTTCCAAATGGTTTAATGTAGGTTTCAGCAAAATCAGCATAATTCTGCAGTAAAAGGCCAGCGATAATGGCCAGGACCAATGCAATAAAGATCTGCATGGCCAGAGACATTTTTTTCTTTTCTTTCATAGAAAATCCCCTTTCTTTTTTTCTGACCTACAGGGAGTTACCTGTAGTCTCCCCTCAGGTCTATATGTGACAAAGTTTTTTATGCCGGAAATCCCATCGTCATTTCTAAGCATTAAAGTGTACGCATCCCCGCGGAGCATTTTTTCGTATAGGAACAAAATTTTCTATACAAAAAAAAGACATCGCAAAAAAAGCAATGTCTCCTTTGTCATCACCAATTCGATATTCTATCATAGGCTATCCTGTGATGCAATTAGATTTCATGTTTTCTTGACCTGAATTTCATATAAATACTAAGGGCGTCTCATCGAATCATGATATCCCCTTCTATAAGGCTGATAAGTCCACTTCATATAAGAAGCTTTCTGGCTTTTGCACATGATAGAACATAATCATATACCAGGGGAAATATTCAATGTTATCCGCTATAGAAATATTCCCTTTTAAAAAAATAAAAAAGAGCTGTCGCTTCTACGACAACCCTTTTGCAACATTTCCTA
Organism: Lachnospiraceae bacterium; assembly: GCA_963594675.1. Taxonomy (GTDB): domain Bacteria; phylum Bacillota; class Clostridia; order Lachnospirales; family Lachnospiraceae; genus Ruminococcus_G. The sequence continues at coordinate 19,826 of CAVBGA010000168.1, forward strand.
TTTAAGTCAGGGAATCTCTCTTTGCAGAATAATATTCTTCTCCTGTGTCCCCATCCGTCACAGTAATCTCTGCGGAAGCTGCTCCATCGGAACTTTCACAGGAATACTGAATGTTCAGATTCATGAGCTCACTGCCATCCTTGCTATATACCACATGGAAACAATTTTCACCAGTTCTTTCAACCGAGGTCTCGATTCCATCAGCATCTAAGCCTTCGAAGGTCTTTGACAGGGAAAACTCGGAAGCGGACAAAACATCTCTGCCTTCCTTATCCTGCATGACATATTGCATGCCCATATAAAGAGCATCATCCTTTTCATAAAAGAACCATCCACGAACATCGTCCTGGTAAACTTCTGTCACCAGAAGGGCATCACACCCGGTTCCATTTTCACAGATTGCCACATGATCTTTAAAATCATGGATCTCTTCCTTAGATTCAGCGTGGATATGATAGCCTAGGCCTGCTGCAACGATAATTGCACAAACAACTACAGCAATCAATATTTTCTTCATGCTTTTCTCCTCTTTTCTCTTCCTATCGCATATGTAACTATTTTATAGGCAAGAAGGCAATCCGTCAAACAAAATAAAACTAGATTCCGAAGAAAACATCAAGTCCGTCCACAATTCCCTGGGCAATTTTCTCCTGAGTTTCCTGAGAATGATCTGATCCACGATCTCCTACCTCTACGTCCACCGAAGGAACCGTAGAATATGATGTCTGGGTTAAATCCATCTCCAGGCGTCCATCATCGAAAATTCCTACCCCTAGAGCACTTTCTCCCTGGACCAGGGACTGGCCCAGATGCTCATGTTCACTCCAATGAGAAGCCACCGGTTCCATGCTACGATAGCTATCATTCTCCGGTACGCCCATATAGAAGAAACCTTTATCACTTTCTGTAGAATCATAATGAAGAGCCAAATGACAATCCGCATTGTTATTGGCATATACCGTTCTTGCAATATTATCCAAATCACAGTCATCGGACTCTCGCAGCATAAGCACATCATAGCCCGCCGCCAACAGTTTCTCTTTCAAAATCAAGGCCAGTGAAAGGGTTGCCGATGCCTCCGTGCTGCCATCCAAAAAAGTGGTTCCACTGTTGGCACCGGTAGCTGTCGTTGCACCCGCTTCCGTGCTGCCTCCTGTTACCTTAGCCGTTCCATCCGGATGACAAAGGGTCTGAACCTGTTGAGCCGCTTTACTGCCATGACCAGCATTTACCGCCACAACATAACCATCTTCCTTTCGCACAGAAGAATCCGCGTGATAAAGGGTAACAGACTCCTGATGCACCTTGGAATTAGAGGCATAAGTCCAATTATCGCTCCAATATACCTGCTCACTTTCTGGAAGTTCCTCGGTAGGAGTAGGAGTGGGTGTCACTGTTGTATTGGCATCTTTCTTGGAAGCCTTCTGATCATCTGAGGATTTCTTCTCTGTATCCTCGCTGGCTGAAGTATCTTTCTTCTCCGTTTTCTGAGCCTTGGACTGATCTGCGTTTTCCTTGCTTTGCCTACTAGTCATATCCTGACTGGCGGTTTTCTCATTTCCTGTGTCGGCCTTCTTGTCAGATTTCTTATGCAAGAGGCAAGCAAGTCCCACACACAGGACCACCAGTACGATCACACCCAGGATACAGAGACGCTTTCTTCTTTGCTCCGGTCTCCTTTTTTTCTCTCTTCTCTTCTCCATTCTTTCTTTACCTATCTTTCTTTTTCATTTCCTTTTTGCTCATAGGTTCTTTCACTTATGATATATCTGGGGCGTTGTTTGGTTTCCATATAGATTTTGCCAATATATTCTCCCATAACTCCCATACATATGAGCTGAACACCTGATACAAAACAAACAATGCAGGTGGTACTGGCCCATCCACTTACCGTTTTTCCAAGCAGAGCCATAATAATTGCCCACAGGACTCCAATAAAGCTAATTCCGGCAACAAAAGCTCCAAAACCAGTTATCATATGCAAGGGCTTTATGGAAAGGCTGGTGATTCCATCAAAGGCCAGGGCCAGCATCTTGGACAAGGGATAATGGCTGTCTCCTGCCATTCGCTCATGGCGTTCATAGTATACGCAGGTACTTTTAAATCCTACTAAGGGAATCATTCCTCTCAGAAAGAGATTTACCTCTTTAAATTCTGCAAAAGCATCTAATACCTTGGCAGATATCAAGCGATAATCCGCATGGTTAAATACCACCTCTGCCCCCATAAAATTCAGGATTTTATAAAAAGCTTCTGCTGTATATTTCTTGAAAAATGTATCCGTATCTCGTTTACTTCGCACCCCATAGACCACTTCCGCTCCATCACGGTAGGCATCTACCATCTGTTCCATGGCTGCAATATCATCCTGACCATCGCAGTCGATGGAAATGGTGATATCGCATTGGCTTTTGGCCTCCATAAGTCCAGCCAGGACAGCATTTTGATGGCCTCTGTTTCTACTTTGACTGATTCCAATGATTTCCTCATGAGAAGAGGCTAATTGCCGAATCAGACTCCAGGTACCATCCTTGCTTCCATCATTAACAAATAGAATTCGGCTTTTCTCACTGATCTTTTTCTCATGAATTAAATGCTGCAGTTCTTCCAGAAAAAGCTCTGAGGTGATGGGGAGAACTTCCTTCTCGTTATAACAGGGAATTACAATATACAATGTAGGTTCCATCATGACTCCTCCTTAGGCATAGGCTTTTGCATTCGTATCTTCATAATACACGGAGAATATCAAGTCTCCATTTTCATCCTTGCCATTCTTTACTATGGCACCATCCTTATATAGATCCAAGGCACCATTGAAACGATAGAGATTTAGACCATTTTCTTTCTTTTCCATAAGAGGTTTTATAACAATTCGGTAGCTTGTCTCCCCCTCCGGAACAATGGGATCAAACTCTAATTTCAACTGCTCCGCTGTAATCTCAGCCCCACTTAAGGTTCTCTCCGCCAAAAGATTGCCCTTTGCATCTTGTAATTCTATCTGACATCCCGGTCCGGTATAAGAAGTATCATTGAGATAACCCTGCACCAGAATGTGATTAAAAGCGATTCTTGTAGAAAAGCTTTGCACAATTTCATCCATCTTAGTAAGTTCTGTCAATTTCTCCCCTGCACTAAAAATATTTCGCACAGAAAAAATTCTGTAGGTGATAGGGGTGGCAAATAAGGGACGATACAGGGATACCGCCAAAGCCAGGATCAGCAGACCTGCTCCAACTCCATAACAGAGTCTCCTCTTTTTCCGGAAAGTCCCTAGGCCCACAAGGACAGTAGAATCTGCCGCCTTATCCTTAATTTTCCAACTGCTCAATGTCTCCATGCCATGAATCGCCAGAATCAAAAAAACAAAAATCATGCCAATACTGTAATGACTCTGGGCCTCCCATAGACAGTAAAATAAAATATTGCCCAAAAGAAACAACTGCAGCACCATTGCACTTCCCAGCTGCCCCTGTCTCAGGCTAAAAATCGCTCCCACAATGGTAAACAGTAATAGCATTACATAAAAACACTGGGCATAATACAAAAAGACATCATTTTTCTCGCCACAAATATAAAGATAAGGTGTGGTATATTTACAGGGTATGATCCAGCGCTGATCAAATCCACAGGAACCATCCTGCCAGGTAACCAACATCTTTTTCGCTGTATGCTTGATCAAACCACCCAGCCCCATTTCCTGCAAACGTTCCTTTGCAACTTTAAGGTCTTCCTTTGTCTTCTCAGATTTTCCCCTTATACGATCTGTGTAATTTACATCGTCATTGTTAAATGTACCATCTCCATTCAATCCCATCATCAAATAATGAGCCACTGTAAATTCCCTATCGGAGCTATCAAAAGCTGCATAATAATGATTCACAGCACCGCAGACGCCCCAAACCAAAAGGAAAGCAGCCATAAAGGGAATGATGGCTTTCAGAAGATGCTTTCTCTTCCAGACCTCAAGTCCTATCCCCACAATCAGCAGGGCAATGCCCCAGATAGCCAAGGTAATTCTAAGTTTCATGCCTAAAGCCAGAGCAATTCCCAATAGAATCGCCAGCTTCCAGGGAACCTTATCCTCTTTTTCCCTGTATATTTTTATTGCCAAATACATGCAGATACTGATAAAGGGAAGCATGCACACAGTGGTATAATGCCAGGGAATCCAAATATAAATAATAGGATTTAAAAGAGCTGCCACAGCAAATACAAAGCCCCATGCCGGTCCCTTCATGGCACAGATAATCTTCCAGGAAAAGATCATTGCTAGATTCATACAAACCAGCCCCAAAAGACAGGCCAGCAGGTGAGCATTATGAATGCCAAGCTTAGCCCCCACACGCAAAATCCAATACAAAAGTACTGTAATAGGATAATTGTGAGGATATCTTTGGAAATAGGCATTGTAAAAAGCCGGGGAAATCTTTCCCGTTTCCAGCATTTCCTTTGCTTCATTAAGCACTAAAACATTGTCAAAGCTTACATAATAGCGCACAAAATACAGATAGACAATCTGCACCAAAAACACGAGGAAAAATACAATGATACTTCCCCTTTTTATCCACTTTTCTTCCCAGAAGCGGCTCCATACCCTAAGGCTCCATAGACAGACAGCTAAAAAGAAGGCCCCCAGAAGAACCTGCAGGGTGACCTTCTTTCCAGCAAATATATTCGTGGCCTCCGGGATCTTGCCAACACTGTTGCACAAAATCCAGCCTAAACACAAAATCAATAAAATAGACGTGGTATATTTAATCAGTTTCTCTAGCACTTTCATGAAGCAATTATTTTCCTTTCCGGTGTTCTATGTATCCAATGTCTATCATACCCTTTCACCGGCCCACGTCAACACTTTTCCCCCAAGGAAAAAGCATTTATCTATAACTAATAGCTAATTCCCAAAGAAGCTTCATAATCTGTAATTAATTTTGCATTGGCACGCTCTGTGCTATTTAACATACTGTCATCATAGCTGGCACTAGGCACATACCACATTTGATTATTAAAATAATTCTGCAGCTCTGTTGTCTTAAAGGTTCTTCCATGTCGAGCACAGATTTCGTTTCTAGCAATACGCAACTCCCAGGCACTTAATCCAACCAGTTCACTCTGAGACAGCAGACGTGTATCGCTATCTGCAAAAATATAGCTATTGTCTGTTGCTGTGTTAGAACTGCTTGATGCAGTGCTGCTGCCTGAGCTAGAACTGGAAGAGCTATATCCGCACTTCGCTTCATAGTCAGAAATCAGCTTGGCATTTTTAAGTTCCGTCTGGTTCATCTGACTGCTGCTAAATGATGTAGAAGGTGTATACCAGCTCTGAGAATTAAAATAATTTTGCAAATCTGTACTCTGGAAAATTTTTCCATGACGGGCATACATTTCATTTCTTGCAATACGCAGCTGCCATTCGCTAAGTCCTACCAGCTCACTTTCAGAAAGAAGACGAGAACTACTATCCGCAAAAATATAGCTATTATCTGTTGCCACAGATGTGTTCGGCGCCGGATTTGCCGTAGGCATTGCTGTAGGAGCTTCCGTTGCAGCAGGTGTTGCCGTGATCTCCTCAGTAGGTGTGGGGGTAGGGGTCTCTGTAACCTGTTTATATTTCGTATGGGTCTCATTGGTCACGTTTGCCGTCTGGGTATCGTCTGAGCTCTCTGATTTCATCCCATGCAGTACCACAGCCCCCCAGACTACCGTAATTGCCAGTACTGCTACTACCACTCCCACGATAATAGGGGTCTTATTTCTATTGTAGCTAGAATCATTATAGAGATCATTATAAGGATCATCATAGGAATCAGCGGTACCATAGGGATCCACGTCCTCCCATACATCCCTTTGCTTCACAGATGAAATCGGTTTTCCACAGTGAATACAAAACTTACTTCCATCCTTTATTTGTGCACCACAATGTTTACATACCATAAGAAGTCCTCCTTATCGTTTTTCATATCTTTTTATATATCCGTAAAATACAGGAAGGCTTTGTTCTCCTGGAAAAGATCCCAATAGCTGGTTTTTTCCTGATTTACGGTAATAATTTCTGACTGATCCGTGTAGGAATATTCGCCGTTTCCATCGACGTAGCTGTCCGCAGATCCCACACTTTCCACAGCGCCACTGGTATAACGATAGAGAAGATAGTCATAAACACCATTGCTTCCTGTTCCACGAATGATCATTTCTTCTAACTGATCACCATCCACATCATATAAAGCATAGGCAAGATTGGACATATTTCCTACATCTGCAATATAGTTTCCATTTTGGATATACATCCTAAGTCCATTTTCGGCCTCAGCGATATAATTATCCCGAATCTCCGTATTCAGCCAACCGCCTACCACTCCATATTCGCTATTGTCCAGATTTAACTCAATAATTTCCGTATTTCTTTCCATATTATCTCTGGCAAATCGCATGACATAGAGCTTATTCTCTATTTGATAAAAACATCCCTTCATATAAAGATCAACATTATTCAGCTCATATTCATACTCAGCATTGTTGTCCGAAAGATCAATCCGATGCAAAATGGTTCCCGTATCTGTTTTATCTGCATAATAAATATTTCCATTGCTTAAGGTGCCATCTTCATCATATCCTTCTACGAGAGTAGAGAAGGATCCACTTTCAATATCATAGGAGTAGATAGGATAACTTTCACTGTCTCTATCCTGGAAATAGACTCGTCCATCATAGTAACCAAGGCATTCACCGTCAGGAACCCCTTTAAGCTGCTCAACATCTTCAAACCCTGGTTTGCATTGAAAAACCTTCCCAAGTCTATCCCCGCCAGTCCCAGAAAGAATCCACACATCATCACTTACATCTTCAATATGGTATCTTTCACTTTGGGAAATAGTAAGATCCTTAAGGTTTACAGATCTCCTGCCTATAGTGCCGTCCGCTGTAACCACAGCAAAATAAAGCTTATTATTATAGAGACGCAAGCCATACCTTGTCGTGACATTTTCTGCAAGGACTTTTCTATTATTCCCATCCAAATTCATCTGAAGCAATTGTGCCTTCTGATCATCATCGCCTTGAATTTTTCTCATATAAATCTGATCATCATAGATGATAAATGAAGAATGATAGTCGTCATCGATCACCTTCCAATCCTGCTTATCTACCTGATAGCTGGTATATACCTGGCCATCATACTCCACAATATGGGTTGATTTGTAAGAACTTTTATCTTTTGCTCCCGTGAGACCAGAGCCATCAGACATCCGCAAATAGGCAAACACACCCAGTCCCAAAACTATGATCATAAACAGCAGCAATCGAATAAGAGCTTTGTTGTTTTTGTTTCCAGAGCCTGAACGCTTTCGCCCCTGATTTTCCGACAAGGAAGTCCCACATCTGACACAGAAACTATATTGATCATTGTTCTGGAAGCCACAATTTTTACAGATTTTCATTCTTCCATCCACCCTTCTTATTTCTTTGCATTTGGACGTAATTTCATCAGTAAAATAATCTCAAGAATTGGCAATACAATTTCCAGAAGCATCTGTCCAGTATTTTGACTAATGCCAAATATACTGGCAATCTGACTAAAAATAGCACTCATAGCACTGGAAGCTGTGTCATAGCCATAACCATATCCACTATCTACTCCACTCAAGAGACCTCCAAATAATGAGCTTGCCCCCTGTGCCATCAACTGGATAATGCCCATAACAAAGAAAGTAATAATTCGTCTCGCTACATTAATACACAAAATAACGATGATATATATGCTTACAAAAATTTGATTGCCATCCCCCATAGCCACCTTAGTCATACTTTTGCTGGTTTTCATGAAAAGCCAGTAATAGGCAATGTTCAGGCCAAAAAACACTACCACAAGCAAGATCAATAAAGGCATTTCTCTCAACTCATCTATCGAAAAAATAAGAATAATACTAGGGATGCAAATAACAATCCAAAACACCAGGCGAATCACGGTAATTACCTGATAGATAGAAAAACCTGGGCTACATAAATTTCCTTTTCTTCCCTCTGTGTAAACCATCCAAAATGCAATGCAAAGTAAAATTGGGAAAAGATGGCATAGGATATTTACAAAAGTAAACTCCGAAAAAAGGCCGTAGGCCAGGCTAAGGCTGTAAACAATCCCAAATACAAGGAAAAGATTGCTATTGATCAGAGATAGCAGCTTTTGACTTGCCGAACTACCATAAGCTCCCATCCTGTAATCTGCCGAACCACCATAAGCTCCCATTCTCTCTCTTCTCACATCTGGCCTTTCGGACTTAACACCATAGGTCTTCCCGTAGCTTTCAAATCGCGTGACTTCCTCATCACTTGTAACATATATCCCTGAATCCTCTTTGGGCGCCTTCTTTAAGAGTGCATCGGGAACTGTCCTGCCGCACTCCGGGCAACAACGATAGCCTGCTTTCAGACTTGTCCCGCAATATACACATACCATTCCTTCTGGATGCTCCCTTTCCGGCTTTTTCTCATTTTCCAGGACTGCTTCCTTGCTCGAATATTCCAAATGCTCCTCTACTCTAGGATTTTCAAAATGCTCTTCTCCAGAATTTTCCAAAAGGTCATCCGCACCCGGCGCATGCATAAATGGATTTTCTGTCGCTTTTGGAATATCGGAAATAACACTCCTTGGCCTGGAAGATTCTCTTTCTACTGGAACATATTCTGTAAAAAGTTCCGTAGCCCCTACCGCATCTGTCTGCTTCTCCCCACACTCTGAACAAAATGCTGCATAATCTGGCAATCTTGTTCCACATTTGCTACACTCTTTCATGCTTTTTCTCCTCATAATTATCGCTTACATAGTCAAAACTCGCTTGTTTCCCAATTATCTTCCATCCTTGGAAATTCTTCGCAATAAAATCATGCAAAGAATCATACAGATTCCTGTCATTGCCAATAAGATTCTCCAATCATTCATAAGATGGGCCGTGCTGGACTCGAAAATTTCCTCAAATTCATGTTCCGCTGTGGGAATCTGTTCTTGAATTTTCTTGGTCAGATCATTTAGATGAGCAATACTTCCCAAACTTTCCACCGACCACTTACTAATGGTCACATAGGAAAAATATTCGCTGATGCCGTCCAACTCGAATAGAATTCCTGCAAACAAAAGCTGAATAATCAAGATAAAAGGTGCCAGGGTCATGGCCTTATCGCCGCTCTTAACCAGAGAAGAGATGACAAAGCCCAGGGCCATGGAAGCCTCAATGGTTAGCCAAAGAGTCAGGAAGGTTTCTATATTGGGATTGTCCCAGAGGATTCCCTGCTCCGCCTGCCCCACCTTCATAGTGAAAATGGCTGTCATAAGTCCTGCCTGAATCATTCCCAGAAGGGTCTGCACTGCAAATTTGGAGAGCACATACCAGGGCAGCTTCAAATCTCCCATATACTCCCTTTTCAATATGGCTCTTTCTTTACAGATTTCCTGTATAGAATTAAAAAGTCCTATCCAAATGCCGGCACAGCTAAGGGAAAAGAGAATGGATTTTGTATCATCATAAATGTCAAAAACATCCTCATTGGCCACCATAGCTAAAAGCAAAGCGATCAATATGGGCTGCAACAATAGAACCCCCAGTCGGGAAGGATCATTTTTCATCAATTCCATATACCGCATAGTTAAAATAGGAAATTGTTTGAATTGAAGGTCAAAATTTCTTTTTTTCAACTTATCTTTCCCGCCCCTTGAAAGTGGTCCACGACTATCTACCGGAAATGTCCTTCCATATTTCTCCGACCATTTGTCTGCCTCATCGGATATCATATTATAAATATCTACCAGATTAGGGCTTCCAAAGTATTCCTTCGCTTCCGCTGTGGTTCCATAAAAGCAAATCCTGCCTCCCTGTCCCATAAAAATTACCTTGTCACACAACTCAAGACTCTGGGTGGTATGGGTTACCATAATAATGGTTTTTCCTTCTTTTTTCGACAACCTGCTTAAGGTCTGCATCAGCTTCTGCTCCGTTCCCGGATCCAGGCCGGAAGTTGGCTCATCCAGGAAAAACACGCCGGGATCTGCCAGAAGTTCCACAGCGATACTGGCTCGCTTTTTCTGACCTCCTGATAGTTTGCGAATCAGCGTATTTTGATGAGCAGTCAGCTCTACCATAGCCAGAACCTGACTAATTCTTTTCTCTTTCTCCTGTCGGGATGTATCTGGCGGCATCTTCAGATCTGCTGTGTAGGTCAGCATTCTGCGGAGGGTAAGATTTTCGAAAATAATATCCTCCTGAGGCACATAACCGATCATGCTCTTCCATTCCTTAAAATGGTTCCTCAATTCTGTCCCATTGTAGCGGATACTGCCTTCCACCTTACGGTCAAATCCACTGATAGCATTCATCAAGGTGGTTTTTCCCGCACCGGAACCACCTATAATAGCCACAAAATCATTACTTTCAATATCGCAGTTCACATGATTTAAAATCTGCTTATGATCCTTTCCCACATATTTGTTCACATTGCGAATCTGAATATGGGTTCCCTGTCGAGATGTTTTATAGAAAATATTTTGATCTGTATAAATCAAAGTACTGTTTAGGATGGTAATAACATCCTTTTCCTGAAGTACCGCTGATTTATTGACGGATTTTCCATTTAACAGAATACCGTTCTTACTGGAATAATCCACCAGGATACAGTGGTCACCCTGTTTTCTGATGAAGGCATGACGTCGAGAAACTCCAGGATGAGACAAAACAATACTGTTCTCAGCACCTCTTCCTATGGTGACGTCCCCCGCCTGCACAGGAAATCTCCTCCAGCTTCCCTTTTCACTGCTTTCTGTATACAAAAGCATGATGGTCCGGTCTGGTCGGGCATCTCTCCCCTGGATTCTCAAAATATTTCCATCATTTAGTTCATAAAAAAAGTTATCTCCGTGAAGAAAACGGCTGGAGCCATTGGCTTCCAAATAGGTACCGTTGGTACTGTTCTGATCCGCAAATAGCACCTTATCTTTACTTACTTTCAATTCTCCGTGAAGCCGGGATACAAATCTTGCGTCGAAAACAATATCACAACGACTGGGATCGGAACCAAAGCGAATCCTGTCCTTTCCCAAGGCATCCAGAATAACTTCCTGTATTTTCCCGTGACTATCTATGATGGTGAGTCGTCTCTTACCATCCCCACGATCGCGGTAGGAATCCTCCCTGCTAAAAACAGTAGCAGAAAACCTTGTATGTTCTCGTCCTTCTGCCCCTAAAAACCCTTTTTCTTTACTCATTTTCTGTTCCTCAATGAAATGGAATTCAATGTCCAATGTTTCTTTTCTGTAAAAGCTCTCCAAAATTCCGCCATATTGGTATATCGTCTTACTGGATCCACCTGTAAAGCCTGCATCAAAGCATCCTCCGCCGATCTAGGCATCCGCACATGTAATGTGGAAGGTCTCTCTAACACGACTCCCATAGCCCTCTCTTTCGCATCTATGGGACGTCTTCCAGTCATACAATAATAAATGGTAGCTGCTGTGGAATAGATATCCGTCCAAGGACCAATACGACCGTATTTACTTCTCTGTTCCAAAGGTGCAAAACCCTTCTTATAGGTGTATTGTTGATTCTCTGTTTTTTTCCCACTAATATATTTCGCTGCACCAAAATCCAATAACTTTGCATAATAATCCGGCAAAATCATAATATTATCCGGTGCTACATCCAGATGAAGAACCTTCTCCTGGTGAATTTTCATCAATGAAAAACAAATGGGTGACATTAAGACTTTCACAGCCTCATAGGACATAGGCCTGCGAGCAACTTTCGCCATAAGGGTCTCTCCCGCCAGATACTCCATGACCATATATTCCGTATTGTTTTCAGAAAAGATATCCTTTACCCCTACTATGCCTATTCCCACATTGTCCTTTTCATTAATCCTTGCAAGAGCCCTGGCTTCCTGCATAAAATAATTCTTATTCTCCTCAAAACATTCCCGATTGTTTGCATCCACATATAAGGCATTTCCCCTGCTGCGCTGGGAAATATTTCGCATAAATAACTCTTTGATGGCCACGGCCACCTGCAGATTGACATCCAAAGCAATATAAGTAATTCCAAAACCACCGGCTCCCAAAGCTTTACCTAAAATATATTTTCCATTCAAACGTGTAAAAGGCGGAAGTACATCTGGTCCTGGCCTATAGCTTTCATTTACGTTTCCACAATAGGGACAAAAACGCCCTGTGGAAGCTTTCTCCTTCATACAATGAATACAGATTCTTGCAAAATTCATTTTTTACCTTCTATTTTCTTCTTTATTCTTCTACTTTTTTTAATACCCGACTAAAGGATTCCGGGGTCATGTTCAAAAATGAAGCAATGTCTTTCTTATTTAAATAAGGAAGAAGATCCGGATAGGTATCTCTGAAATATTCATAGCGCTGACTTAAATTGTATTGTAAGAGAATCTGCTTTTCCTCATAAACCTTCCTGGAACAACGTCCCACCATACGATTACATACCAAGGCTGCTTCTAAATTTGTTTTCGTCAACTCATATATAAACTCCAAGGGAAGAAGTGCAATTCGACAGGGCGTTACTGCTTCAATAGTATGCATGGTAATCATGGGGAATGACAAATACGTGATTCCCAACGGAACTTCCCCTTTCAGATGTTGAAAACAATGCACCTGTATGTCACCTTTGAAATTTTTGCTATATCCCTTGGTAATTCCTTGCAATAAAAAAGGAACCTCATGCACAGCTTCATTTTCCTGGATAAGAATATCCTTGGCACTGAGCTTATGGATCCTCGCTTTACTAAGAAATGCCTCCTGTACAGCCTCTGACTTAATGCCATATACACATTTAACTAAATGGATCAGGTCGCTTTTATCTTCACTAGTTAATACTCCCATACTCTATTCACTCCTCTACTAACTCTGCTTTCTAAGCATTTATTGCAAATTTACAAATATCCTCAACATTGTGCTGCCAGTACACAAAATAATCCACATTAACAACTATTATCTGTAATTTTGCCAATACATGTCTAAAGCAAAGCAAAGCAAAGACATTTTATAAAATTTTAATATAAAATCAAGGGGCTAGCAATTTTTCGACTTGATTTAAATCAAGTCGCAGAAGAAAATAGGGGGAGAATCCCTTTTTTTAGGATTCTCCCCCCATTTTCTTCTCGCTGGTACACATCACCACGGCATTATCATATTGGAATGAAATTTCCTATTTCCCATACGACAAAAAAAGTCCTACAGTCAAACTGTAGAACCAAAATAAAAATGGATTATATATAAATCAGATATACCTTCAAAACCGCATACATTTTAACATCAACACTCTTTCCGCTTTCCTG
>CAVBGA010000169.1:0-7490 GCA_963594675.1 Lachnospiraceae bacterium
GATATCCTACCCCGTGACCCATTTTTCCTGCCCCACCATAATGGGCATCCTGGAGATGTGTAGGCACTGAAAATTGAGTATTTTCTACCGCAGAGGCTGCTTCAAAAATAGCATTGCAGGCGGCATTGCTCTTTGGCGCACAAGCCACATAAGTAGCCGCTTGGGATAAAATAATCTGTGCCTCCGGCATTCCAATGCGCTCCACTGCCTGAGTCGCTGCTGTTGCTACCACCAAAGCCTGGGGATCTGCATTTCCCACATCCTCAGCCGAACAGATCATAATTCTCCGGGAAATAAATTTAATATCTTCTCCTGCCGCCAACATCTTAGCCAGATAAAAAACCGCCGCATCCGGATCGGATCCTCTCATACTCTTAATAAAAGCAGAAATCGTATCATAGTGCTGATCTCCACCTTTATCATATCCCAACACCCTCTTCTGAATACATTCCGAAGCTGTGTCCAAGTCAATATGAATGATTCCATCCTTATCCATCGGGGTGGTAAGAATAGCTAGTTCCAGAGCATTTAAAGCTGTTCTGGCATCGCCCCCGCTAACATCTGCCAGGAAATCCCTAGCATCCTCATCCAAGCTAGCCTGATATAGGCCCATGCCTTTTTGGGGATCCGCAACAGCTCGATCCAGAATGCCTGCAATATCCTCTTTTTTCAATGGTTTTAACTCAAAAATCAAGGATCTGGAGAGCAAAGCCCGATTCACCTCAAAATAAGGATTTTCCGTGGTTGCTCCAATCAGGATCAACCTTCCATCTTCCACAAAAGGAAGAAGGTAGTCCTGCTGTCCTTTGTTAAAGCGATGAATCTCATCAATGAAAAGAATCGTTTTCTTTCCATACATGCCCAGCATGTCCCCAGCTTCCTTTACCACGCCTTCCATATCCTTTTTGCCAGCAGTGGTAGCATTCAATTGGGCGAAATGTGCACTGGTGGTATTAGCAATCACTTTGGCCAGCGTAGTTTTTCCTGTACCTGGAGGGCCATAAAAAATAACCGATCCTAATTTGTCCGCCCGAATTGCCCGACTCAGCATTTTCCCTTCTCCAAGAATATGCTCCTGACCCACTACCTCTTCTAAAGATGTAGGGCGCATCCTAGAAGCCAGCGGAGCCTTCGTCTCTAAATTTTTTTCTTTCACATAATCAAACAGATCCATATGTTATAACTCCTTACTCTTCAAAAAACATATGTTCCATGTAAAGATCATTAAAATCCGCATCTGTGGACAGATCAATCTCTGTAGATAAATCTAATATTTTCTCCATGTCATCACAGCTTTGCTCATTGGTCAGGAATTTGACCGCTCCCCCTAAAGAACTATTGCCAATAGCATCAATCTTACCTCGGAATTCCGAAGGCAGAAGTCCAATGGTAATAGCCTTTTCCTGGTCGATATGATAACCAAATCCCCCCGCCAGATATACCTTATCCACCTGATCATAGCTGACGCCAAATCGACGAAGCAACACCTCGATTCCCGCCCGCACTGTGGATTTCGCCAACTGAATTTCCCGGACATCCTGCTGGCTAAAGGTAATCTCTCGACCATCCTCTGTCTTAGCCAGTGGATATCCCTCTTTGAAATATTCCTCCTCCAGACGTCCTGTCTCATCTACATATTCTTTATCTATCAATTCTGCAATGGTAGCAATTACACCTGTACCGCACAGACCCACCGGTGGCTTGTCTCCAATGGTAGCCAGTTCTACCTTATCCTCAGTAATCTCCACAGCACAAATGGCTCCCTGAACACTTCCCATGCCCCAGGAAATATTTCCACCTTCAAAGGCTGGTCCTGCAGCTGTAGAGGTAACAATAATTCTTTCTCGATTGCCAATTCCCATTTCTCCATTGGTACCAAGATCTACCAATAAACAGGTTTTATCTGACGTCATAAAATCGCATTGATACATGCCGGAAACAATATCCCCACCTACATAAGTGGAAATACCTGGCAGAATGATCATTTCCGCCTGCATATAGTCGCTATCCATAACCTCAGCAAAAGGTCGTCGAATAAATCCAATATCCACAGGAGAAAAAGGATATACCCCTAACCCTTCACAAGAAAATCCCATAAGAAGATGGCCCATAGTGGTATTGCCACCGATGGCGATTCTTTCCACCTGTTCCGGCTGAATCCCCACTTCCTTTGCCAACGCTTGGAATCCCTTTAACAGATCTTCCTGTATACTCTTTCGCAATTCCTGTCCTTTTCCATTATTAGATGCCTGAATTCTTGAAATAACATCCGCACCAAAAGCTCTTTGTCGATTTAAAGTCGCGTAGGAAGCAAGTGTTTTTTTACTTTTCTTTCCCAGTAATTGCATAGCAATCGTAGTGGTACCAATATCTACAGCAATGTCATAAGCATCCTCTTCCACATTATGCAACTCCTCAGGTTCTTCCTCTTTATGATCAATCTGAATAGAAAAGCTAGATTCATCCTCCTGTTCCATACTTATGGTAAGATCCTCCCGTGGAAAGGCACGACAAGCCAGGCGATAGCCCGCTGCTAATTCTTCCTGACTGAAATGTTTACGATCCGAAGCTGTAACATCAAGTGAACCCTCTAAAATTTGAATCTTACACTTTCCACAACTGCCCTTGCCGCCACAAACAGCATTTATATATGTGCCACTTCTCTTAATAGCCTCCAAAATAGATTCCTTCTCCTGAAGTGCTATTAGCTGTTTCTCTCCGTCTTTTTCTAAGGTAATTGTCACCGTATTATTTTCCATCCTCCGCACCACCTTATCTTTTTATCGTAATTTATATACCTATGATTGATTCAATAACGATCTTATTTATTTCATATTATAACTTGAAAGTGAAAGGCAGGCAAACGGAATTCTCAAAATTGAAAGACTATATCCCCCACCATTTTTATAAAGCAAAAAGGATGCCGCGATAAATCGCGGCATCCCATATACTTCATTATTCTGGAAATTACTGAGCAAGTTCTTTAGCAAGTGTTGCTGCAGAAGCTGCATCCTCTGAATAACCATCAGCACCGATCTCATCAGCGAATTCCTGAGTGATAGGAGCTCCACCAACCATGATCTTGATGTTACTTCTGAAGTCAGACTCATTAAGAGCTGCAACAGTGTCTCTCAGAGATGGCATTGTTGTTGTAAGCAGTGCAGAGAGGCAGATAATCTTTGTATCTGGGTTCTCTTTGTAACACTCGATGATTTTCTCAATCGGAACGTCTACGCCAAGGTCGATAACTTCGAATCCTGCAGACTCAATCATCATAGCAACAAGGTTTTTACCGATATCATGAAGGTCGCCTGCTACTGTAGCGATGATCAGTTTACCCATAGCTCCTGTACTACCAGCAGCAAGATGTGGTTTCAGAACATCAACACCTTTTTTCATAGCTCTTGCAGCTACCAACATCTCTGGTACGAAGATCTCATTGTTTTTGAACTTCTCACCTACAACTGCCATAGCGTCGATCATACCGCCATTAAGGATCTCTGTGGGATCACATCCCTCATCCAGAGCTGCCTGTACAGCCGGTCCTACTAATTTAGCTTTTCCTCTTGTTACAAGATCTGCAACTTCCTGAATCTTTGGTGACATAATAAATACCTCCGCTTTAAAAATAATTGTCGAATATAACCCTTCCCCAAGGTTTACAAACGACCTAACGTTTAACAAAGATATTATATCATGAGTGAAAAAAAAAACAAAGAAATAATATAAGATAGTTACTCGTTTTTTTATAACTATTTTATGATTATTTCTTTGTTCATGAAGAAAATATATTACAATTTGATAATATATTTTGATTAAGCTAATTTAGATTTAGCAAGTTCTGCTAATGTAGCAAATCCCTCTGCATCATTTACAGCCATATCAGCCAATACTTTTCTATCGAGCTGAACATCTGCCTGTTTCAGTCCATACATAAATTTGCTGTAGGAAAGGCCATTCATTCTTGCAGCTGCATTGATACGAGCGATCCAAAGCTGTCTGAACTGACGTTTTTTCTGTCTTCTTCCTGCATAAGCGCTTGTAAGAGCTCTCATTACAGACTGTTTTGCTACTCTATACTGTTTAGATCTGGCTCCTCTATAACCTTTAGCCAGTTTCAGTGTTCTGTTATGTCTTTTTTTAGCGTTTAATCCGCCTTTAATTCTTGCCATTCTGATCTTCCTCCTTAAAACCTAATTACATGTACGGTAAAATCTTCTTCATGCTCTTAACGTTTGTTGCATCTGTTACGATGTCTTTTCTCAGATTTCTCTTTCTCTTCTGAGATTTTTTGGTCAGGATATGGCTCTTATATGCTTTATTTCTAACTAATTTACCGGTTCCTGTTTTTTTGAATCTCTTTGCAGCAGCTCTGCTTGTTTTAATCTTAGGCATTTTATATTCCTCCTTGAATTGTGTTTACTGACGTTTTTCACTCAGGAACATCGTCATGCTTCTGCCTTCTACCTTTGGTGCCTTGTCAATCACAGCAATATCAGAAAGCTTCTCCGCGAAGTCATCTAAGATATACTTGCTGGCATGCATGTGAGCCATCTCACGACCTCTGAAACGAAGAGTAATCTTTACTCTGTCGCCCTTAGTCAGGAATTTTCTGGCGGCACTGATTTTGGTGTTTAAGTCATTGGTATCGATATTCGGAGAAAGACGGATCTCCTTGATCTCAATTGTTTTCTGCTTCTTTCTGGCATCCTTTTCTTTTCTGGACTGCTCATACTTGAATTTTCCGTAATCGACAATCTTGCATACAGGTGGTTTTGCTGTAGGTGCAATCTTTACAAGATCAAGCCCTGCCTCAACCGCAATATTGTACGCTTCTCTGGATGACATAATTCCCAGCTGTTCCCCATTCGTTCCGATCAGACGGACTTCACGGTCACGAATCTGCTCATTAATCATTAAATCGCTAATTTTAGTGTACCTCCATCATTACTCTCATATCATCAGGCATACATTCAAAGGTATCCGCACTTTTCGATTGCCTGCTAAAGCCAGCTTATCAATTAAGACATGAAAAAAGCGGATAGCCAGACTATCCACTAATATATTGTATCTAAGGTTACTACCATAATAATCCCCGGCATATCCTTACTTATCAATATAAAACCATATGCACTCCTGTGGTATGGTGAGAGTGGATACTCTTCTTTGTTTTCATACCTTGACAGGATATCATAGTTATTTTCTCCTGTCAAGGTTTTTTCCTCTTTTCCTTTCTCAATCCTAATTTATATCTCTATGAACCTCTTCCAGATTCTGTTTCAATTGAATCATCTGGTCACGCAACTGAGCTGCTGCTTCGAAGTTCAAATCGGCCGCTGCCTTTCGCATCTCTTTCTCTACTTTCTTTACCAACTTCTTCAGTTCGTCTTCACTCATAGATTCCGGATCCTTTGCCAGCTCATCTTCCGTTTTTGCTACTTCCTTAGAAATACTGATCAAATCCCGAACTGCTTTCTTAATGGTTTGTGGAGTTATACCATGTTCTTCATTATATTTGCTCTGGATTTCACGTCGACGCATAGTCTCACCAATAGCCATTCTCATGGAATCGGTCTCTTTATCTGCATACATAATCACATGGCCTTCTGAATTTCTGGCGGCACGTCCTATGGTCTGGATCAATGAGGTTTCAGAACGTAAAAATCCTTCTTTATCTGCATCCAAAATAGCAACCAAGGTAATCTCCGGAATATCCAAACCTTCTCTAAGAAGATTGATGCCCACCAAAACATCAAAAACATCCAAGCGCATGTCTCGAATAATTTCTGTACGTTCCAAAGTATCAATATCCGAATGCAGGTATTTTACCCTTATCCCTAGTTCCTTCATATAGTCCGTTAAATCCTCAGCCATCTTCTTAGTTAAGGTTGTAACCAAGACCTTATGTCCTTTTTCCGTCTCCTTGTACACCTCAGAAATCAGGTCATCAATCTGCCCCTCTACCGGTCGTACATCCACTGCTGGATCCAAAAGTCCTGTCGGACGTATAATCTGTTCTGCCCGAAGAAGCTCATGATCCGTTTCATAGGGGCCCGGAGTGGCAGAAACAAACAGCACCTGATCAATGCGGTTCTCAAATTCTTCAAAATTCAAGGGTCGATTATCCTTAGCGGAAGGCAGGCGAAAGCCATAATCTACCAAGGTACTTTTTCTCGACTGATCGCCAGCATACATGCCACGAATTTGGGGAACTGTCATATGAGACTCATCTATAATAAGAAGAAATTCATCGCCAAAATAGTCCATCAAAGTATATGGCGGTTGTCCTGGAGCTAAACCTGCCAAATGTCGGGAATAGTTCTCAATTCCAGAACAAAAACCAGTTTCCTTAAGCATTTCCAGATCAAAATTCGTTCTCTCTTCGATTCTCTGAGCTTCCAAAAGCTTATCTTCGCTTTTAAAATAGCGAATTCTCTCCTCAAGTTCCGCCTCAATATCTTTTGCCGCTCTATGGATCTGTTCCATTGGTACAACATAATGAGAAGCCGGAAAAATAGCCACATGATTCATCTCCCGCTGGATTTCTCCTGTAAGCACATCTATTTCTGTAATTCGATCGATCTCATCTCCAAAAAATTCCACGCGATAGGCTTTGTCCGACTCATCTGCCGGGAAAATTTCCACAACATCTCCTCTTACTCGGAAAGTACCCCTGCGAAAATCCATATCATTGCGATCATATTGAATATCTACCAAACGCCGAAGAAGTTCATCTCTCTCTTTTTCCATGCCCGGTCTCAGAGAGATAATCATATTTTGGTAGTCGTGAGGACTTCCAATGCCATAGATGCAGGAAACACTGGAGACGATGATTACATCCCTTCGCTCACTGAGGGCCGCTGTGGCTGATAATCTCAACTTATCGATCTCATCATTAATGGCAGAATCCTTAGCTATATAGGTATCACTAGAGGGCACATAGGCTTCCGGCTGATAGTAATCATAATAGGAGACAAAATATTCTACAGAATTTTCGGGAAAGAACTCCTTCATTTCACCATACAATTGGGCCGCTAGAGTTTTATTATGGGCGAGAATCAAGGTTGGACGATTTAGTTCCTTAATCACGTTTGCCATTGTAAATGTCTTGCCGGAACCGGTAACACCTAGCAGAGTCTCAAATTGATTTCCTTCTTTAAATCCCTTCACCAATTTCTCAATTGCCTGGGGCTGATCCCCAGTAGGTTTATATTCGGAATGTAATTCAAAATGATCCATAGCAATCTCCTTATTCTACCTTAAAATATCCATCCGCTTCCATAGCAAGATCTGCCTGATAAAAAACTTCCGCCAAACGAATCATATACGCCAGATCCTTAACCCCAGCTGTCTCATAGGGCGAATGCATGGCTAATTGAGCTAAACCAATATCCGCCGTTGGAATGGCCACCTGACTGCTGGATATATTACCTAAAGTAGACCCACCTGGCATGTCTGATCGATTAAAGAAAAGCTGCAAGGGAATATGA
>CAVBGA010000170.1:0-2852 GCA_963594675.1 Lachnospiraceae bacterium
TCCCACGGCTCCTACTGTGTTGGGCCATAAAGCCTTGGAGAAAATGCCGCGGATCATGCAGGGTTTTGTGGAGCGTCCTGAGGAAGTGGAAAAGGGACTGGAATTTGATAGAAAACTGTATATTGTTCGCAGAATTTTTGAACAGTCCAATGATGATACCTATGTACCTTCCCTGTCCAGCAGAACCATCGCCTATAAAGGTATGTTTTTGGTAGGACAGCTGAGAACCTTCTTCCTGGATCTTCAGAGCCCGGATTATGAATCAGCAATTGCCATGGTACATTCTCGTTTCAGTACCAATACTATGCCAAGTTGGGAACGTGCGCATCCCTATCGTTTTATCGTCCATAATGGTGAGATCAATACCATTAGAGGTAATGCAGATAAGATGCTGGCCAGAGAAGAGAATATGGAAAATGGTGCTCTTCAACATGACATCAATAAAGTGCTTCCAGTAGTCAGTGCTTCTGGTTCTGACTCCGCTATGTTGGATAATACCTTAGAGTTTTTGGTTATGAACGGAATGCCTTTGCCATTGGCAGTTATGATCCTGATTCCGGAGCCTTGGGCAAACAATCGTACTATGACTCAGAAAAAGAAAGACTTCTATCATTACTATTCAACTATGATGGAACCATGGGATGGTCCTGCATCCATTCTTTTCACTGATGGAGATATTATGGGAGCTGTGCTTGACCGTAATGGTCTGAGACCTTCCAGATATTATATTACAGATGACGGTTACATGATTCTATCTTCTGAGGTAGGTGTCTTGGATATTGCTCCTGAGCATATTCTTGAGAAAGAGCGTTTGCATCCTGGAAAGATGCTTATGGTAGACACCATTGCTGGAAGAGTAGTTTCTGATGATGAGCTGAAAGAGTCTTATGCTTCCCGTCAGCCTTATGGAGAGTGGCTTGATTCACAGTTGGTAAATCTGTCCGATCTTAAGATCCCTAACAAAAAGGTGGAGAGCTATAGCAATGAGGAACGTTTGCGTTTGTGCAAATCTTTTGGCTATACCTATGAGGATTATCGTACATCCATTCGCAATATGGCATTGAATGCCAGCGAGGGTATTTCCGCCATGGGTATTGATACGCCTCTTCCGGTATTGGATAAGAAGCATCAGCCCCTTTTCAATTATTTTAAACAGCTTTTTGCTCAAGTAACCAATCCTCCTATTGATGCAATTCGTGAGGAGATTGTTACGTCTACAAGAGTATATGTAGGTGCAGAAGGTAACCTTTTGGAAGAGAAGCCAGAGAATTGTAAGGTGCTGCAGGTGAATAACCCTATCCTTACCAATACAGATCTTTTGAAAATTAAAGATATGAAGGGTGATTTCCATGTTGAGACCATTCCAATCCTCTATTACAAAAATACAAGCCTGAAAAAAGCTTTGGATCATCTCTTTGTAGAAGTTGATAGGGCTTTTAAGGATGGTGCCAATATCTTGATTCTTTCCGATCGAGGTGTGGATGAAAACCATGTGGCAATTCCTTCATTGTTGGCAGTATCTGCAGTACATCAGCATTTGGTTGTGACTAAGAAGCGTACCTCCCTGGCTGTGATTCTGGAGTCTGGAGAACCTAGAGAAGTACATCATTTTGCTACTCTGTTGGGTTATGGTGCCAGTGCGATTAATCCTTATCTGGCTCAGGATACCATTAGGGATTTGATTGATACCGGTATGCTGGAAAAGGACTACTATGCAGCGGTAAATGATTATAATGATGCCGTGCTTCATGGCATTGTAAAGATTGCTTCTAAAATGGGCATTTCCACCATTCAGTCCTATCAGGGTGCTCAGATTTTTGAGGCTATTGGCATTGACCCTAGTGTTATCGACGCATACTTTGGCAATACGGTAAGCCGTGTTGGAGGTATTACTCTGGAAGATATTGAGAGAGAGAATGACGAGCTTCATTCGAAAGCTTTTGATCCCCTGGGATTGAATGTAGATCTGACTCTGGATAGTGTAGGACGCCATAAGATGAGAAGCCAGGGTGAGCAGCATCTTTACAATCCTCAGACAATCCATCTTCTGCAGGAGTCAACAAAACGTGGAGATTATAAGCTGTTTAAGGAATATACAGCTCTGGTAAATTCTGAACATAGAGAAGGTACATTGCGAGATCTTTTAAGCTTTAAGTTCCCGGAAAAGGGCGTTCCTATTGAAGAAGTAGAGAGCGTGGATTCCATTGTACAAAGATTTAAAACAGGTGCTATGTCCTATGGTTCTATTTCTAAAGAGGCTCATGAGACTTTGGCGATTGCCATGAACACCCTTCACGGTAAATCCAACAGTGGTGAAGGTGGTGAAGATTACGATCGTCTTGAGGTGGGACCAGACGGCTTGAATCGATGCTCCGCAATCAAACAGGTAGCTTCCGGACGTTTTGGTGTTACCAGCAAATACCTTGTAAGTGCTCAGGAGATTCAGATCAAAATGGCTCAGGGTGCAAAACCTGGTGAAGGCGGACATCTTCCTGCAAAGAAAGTATATCCGTGGATCGCAAAAACCCGTCATTCCACACCAGGAGTCAGCCTGATCTCCCCGCCACCGCATCACGATATCTACTCCATCGAGGACCTGGCGGAGCTGATCTATGACCTGAAAAACGCAAACAAATATGCGGATATTTCCGTAAAACTGGTTTCCGAGGCAGGCGTTGGTACAGTCGCAGCCGGTGTTGCAAAAGCCGGAGCACAGACTGTTCTGATCTCTGGATATGACGGAGGTACAGGTGCAGCACCGAGAAGTTCCATCCACAATGCAGGACTTCCGTGGGAGCTTGGACTTGCAGAGACACACCAGACACTGATTATGAACGGACTTCGTAATCGCG
>CAVBGA010000171.1:0-62869 GCA_963594675.1 Lachnospiraceae bacterium
CTTCTGCATCTGGATTATAGCCGGGATGTTATGAATATCATGACAAACTGCCGGAAAGAATGGGGATTGAAGTATCCGGAAGAGGAGTAAATTTCTTTTAAGAAACTTCAGGAATTTCGCTATGCGATTTTCCTGAAGTTTTTACTAGTTCTTATTCAACATAGTAATTTCTAGCTTTTTCTTTAAATTTTTCGAACAAGGAGTAATACTTGTCTACGATATCATAAAATTTTTTCTTAGCAAAGGTACCATCATAATCATGAGCCAATTGATTTCTTGTACGAAGCATCTGTAACCATGTATCATCATCTATAATTCCATTCACAAAAGCCTGTTCTAGGGTTTGCCTAGGTGATCCGGCTGCAAATTCGAGGATTTCCATTTTCTTAATCAAAATATCTTTCATAACCTTCCATGCAATATCAAATGTTAGATTAAAATTCAAAACAGTTCCTTCAAGAACAAAATCTGCAGTAGGATCCGCCTTTCTGCTTTTACTCAAATTCTGCAAGCTTTTACAAAATGTATGATAACGGTTAATATATTTGTCTGCCATATTTTTTTATATCCTCCAACAAATATTCATTATGTATATCCTCATAGTTAAAAATATCGATTTTCCTAAGTGTATCGATTTCTTCAAGATCCTTTTCTAACTTTAAAATATCAGAGCATCCATACACAACAAAATCAATATCACTGGTAGGCAGTGCTGTTCCAGTAGCAAAAGATCCAAACAAAGCCAGATGTTCTACACCATTTTTTTTGCAAATTCTTGTCACTTCTTCAATTAATTCTGAAATTGGCATTACATTCATACTCTGCCCCCCTCTGTTCAAAGTATAAACAATTCCCACATATTTCTCAATATGAACCTATGTGGTGTAGAGGCGGTTACCTGTGTTGCCCATCGTAGAAGTTGCACGTGTTATCCACGTTGGTTCAAGGCGGTAAACATCCTCAATCTCTGAAACTATAAAACCTGCGGTGCAACGCTTACGCGGTAAGTCCTTGACAATATCCTAGAACAGTGTTTTCCCGTTATTGAAGGTGTGAGGGCGCTCCATATTATATTCATGATATGCATAATGCTCAATTACTTCACAAAGAGCTGCTTCCGTATCGTATTCGTGTTGGTAAATCAACTCCCTCTTCAATGTATTGATATATCATTCCATTGATGCGTTATCATATGAATGTCCAGCTTTACTCATGCTTTGCATTGTAAATTGCGAGAAATTACATTTTTGGAGATGAATGTAACAAGCTCTACCAGTACACAGCAATTTACAATGCATCATTCCCAAGCATACAATTTAAGTCGCGCTCTTAATGGAGACGAAATCCATTGTTTACGTAAACTTAGACGCGAAGGCTCTTCCTGAGCGTATTAGTTGTAGTTAACAATTAGTTCGGCGGAATGTTGCGACTGTTTGCGGGGAAGCAGGCATTATAAAATTGCGTACGTATTCCGAAAGCATGCATTATGAAAGCACACCCGCATTGCAAAAAACGCAGCAGGCAATATTTGAATATTTTTACATCACCTATAGAAATTGAAGGCAAGTGCAAAATGAATAATACTTATAGTAGCTAGTAAATAGTAATTCGAAATATAGCACATAATTACATGCTTATAAGAAAGAACAAGGAGGCTACTATGAGACTTTGTTTAAACACAGACGGACTTGGTCATCTGTCCTTTGAGGAAATGGTAAAAACCTCTGCCGACATTGGCATCGAATCTTTGGAAATTGCCTGTGGCAATTGGTCAAATGCTCCCCATATGGATCTCGATCGTATGCTTTCTAGCTCAACAGCCAGAGAAAAATACATGGATACCATCAAAAAAAATGGTCTGGTACTGGAAGCACTGAACTGTTCTGGCAATCAGCTAGAACCCAACGAAACAGGAAAAGCCCATCAGGCAGTGGTAGAAAAGACTTTCCAGCTGGCTGAGGTCCTCGGAGTGACCAGCATCGTTATGATGTCCGGCCTGCCGGGCGGCAACGCCAGCGACAGCTGTGCCAACTGGGTAACTACCTGCTGGCCCATGAGCTGTCAGGATATGCTGAAATATCAATGGGAAGAAGTTTTGATTCCCTACTGGGAAAAGACAGTAAAATTGGCGGAAAATCATGGAATTACTTCCATCGCCCTGGAAAATCATGGTGCTCAATGCGTGTATAATGCAGAGACCCTTCTTCGCCTGAGAAATGCCGTTTCTCCTATGATTGGTATGAATCTAGATCCTTCCCATCATATGTGGATGGGCGGCGACGGCATTGAAATGGCCAAAGTATTGGGTGAAGCAGCTATTCATCATGTCCATGCCAAGGATCTCCGCAAGGAAAGAGGCCGTTTTGCAGCAAATGGCGGCCTGGAAACCAAGTTCTTTGATGACTATAATCACCGCTATTGGAATTATGTGGCTCTTGGTTTCGGCGAAAGCTGTAAATGGTGGAAAGAATTCTTTGCTGTATTAAGCATGATGGGCTACGATGGACCCGTTTCCCTGGAAATCGAGGATAAGACTATGCCCGCTCTGACAGCCATCAAAAAATCTATTAATTTCCTTCATGAAGTAATGCCAAGGGATTTTTAAATCCTATTATCTTCCTTCAATGTCAAGACTCAGTCGGGGTTTGAACCCCGACTAAGTTAAAATGGAATTTTACGAAAAGCAGTCGGCGTCATGCCGGCTCTTTTTTTGAAGGTTCTGATAAAATTAGAGGCATTGTCAAATCCACATTTCTCCGCTATCAGTTCTATAGAGTCATGGGTGGTTACCAAGAGCCCCTTGGCATGCTGAATCCGCATATTCAAAAAATATTGATGGGGCGTCATGCCTATATATTTTTTAAAATATCTATTGAAATAAAATTTGCTTAGATTCACATAATTCGCAAGTTCATCCATGGAAATATTTTCTGTCACATGCTCTTCCATATAATGAATCGCCTTATCTATTGACTCATTAGAGGTATATTGAGAGTCTGAGCAATCCTCCACAAGTTCACATAAGATCATATGGATATAGACCGACATACGATGCTCATTTTGCATATTTGCCTGGGTTTTTGCCATATGGAAAAGGTTGGAAAAAATATTATTTAATATGGCCGATCCGGCCTCCCGAATACAGGCACTTTGATTCAATTGATAGATTAAATCCGTATAGGAAACACTGCTGGGACCTGTAAAATGAAAATAATGGAATTTAAGCTTGCTTAGAGCCTTGTAACTATGCTCTTTTCTGCAATCAATCAAAACCACATCATTCTTTTTCGCCTCCAAAACCTCATCCTTAAAGGTAACCTCCAATTCCCCCTCATCAATAAAAAGAAGCAAAATAGATTCCCAATAGGGATGGGTTACTTCATATCTGGTATCACAATAAAAAACTCCTATATGCTGCACACAAAACAAAGACCTTTCCGCAAAATCGGATGGCGTTAAAAAATATATCTCTGACGAATCAAGGATTCCCTCTTCTAATTTATGCATAATTTCACCTCACAATCAAAGGGCTTTTTTTGAATATTTCCAGGCAATCTCAGAAATTGTTCCTATCATCAAGGTACCATATAATAAGCTTACATTCAAGAAAACGCAACTGAAAAAGCACAAATTATAGTAACTATTCAGTTAAAAAAATCAAAAGGAGGATCCTATCATGGGAGAAAATTACAAAGGAAGATTATGTATTGCAACTGGAGCTGCCAGAGGTATTGGTAAAGCATGTGCCGTAAAATTTGCTCAGTATGGCGGCGATGTGATTATGGTGGATGTCAATAAAGACCTGCTGGAAAAATCCGCCACTGAAGTCGCTAAAAAATATGGTGTAAAAACCTATGCCTACGCTGTTGATATCAGTGATTTTGAGGCATGCGAAAAATTTTACGCTGATGTTAATAAAAAAATCGGTGTGGTAGATGTGTTGGCAAACTGCGCAGGCATTACCGTATCCAAGCACATGATCGACCTAACCCCAGCAGAGTGGGAAAGAGTCATCAACGTAAACCTGAGAGGTACCTGGGGTCTCAGCCAGTTATTTGCAAAACAGCTTAAAGACTCTGATAAGAAAAAAGGTAATATTGTTACCATTTCCTCCCAGGCCTCTAAGATTGGTGAATCAGCCAACGGCGTATACTCCATTTCCAAAGCTGGATTAAACTCTCTGACTCAGGTTCTGGGACTGGAATATGCTCAGTATGGCATCTCTGTCTCCGCTGTATGCCCAGGTTATGTAAATACAGAGATGGTACAGGAAGTCTTCCAGAAACGTTCCCTTGTGGAAGGCAAAACACCGGAAGAATACGAGAAAGAGCTGACAAAAGACGTTGCTATGGGCAGAATGTGCGAACCAGAAGAAGTTGCAGACCTTATGGCATTTTTAGCTGGTGGCCGAGCTGACTATATCACCGGTGTCACAGTTACTATTGCAGGTGGAAAGACTCTGATTTAATCTGGTCTTCACCATAGATTGCTGCTAAAATCAGCAATACGTTCCCTCTTTTCCCACTTTTCCATCATTCCCTATGCCTCTTTCAAACTCTCTCCAAATAGAAACAGGAATACACACGATAGAAATATACATGGAAATAAAGCAAAACAAGAAAGGATCGTGAAATATGAAAAAGAGACTTTTTGCATTGGCACTTGTTGGTATCCTGACTGCCTCTTGTCTGACAGGCTGCGGCGATTCCTCTACAAACAGTGATAGCAGTAGTTCCTCTGCTGCATCTGATTCCGCATCAGACTCCTCAGATGACAACTACAATATTAGCCTGATTGTCAAACTGACCGATGGACATTTCAATAAAGTTATCGCCGGTGCGAAAGCCTATGCCGATGAGCATTCCAATGTAACTGTAGATGTATTATCTCCTACCTCAGCAACTGCTTATGATGAGCAGATCAACATGATTGAGACAGCCCTCGGCACAGATTCCTGTGATGCCATTGTTATTTCCCCATTGCAGTCGGATTCTGCTGCCAATCTTGTGGCAAACACCGACAAGACCATTATTGCATGTGATACAGATTTTGATTCTGATAAGAAATCCGCCTTTGTCGGTACCGGAAATGAAGAAGCCGCTTATCAGGGTGGTAAAGCCGCTGTAGAATCCAAAATCGCCGATAGTATCGAAAAGCCTACCGCCATCATTCTCACCGGTGTTCAGGGCGATGAGACCCATGATGCTCGCCTGAATGGTTATAAAAAAGGTGTGAAAGAAGCTGGCGGAGAAGTTTTGGAAGTGCAATATTGCGACGCCACAGCCGACAAAGCAGCTACCGCAATGGAAGCAGAAATCCAGAAATATCCGGAAGGCGTAGATATCGTCCTGAGTACCAATGATGACATGGTTATGTCTGCAGCCAAGGTAAGAACGGACTCTGGCGGAGATGCTTACAAAGATACTCTCTTCTGTGGATTCGATGGTAACCAGTCAGCTCTTGAAGCCATCCAGGATGGCACTATTGGAATGGATGTAGCTCAGGAAGGTTATCAGATGGGCTATAAATCCGTGGAAGCTGCTGTCGCTGTATTAAGCGGTGAAAGTGTTGACGAATTTATCGATTCCGGATCTACAGTTGTAGACACAGACAATGTAGACGATTATATCCAGCAAATGAAGGATATCGGCGTCTGGGAAGATTAATCTATAGTGACTATTTAGCGGCGAAGAAAATCTTCGCCGCAATTTTTTTAAATTTTATCCCCACAATTGCTCTTAATGGCAAATAAATTCATCGTAAATCCTCGACAGCATTTTTTGAATATTTCCAAGCATCCAATTTTCTAGTCGTAATATTCTTTACCCCTTTCTCCCGAAAATGCTTAATTTCTTCTGCTTCATTCACAGTCCAAACAGAAATTTCCATATCATAGCTTTCTACAATTTTCAAGAATTCATCCACTGCCAGCTTATAATACACATTGATTACCTTTATTCCGAACTTTTTACACAATTCACACATGTCCTTTGCTGCTTCCAAGGCATATAAGGGATTCTTCATGCATTTCTCATATAGATCCGGTATCTGTTCATCAATATTCCAGAAAATTCTATCTGAGTTAATGAGAAGTTTCTTCCTTGGATCCACAGTTCCAGAAAAAATCAAACGATCTGCTACCCCACACTGCTGAGCTAATGCAAATACTTCATTTTCCAGATCTGCTTCTTTTAAATCACAGTTCATCAGCATGGATGGATGTAATGCTAGCAAGGAAAAGACCTCTTTTAAATATGTCACCTGTTCTTCTGCATTCTTTTGCTTTTTATTATTTGTGTCTGCTTCCTTTCTGGCATCATGAGCCAAGAATAACCTTCCATCATCGCCCTTGCGGACATCCACTTCCAAAGCATCCGACTTAGAGGCCAATGCGTATTTTACAAATTCTATACTGTTATCCGGGCGACCGTCGGCACCGGAATGTGCTGTAATTAAGGTTTTGCTTTTCATAATAATCTATCCTCTATTTGATTCCTCAATTTTTCGCTAAAAATGCCCGAAAACCCAATGGTTTTCGAGCATTCCCACAGGCTGTTTCCAACCTATATCGTCTTATTGTTTTTCCCAGTCTGCTTCTTTCAGGTTTGTATAAATATATACACCTGCGGAAACGGAACAGATCAGGAACATGATTACGGACAATGCCGCCGAACGATTGTAGTTCAAATATTTATTGAACTGGTCGAACAAGGCAATGCCCAGCATTTTCGGTGAGTTGCCTCCCATCAAGTATGGCGTTGTGAAGGATCCTACATTCGTCATAAATACAAAGGTACCTGCTACAATAACATCCTTGAGAGACAGTGGAAGGATCATGGAGGTAAACACTTTAAGTTTACCTGCTCCTACATCCCTTGCACCCTCGATAATGGAGTCCGGAATCGCACCCAGACCCGCTGTGATCATCATAGCTGCAAAAGGAATGTTAAACCAGAGGTTCATCGTAATAATACCACTGGCATGATACATCATACCCAGCTTAATATCCATACCAAAGAGCTGACCGATACGATTGATCAGACCTGTGTCACGGATAATGGTGATCATCGCATATACTGCACACATAGCCGGCACAAAACGTGGAAGCAAATACAAGGTTCCAATAGTTTTGGCAATCTTTGATTTTACAAATCTCAGATAAAGGGCAAGCAGATATGCCACAACGAGAGCAACGATTACTGTCACAAATACAACAAACAATGTAAACAAAATATTCTTTAGCTGTGCGGCATCAGTGAAAAAGTAGGCGTAGTTATCAAGGGTAAATGCACCTGTAGCTTCATCCTGAAAGCTTTGAATCACAGCACAAACGATTGGGTAAGCAACGGTCAACATGACGACGAGGAACGCCGGCATAACCATACCGTATGCCACAATATTTCTTTTCAGGCTCTTGTTCATCTGATATTCCCCTTCGTTTCCCGCAGTAGAATCATAAATTCTGCTGCATTTTTGTTAAATCCTATGGACAGCCATCCGCGGGATGGCTATCCATTTGGGATTATTGTCAGTAATTATTTCAATAGCTTCTTTTAATATTTTATCAGCCAAGTGTACCAATCTCGTTATCCCAACGCTCGTTGAAATCTGTAGAAAGGTCACCAATGGACATGATACGGAAGTTGTCTACGTCAAGGTTTTCAACATCCTCAAATCCTGTCATGTCCAAGTTTGCTGTATCTACCAGCGGAATAGCTGCCATTTCCTGAACCATGATCTGCTGAGCGTCATCACTAAGCATGTAGTCCATGAATGCATAAGCTCCATCCTCGTTAGATCCGAAGGTAGGAATTGCCAGAGACTGGAAGGAACCTGTCAGAGCCGGATCAAGCTGTGTAATCTTGATGGTATCTTTCAAAGTACCCTCTGCACGCTGAGACAGAACCATATCTGCCCAGTTCGGACACATATCAATCTCACCCTGATTCAGCAGGTCAAGTGTACCCTGGTTCTTGTTCGGATATACTACAGAGTCACCTGATTTGTACATATACTGGTGAAGGTCTGCCAGATACTGGAATCCTTCATCCCATTCGTCTTCCCACTTAGTATCATCAGATGTGATAGCTTCTTCATCCATGAAGTTATAAACTGCTGTACGAGCGAAGGAATCACCTGCACCGCCGGTTCCCGGTGTATTGTATGCGAAACGTCCCGGATTCTCTTTCATCCACTCAACCAGCTCATCCCAGGTTGTTGGTGGATTCTGAACCTTCTCAGAATCATAAGCAAGAACTACGGTAGTTCCACGATAAGGCTGAACATAATCTGTAGCTACAGAACTTTCAGCAGATACGTTTGCTGCATTGGACATCTTGCTGTCATCAAGTTTTACAAAAGAATCTTCTCCAATCTGAGAAACGATCTTAGACAGGTCATCACCACTCAGGTCAACGATATCATAGTCTGTATCTGTCTGATTTGCTTTCTTTGCTGCTGCCAGCATATCTGTCAGAGATTGGGTACCTGTACCACTGAGCATAAACTGAAGCTCTACCTGATAATCATCATTTTTGCTGTTGAAATCCTCGATCAGGGACTCATATACGGCACGAACATTATCAGAGCCGGTTGCCCAGAGGGTCACTGTCTTAGAATCACTTGATGAGTTGCTGGAAGAACTGCTATCAGAGCTGCTACTGGAACTTCCGCAACCTGCCATTGTTGTCACAGCCATTGCGCCTGCTAAAAGTACTGCACAGATTTTTTTCATCTTCATATGCCTTCTCCTTTTTCTT
Source organism: Lachnospiraceae bacterium (assembly GCA_963594675.1). Taxonomy (GTDB): domain Bacteria; phylum Bacillota; class Clostridia; order Lachnospirales; family Lachnospiraceae; genus Ruminococcus_G. Next base: position 8,760 of record CAVBGA010000171.1, read on the forward strand.
TTACGTTAACATTTTCCTATTTTCAGGGATTACTTTAGAGCCTGTTGATCCCGAATCGGCTTTTTTCTGTAAATTTTTTGAAGCTTTATTGTGCAACCTTATTATGAAGCTTCAAACTTGCTATGTTTGCCCATGGTAAGACTTACACGATCGCCCTCTTTGAGCTGATCACTTACCTCCCGGTCTACGAAGCATTTAATAATATCATCGCCTCTCTGTACCGTAAGCACAACATAATGTCCCAACATCATAATGGTACGAACTTCAGCATCAAAATCTCCCTGTCCTTCACCCTTTGTCACGGTCAAATCCTCAGGACGAACAGCAATGGTCTCATTGCCTTCCTTAATGAAGTTCATCTCGCCAATGAAGGATGCTACATGGAGAGTGGCCGGATTGTCATAAATCTCAGCCGGTGTTCCCACCTGATCAAACTTGCCCTTGTTCATAACAACGATTCTGTGAGAAAGGGCCATCGCTTCTTCCTGATCGTGGGTAACGAAGATAACCGTGATACCCAGATCACTTTGAATCTTCTTCAACTCTTCTCTCATCTGCTGACGAATCTTTGCATCAAGAGCTGAGAAAGGCTCATCCAAAAGTAATAAGGACGGTTTTAAAAGCAGGGAACGAGCAATTGCGATACGCTGCTGCTGTCCACCGGAAAGCTGTCCCGGATATTTTTTCTCACATCCGCTCATAGATACCAACGCCAACATATCTTTAATATCCTGGTCAATGGTTTTCTTCGGCACTTTTCTAAGTTTCAATCCAAAGGCCAGATTCTCATAAATTGTCATATGAGGCCAGAGGTTGTAGCTCTGGAAAACCATGGCTGTGGGTCTTTTTTCCGGAGGAAGTCCTACGATGGACTGTCCGTCGATGGTGATATCTCCGCTGGTAACATCCAAAAATCCGCCGATGGTACGAAGGATGGTAGATTTACCACAACCGGAAGGTCCCAGGAAGGTAACGATTTCGCCTTCGTATACATCAAGGTTGATGTGCTCGACACCATCACCATTGTCATATTTTTTTGTCATATCTTTGATCTGCAGTTTAATTTTGCGATCAGCCATATTTATATCCTCCCAAGTTTACAGTTATTTCATCTTGAAGCCGCCTGCAATTGCCTCCGGACCGATATACTTACGCATCAGGAAGATGAGTACAGCGGACGGAATAATCAGAATCAGGGCAAATACTGCGCCAATCTGAACAGCGGAAGTATCAAGAACGATACCGTACATTGCTACTGGCATGGTCTGAATCTTAGCAAGACCTACCAGCATGGTACCTTGTGCCTCTTCCATGGATCCCAAGAAGGTATAAAGTGTCGCCACAGAAATTCCCGGCATCGCCATAGGCAATGTTACCTTAAAGAAGGTACGGATAGGACCTGCGCCCACATCTCTCGCGGCCTCCTCCTGCTGCCTGTGCACCGAACGAAAGGCACTGGCCGGTAGCCATACCATGAACATCATGGAATTGATCATGTGAATGATAATGACACCCGGATAGGTTCCCATCAAACCGTATTTGTAGAACAGTACGGCGATGGATGTGTAGATACCCAGCTTTGGAAATGCATTTGTCAGCAAAAATGAAAGCATAAATATCTTCCGACCACGATACTTAAAACGGGCAATGGAATATGCCGCCGGAATACAGAAGATCATGGACACCAGAGTCGTGATGATCGCTACCACAAAAGACTGTACAATGGATGAAACCAAACTATTCTGGCTAAATACATACTTCCACCACTTGAATCCCCATTCCTGAGGAAGTACGTTGGGAACACTATACTCATTAGCAAATGCCAGCATGAGCATGTTCAACAACGGACCATAGAAAAAAAGAATAAATATAGCCAGAAGTATAAACTCCAGAAACTTCTTTCTTCCTACTGCATGGTAAAAGCGCCGTGGGTTTAGCATTTTAAACATTAAGCCTTCCACCTCTTTCCTTTAATTTTCCCCAAACAGATGACAAACAATACAAAGCCGGCAAATCAGCACGCGATCATTTCTATCTAAAATTACATTCTGACTGCCTGGCAAAAAAAATACGAGTTCAAAAGCAGACTCCAAATCGCACTTGCGATAGAAATCACCATTTGCTTTGACTCGTCTCTCCTAAGCACACCTATTTGAATTTGTACAAATTATATCATAGAGTTACCGGCCCTAGCAAGTTATTTTTCACAATGGATTTATTTTTCCACAACGGCGCCATAAAACACATGATTTTTTTTGTGCATTTTGTCCTGTTCGGCATTTAATTTTATTTTAGCACATATGGGGGATAACATGCTATACTATTTGTGTCAAAGCTATGTAAAACTTAAGTAAAATTATAAGATTTATGTGGAAATGAGGATTTTATACAGAATTTCCTTGCTTCTTCATAGAAAGGACAGAAGATATGACCGCCGAGCAAAGGAACTTTCTGAATTCATTAGAAGAATCCCCCGTAATCGCTGCAGTTAAGGATGATGAGGGGATGGAGGTAGCGCTTTCCTCCGATTGCACTGTAATCTTTCTATTATATGGAACCATTTTAAATATCAAGCATTTGGTAGACAAGGCCAAGCGCAATGGCAAACTGGTCTTTGTTCACACAGACCTAGTGGAAGGCCTCACAGGAAAGGATATTTCCATCGACTTTATTGCCCAGGAAACTCAAGCAGACGGCATTATTTCCACCAGAAGCAATCTGATCCGCTATGCGAAAAAGCTGGGTTTGATCACGATTCAGCGTTTTTTCCTTCTGGATTCTCTTTCTTTTGAAAACGTAATCCATCAATCCTCCTATGCTGATGCTATCGATATTCTCCCTGGTACCATGCCCCGGGTTATTGAGCGTCTTTCCCAAAAAATTCGTCAACCCATCATCTCTAGTGGCTTGATCGTGGATAAGCAGGATATTATTTCTGCCCTTTCCTCCGGCTCCACAGCCATATCCACCACCAGCAAGGCTTTATGGTTTGTCTAATAATATGGAAAAATAATTTGGAAAGCATCTTAGAAATTGAGTGAAATTTGTATTGCAATTCATTTTTTCCTGTGCTACCATGAGGTCAGTGAAAACTTGATATTGTTCTTGGAGATTTAGAGTCAAAGTAAACACCGCATGTCATGCGGCTATTTGCTTTGGCTTTTTTTATTTTTTCAAACAGAAAGGCAGGAGAATTTATGTATGATGTAACGATCATCGGCTGTGGTGTCATCGGTGCCTCCCTGGCCTACACCCTTTCCCAATATAATTTGAAGGTGTTGGTTCTAGAGCAGGAAAATGACATCGCCATGGGAACCACCAAAGCAAATAGTGCTATTGTTCATGCCGGCTATGATCCGGAACCAGGCACATTGATGGCACGGCTGAATGTCCGCGGCTCAGAAATGATGGAGGAACTCTGTAATCAGCTGTCCGTCAAATATAAACGTATTGGCTCTATGGTGTTGGCCTTTACTGAGGAAGACAAAAAGCATTTAGATCAACTTTACCAAAATGGCATAAAAAATGGTGTTCCTGATATGCGAATTCTTACCGGAGAAGAAGCACGAGCCATGGATCCCCATCTTTCCAAAAATGTCTGCGCTGCCTTATATGCACCTTCTGCCGCAGTGATTGATCCCTGGGGTCTTTGCATCGCCGAAGCAGAAGTGGCAGTGACCAATGGCGTAAGCCTAAAATTACAAAGCCGTGTGACCGGTATGGAACAGTTGGAGGAGCATTTACTTCTCCACACCACTTCCGGTGATTATAAAACCCGCTACGCGGTCAACTGTGCCGGAGGCTGGGGCCACGAAATCTGCGCCCTGACCGGAAAAAGCGAGTGGGACGCCCTTCCCTCACGGGGCGAGTATTATCTCCTGGATAAATCCAGCGGCAGCCTGGTAAATCACGTAATCTTCCAGTGTCCCACCGCTGCCGGAAAGGGTGTGCTTGTGTCCCCTACCGTCCACGGAAATTTAATTGTAGGACCCAATGCTGAAGCAGTAGACTCCCCCTATAGTCGAGAAACCAGCCTGAAGGGACTGGATACAGTGGCTATTTCTGCAGCCAAAAGCGTGGAGGGACTGGATCTGCGGGATTCTATCCGCAACTTTGCAGGTGTAAGGGCAAACACCTCAGAAGCCGATTTCATTATCCGGCCTGCTGCCGCCTGTCAGCGTATGCTGCATATAGCCGGCATCAAATCTCCCGGACTTTCCGCTGCCCCCGCGATTGGGGAATACGCAGTAGAACTTCTCTCTCACATGGGAGTGAAGCTGGAAAAGAAATCAAATTGGATAGGAAAACGCAGCCAGGTCCGCTTCAAAGAGCTAACCATGGAAGGAAAAGCAAAACTCATCAAGAAGGACCCCCGTTACGGTCGTGTCATCTGCCGCTGTGAGACCATTACGGAAGGAGAAATCGTTGCAGCGATTCATTCTCCCATTCCTCCATGTTCCATCGACGGTATCAAACGCCGGGCGGGTGCTGGAATGGGCCGCTGTCAGGGTGGCTTCTGTGGTCCCCGAGTGCTGGACATCCTCTCTAGGGAACTCAAGAAAAATCCTTTGGACATTCTCCAGGATGGCGCAGGCACCAAACTTCTAATCAGCGAGACAAAAGGAGGGAGACAGTCATGAAATACGATCTTGTAATTATCGGAGGAGGCCCTGCCGGTCTTTCCGCTGCCAAAGCAGCTTGGGATGATGGCTGTCATTCCATTTGTATCGTAGAAAGAGACAAGGAATTGGGGGGCATTCTCAACCAGTGTATTCATAACGGTTTCGGACTTCATTATTTCAAGGAGGAGCTTACCGGACCTGAATACGCAGGACGATTTATCGAAATGCTGCAAAGCACTGGCGTAGATGTGCGTCTGGATGCTATGGTCCTGGAAATCACAGAAAATAAGCAGGTGCATATCGTCTCCTCCGCCGATGGATACGAAATCCTGGAGGCGGGATCCGTTATTCTCGCTATGGGCTGTCGAGAAAGAACCCGTGGTGCCATTGCTATCCCCGGCACCCGACCAGCCGGTGTATTTACTGCTGGTACAGCACAGCGTTATCTGAATATCGAGGGCTATATGGTTGGAAAAAAGGTTGTAATCCTAGGTTCCGGTGACATCGGCTTAATCATGGCCCGCCGCATGACCCTGGAAGGTGCAAAGGTGTTGGCCTGTGTTGAGGTAATGCCTTATTCCGGCGGTCTCACAAGAAATATCGTTCAATGCCTAGAGGATTTTGATATTCCCCTATATCTTTCCCATACCATTACAGATATCCGCGGGAAAGACCGAGTAGAAGAAGTGGTGGTCTCCCAGGTTGGCCCTGATCGCCGCCCCATTCCCGGCACAGAAATGACTTTCGACTGTGATACGGTTCTTCTTTCTGTAGGCCTCATTCCGGAAAATGAACTGTCCCGTGGTGCAGGAGTGGTTATGGACGAAAGAACAAAAGGCCCAGTGGTATTTGAAAATATGGAAACCTCTCTCCCCGGTGTTTTTGCCTGTGGAAATGTCCTCCATGTTCATGATCTGGTGGATTTCGTAACTGCAGAATCCGCCAGAGCCGGAAAAGCAGCCGCTGCCTATGCCGCCGGAAAACGCATGGCTCCTGATCATATTCTGGATATCAAAAATGGCAATTTAGTGGGATATACCGTACCTCAGCATATTCATATGGAAGAAGATTTTAAAAATATTGAAGTATTTTTCCGGGTACGGGCAGTTTGCAAAGAAAGCCAGATCCTTGTCACCGACGAAAGTGGCGCTCAAATTGCTTCTTTCCGCCGTGAGCATATGGCTCCCGGAGAAATGGAAAATATCAAACTTCCTAAAGTGCTGTTAAGTAAAGCTCAGGGTGCCATTACCGTTTCTATAGATGAAACTCCTGCAGACCCTAAGGAAGCCGAAAAGAAAACATCTGCCGATAAGGAGGGAGTACAATGACAAATTTAATATGTATCACCTGCCCCAAGGGCTGCCACCTGACAGTAGATGAGCAAAATGATTATGCTGTTACCGGCAATCATTGCCCCAGAGGTGCTGAATATGGAAGAAATGAGTTGCTGCATCCCGTACGGGTTATAACTTCTACCGTTAAAATCCAGGGTGGTCTTCTCCCTCGCCTTCCCGTGAAGACGGACCGTCCCCTTCCCAAGGAGAAAATGTTTGACTGTATGGAATTGATCAATGCCATTCAGGTACAATCTCCCATCAAGGTAGGTCAGGTGCTGGCAGCAAATATTCTGGGAACTGACGTAAATATTGTGGCTGCCAAAACTATGTAACATCTAAGAATAAAGAGTTTCCTATACAACAAAACAATTTCCTCAGGAAAGCAGTTTTGCTTATAGATATAGGAAATATTTCCAGAGTATAATGTAGGTATCTAAATATGCTAAATCATCCAGCAAGCTATACATAAGTTGAAGGGAGGACAAGACATGAGAGAAATTTTAAGCTATCTGCATGAATTAAACATTGTGTCTTTGACTTTCCGGCTTCTACTGGCTATGCTTAGCGGCGGCATGATCGGATTAGAGCGAGGCACAAAACGCCGTCCTGCCGGCTGCCGAACCTATATGCTGGTATGTCTAGGAGCCGCATTGACTATGATGCTTAGTCAATATGAATACTATATGCTCACCACCCGTTGGGCCAATCTGTCTGCTGACATTGGAATAAAAACCGATGTCTCCCGTTTTGGTGCACAAGTGATTAATGGCATCGGTTTTCTTGGTTCTGGAACGATCCTGGTAACAGGCCGTCAAAAAGTAAAAGGTCTCACTACCGCCGCCGGACTTTGGGCTTCCGCCTGTGTCGGTCTGGCTGTCGGTGCCGGATTTTATGAAGGTGTATTTCTTGCCTTTATTCTGATTTTCCTTTGCATGCGCATCTTTCCTGTTGTGGAAAATTATGTACAGGCAAAAGCCACCATTATGAATCTCTATGTGGAATTTGAATCTTTGGACAATATCGGTGCCATTCTAAATCGCATCAAATCCAATGATGTTACCATTTTAGATGTAGACATTGAGAGAGGAAGAGAGAAACGCTCGCAAAATCCCAGCGCCGTCTTTTCTCTGCATTTAAATCAAAAACGACAATCCCACGCTCATATCATTTCCTCTTTGTCTGACCTGGAATGTATTTTTACTATAGACGAGATGTAAGGAGGTAGCAATTATGATGAATATTTTTGATAATCTTCGGGAAGTTACCTTCCTATCTATCTCTCTCCGTCTGGTCTTATCTGTTATCTGCGGCGGATTCGTTGGTATCGAAAGAGCTTACAAACGCCGTTCCGCCGGTTTTCGCACCCATATTCTGATCTGTCTGGGTGCCGCCATGACCACCCTCACCAGTCAATATCTGTATCTTAATTTACATTACTATACGGATATGGCCAGACTGGGAGCTCAGGTTGTCTCTGGTATCGGTTTTATCGGCGCCGGCACCATCATTGTCACTCGCCAGCAAAGGGTAAAAGGTCTCACCACTGCCGCTGGTCTTTGGGCCTCGGCCATTATCGGCCTAGCTCTGGGTGCCGGATTTTATGAAGGCGGCATTGTCACCACAATTATGGTGTTAATCGCTGAGCTCTGGTTTTCCCGTCTGGAATATCGTTTTTTAAACAATGTCCCAGAAATCAATCTGTATATGGAATATAAGGATAAGACTTGCCTGGAAAATGTATTAAATCTTTTCAGAAATCGCAATTTACATATTGTTAATATGGAAATAACTCGTTCTAAAGGCAGTCGCAAGCATAACGCCTGCGCCATCTTCACTTTGCGATTGAATAAGAAGTGCCCAGTGGATCGCATTCTGCGGGAGTTGCAGGAAAGTGATGGGGTTATTGTAGTGGAGGAATTATAAATTTTATTTCTCCGAACGGAAACAAACTTAGCGACAGAAAACGCCCCCGTCAAAAGACCGCTATGATGACGAAATGGTCTTTTGACGGGGGCGTTTTCGCAGCATTACTCTCCGCACATTTCTTCTGCTACTTTGCAGAGAAGGTCCGGGTGATTGGAGATAATACAATCCACTCCACGCTTGATCATATCTCTCATGTTTTCTTCATCATTAACAGTCCAGGTATTTACCTTCATACCACGTCCATGATAGAGATCCATCAGTTCTGGCTGATACTGAAGAAGCATGTATCTTGGATGCATATTGTCCGCATTGGAGCGTGCCACATAAGCATCCATATCCAGATAGGGCTTGTCATAGAGCAATCCTGTCTCAATGTCCGGGCAAAGCTCTTTGAATTTCTGCATGGAAATATGGTTGAAAGAGGACACAAATACCTGATCCTCCATCTTATGTGCATGAATAGCATCGATTACTCTCTGTTCCAAGCCTTCATAGAACACTTCGTAATTTTTTAATTCCATATTTAAAAGCATCTTAGTCTCATGACAGAAGTCCAATAACTGATCAAAGTTCCAGACATGCTGTCCTGCGAATTCCGGTGATTTCCATGCTCCGATATCCAACTGAAGCATCTCCTCATAGGTATAATCCTTAATCCATCCTGTGCCATTGGAAGTACGTTCTACACTGGCATCATGAAATATAACAAGCTCTCCGTCCTTAGTAATATGAACATCACTTTCTATACCATCTGCATTTGTCTTTTCTACTGCCATCTGGAAGGCCAAAGGACTGTTTTCCGGATAATCCCCAGAAAAACCACGGTGTGCAAATAACAAGGGTTTCTTCATTATAATCGCCTCTCTTAGAATTTTTTGTAACTATGAGCCATATAAGCAAAAGTAAAGCTGCGCAACGATAATTTTGCGAATAGATTGCTAAATAGTCACCTTTTTAAATCGTCAAGGAGTTCCCTACGGATCCAAGGCAACAAAATAGCGCATAAAAAGACTTGTCATCTCCTCATGCGCTCATCTCCCATAACTCCTTGCGTATCTTTTATTATACGCAGTTCGGATAGCTTTTGCAATGCTAAATACACCCATCCTACTTGTGACGAAATGCAAGTAAATTTTATCACCTATTGTTTTATATTTTATTATTACATTTCATTTTTTAAATTATTATTTAAAATTTATATATTTATTTTCATTTTGCAAGTATAGCCTTCAAAATATTACACAAAATTCCACTTTATAATTTTTCATCTTTTTCTCTGAAATTTCTTGCCATTTTTGTCAATGACATGTAAAATAGATGTAAGGTATATGCATTAATTGACCATATACTTGGCTGAAATGATAAGGAAAAGGGACAGGGTATGAAGGAAGAAAGTACAACAAAATCGATCCAAACTGTGGACCGGGCTTTCCAGATTCTGGAATCTATTTCCGAAAAAGGACCTTTAAGCTTAAATGAATTACACCAGATCATCGGAGTAAATAAAGCATCCCTTCACCGGTTGATCTATACATTAATAGAAGATGGATACGTAAAGAAGGATGAGCAGCAGGGAAAGTACTACTTGACCCTCAAGCTCTATGAGATTGGATCCAATTCCATTCAGGAATTCGATAAGATGTCCCTGATCAATACGATTCTGGCCGATTTGAATGACAAGACGGGAAGAATCGCCCAGTATTCTGTGGAAGATGGGGATCATCTGGTATGTATACAGAGCATTGGACAGAAGTCTCCCTCCTTTTCTATCTATACGAATGTAGGAAGACGCTCTCCCTTGTATGCGACTAGTGCAGGCAAAGCGATTTTAGCAGCTTATACCAATGCAGAGATTTTACAGAAGTGGGAGAATTTTGAGATTCAGAAGCTGACTGACCACACCATTACGGATGCACAGGATTTCATCAAAGATTTGACTGAGGTGCGTCAGCGCCAGTATGCTTTAGATATGGAAGAGAATGAATATGATGTATTCTGTATCGGAGCGGTTGTGGTAGGTAGTCATATGCAGCCTGTAGGAGCCATCTCCCTAAGTGGACGATCCATGACTCCGGAAGAAGAAGAAAAGTTAGCAGCAGTTCTATTACCAGCATCACGTTTGCTGTCGGATCTGTTGGGACATGTGTCAACAAATTTTATCTGACACCTTACAACTTTACATACATATACCAAAAGAGGAAGAGCTACCGCATCTTGTGTGCGATAGCTCTTCTCCTTTACATAATAAAATAAAGCAAAAAAAGTGCAACAGCAGAGACAAGCATCTCTTCACTGTAACACTTTTTTATTCTCTTCCTTCTTACTCCAGAGTCAGTAACTGATTCTTCTGGAAGGATTCTTTACAACGGAAGGCTACCTTAGTTGCCTGTGTACCATCAAATACATTCGGCGTAGCAACACGTCCTTCATTCACGCAATCACGGAATACTTCCATCTCTGTAACATAAGCATCATGCCAACGGGTAATAAAATCCTGATAGCACTCACGGCAAACTCCGTGTTCACTCATAACTTCTACCATAGAGTCTGCCGGAACAGCTGCGATACGAAGAGTACCACGGGTTCCGATGATCTCTGTCTCCACATGAGATCCATGAGCTGCGGCACGACCTGCAAAAAAGAAGGCCATTGCATCATTTTCCATCTTCATAAGTCCGGAAACATTGTCTCCATCATCCCAGTCTGCGTACTGCTTAAACTCATAACATCCACCGGTAGCCCATACCTGCTTCACTTCTGAGCCAGTCAGCCAACGAATCAGGTCAAAATCATGGATGGACATATCGATGAACTGTCCTCCGGAACGGGGGGCAAATGCCAATGTTCCCTCAATGATTGCAATCGGATCCTGTGAATAGCAACGTACCAGAATGATATCTCCGATATCGCCGTTATCAATTTTCTTCTTTGCTACCTGATAGGAATGATCGAAGCGGCGCATGAAGCCCAGCATGAAAATCTGGTCTGGATGTGCAGCGATGATTTCTTCCGCCTGTTTACATTTTTCCACTGTCTCTGCCAGTGGTTTTTCGCAAAATACATGTTTTCCTGCCTCCATGGCGATTCTAATCATCTCCACATGGGAAGCAGTTCCGGTAATAATAGCAACAGCCTCTACATTAGGGTCACTGCAAAGCTCTTTGGCATCACCATAAACAGCTGTAACTCCTAGCTCTTCTCCGACTTCCTTAGCTCTCTCAAAATTCGCATCTGCAATTGCAACCAATTCCATTCCCGGAACACGGTTTGCAATATTACATGCATGCTCATAACCAAGACGACCGATACCGATGATACCTACTTTCAGTTTTTTCATTCTACTACCTCTTTTTCATTATTTTGCTCTCTCCCGAAGCTATTGTAGCACAGGAATCCGCTTCCTTCATAGCCCCTTTTTTCTTCCTATTCAACATGCATAAATAAATTATTTTTTTTTGTTTCATTTGCATAAATTTTGATGTACAATGGTAACTACTCGAAGCCACATTAATGTTCTTTAAGAATCCTCATCCTTTTTTCAGAAAAGGATAGGATTCTTTATATTTTTTATCATATTATCTTGGAAGGATGTGACACATTGGATATTATAGAGAAATTTGGATCCATTGTTGGCAGCCAAGCCTTAAAGGATCCCCATAGAGCCAGAAAACTTCTTCTGGCAGGATATCATTTACAGGAAAAACGACTTCAATTTTTTCCAGATAAAAAGCTGCCCCCCTCCGGACAGTTTGCCGCACGTTATGTTATGCAAAACATGATCAAGGCCCTGGCAAAACCGGAAGATAGTGCCATGGTCAGTATCTTTATCCCTGGCGAGCTTCTTACCGCTGCAGAGGTTACCCCCTATTCTCCGGAAGCCCTTTCTTGCTTTATTGCGGGAACCAAATGCGAGCAGACATTTCTGGCGCAGACAGAGTCGGAAGGATTTCCGGAAACTATGTGTTCCTATCACAGAATTTTCATAGGAAGCACCCTCACCGGCCTTATGCCCAAACCTAAATGCAGTATTTATACCAATCTTGCCTGCGATGGAAATATGATGACATTTCCCTATTTAAAGGAGAAATACATGATTCCCTCTTTTTATATTGATGTTCCCTATGAAAAAAATCAGGATTCTGTTCTCTATGTGGCTCAACAATTACGGGAGATGAAGAAATTTTTAGAAGACGTCAATAAAAAAGAAATACCTGAAGAGAAAGTGAAAGAGACCGTAGCCAGAAGCCAGAAAGCTGCCAAAATCTATCAGCGGCAGTTGGCTCTTCGGAAGGATCACAACCCTGTCACCACATTGACCAATGAATTGTACTCTATTTTTATGTGTCATCTTATGGCAGGATCCAAGGGAGCCCTCCATTATACCAAAATGCTCCTGGAGGATGTAAAAAATGCACCCAAAGCCGACGGACTTCATATTCTATGGATGCACATGATGCCATTTCTGCAGGAACCGGTTAAGGAGGTCTTTAACTACAGCAAGGATGTCCATATCAGTGCCTGCGATTTTGTAGCAGACGGCTTTCAAGTTTGTAAAAGTCAGGACCCCTACGAAATTATGGCAGAAAAAATGGTCCATTGCATCTTCAACGGCAGTGTCAAACAGAGAATCGAAAAGGCCACAGAGCTGGCAAAATTTACCAATGCCGACGGAAGCATTCTTTTTGCTCATTGGGGATGTAAAGGAACCATCGGAGCCTCCAGCCTCATTAAGAGTGCTCTGGAAGACCAGGCATCCCTACCATGATTCTTGACGGCGATGGCTGCAACCCTGCCAACAGCAGTGATGGCCAGGTGTCCACACGCCTTCAGGCTTTTCTTGAGATGCTGGAGAAAAACAGGGAGGAGAAATCATGATTCATTATGTCTGTAAATACACACCACTGGAACTCTTCCGTGGATTCGGCGAAGAATGTGCCGTTTTGGAAGAAATGCCGGAAAATTTTGAGCTTTCCGATCAGATTGCCCATGCCAATCTCTGTGGCTTTGGAAAATCTGTCATCCAGGCGGTGCTGGAAGATAAAGTAGACCAGTTGGTACTGATCAACTGCTGTGATTCCATGCGTCGCGTCTATGATGTAGTGGAAAGTACAGGAAAATGCAAGTTTTTATATATGCTGGACATGCCCCACGAGGATAATGAATGCGAAAAAGTCAAACTTGCCAAGGGTATTCGCCGATTAAAGGAAGCTTACGAAAGATTTTCCGGAAAAAGCTTCGATAAAGAAGCATTTATTTCCGCTTTTTCTCCGAATCCCAGCGAAAGTCAGCCTTATATTGGCCTTTTGGGTGTTCGCATCAGCGGTGTCCTGGAGGAAATGATTCGGGAGAATATCCATATGGATGTACAGAATTTAACCTGTACCGGCAACCGCCATCTTCCCACAGTCACAGAGGATTTAGTAAATTTGGAAGAGGATGCCATGTATCTGGCCTATGCCGATGCCCTGTTGACCCAGATGCCCTGCTTCCGTATGAACAACAGCACCAAAAGAAACCGCCTCTATTTGGATCCAGATTTAAAAGGCATTATCTATCACACCATTAAATTCTGTGATTATTATGGATTTGAATATGCCAGTATCAAAAAGAATATTAAGGTTCCCCTATTAAAGATAGAAACAGATTTTACCAGTCAAAGTGCCGGACAGCTTCTCACCCGAATTCAGGCCTTCTCAGAAACCCTGGAAGGTTCGGAGGATATGGATCCGGAAAAGGGAATCAGCGAGGAGATCAAAAAGAAAATGCAATCAGGTGAATATTATGTAGCAGGAATCGACAGCGGATCTACAAGTACCGATGTTGTCATCCTGGATAAAGATGGAAAAATAAAATCAACCATGATCATCCCTACCGGGGGCGGTGCTATGATGAGCGCGGAGAAGAGTCTGGAACAGGCGGTAGAGAAGGCAAATATCAAGAAAGAAGATATTGTCCGTATCGTCACCACAGGCTATGGCCGTGCCTACATCGACAGCGGCGACGACAGTATTACGGAAATTACCTGTCATGCCAAGGGCGCCCATTATCTCAATCCTAATGTCCGCACCATTATTGATATCGGTGGTCAGGACATTAAAGCCATCAGCATCGATGACGAAGGGGCTGTCAAAAATTTCCTGATGAATGATAAATGTGCTGCAGGAACCGGCCGATTTCTGGAAATGATGGCCCGCACCCTGGGACTTTCTCTGGAAGAAATGAGTATGAAAGGACTGGAATGGAAGGAAAATATTGTTATTTCCAGTATGTGTACCGTTTTTGCTGAGTCGGAGGTAGTTTCTCTGGTAGCTCAGAACAAGGAAGTAGCGGACATTATCCACGGTCTCAACGTCTCCGTGGCCTCCAAGGTAGGAGCCCTGGCGGCTCGTCTTGGCAAGAAAAATCCTGGCGAATACATGATGACCGGTGGTGTTGCCAAAAACAAGGGCATTATAAAAGCTCTGGAAGAAAAGCTGGAAGCTCCCCTCTATATCTGCGATGAAGCCCAGCTGTGCGGCGCATTAGGTGCTGCCCTTTTCGCATATGAAAAGTGTTCTGCCGCAAGACACTGATAAGTTTTTCCACATACTTTGACCTATAGGACCTGCCACCGGCAGCTTCCTCCGGATGCATGGCACCATAAAGAAACCGCAATATATCCAACATCTTCGATATATTGCGGTTTTTTTGCAAATAGAATTTTCAAATATTTATTTCACTGTACTCATCTTCTTAAGCAGATTTTTGGCTTTTTGCTTCACGCTCCAGAAGTTCTTTCATAATCTGCGGATACTCCTTATCCAGCTTATAGAAAAGCAGAATGAAAATCATGATGGCACCCAGAATAGCGATACCATAAATATACAGATTAGAGATTGTTACCGCTGCGGCTGAACCTGCTGCAACTGCTGCGCCGGTATAACCGGAAGCACTCATAATAAATCCAATCAATGCAGATCCAATACCCTGACCAAATTTCTGTCCGGAAGTAACGGCAGACTGAATGGCTCCAGCAGTACGAAGTCCCGTCTTCCACTGTCCATACTCAATAGCATCAGCAATCATGGTAAAGATCAAGCCCAGAATCGGGGTCATACCAATACCACGCAGAAGGCCACCAAAGGTAACCAGGGGAACACTTAAAGGTGCAATCTTAATGATCAAGGAACCTACGATAATAAACAGAGCACCAATGATACACCAATTACGTTTGGATGTAAGATGCATCACAAAACCAAGTCCCAAGGTTGCAAAAATCGTGATACCGTAGCAAGCGGCATTTACATTTCCAATGATATTGGAATCCTTAATAATCTGTTTGCAATAGTAGGATGCCATGGTTCCTGAGAATGTCTGGTACATTGCAAAGAAAACAAAGAAAAGGAAAAGCATGATAAAGTATTTATTCTTGAAAAGTGCTGGAATTGCCTTTTTCAGAGGTACTTTTTCCTCTCCATACTCATCCAGTACCTGCACACGCTCACGCACACAACAGAAACAGAAAAGCATTGCAGCTGCTGCAAGAGATGCATAAATGGCAGTCAGAACAATCCAGTTTTGCTGAGAATCCATACCGCCTGGCATAGAATTCAGAATACGAGTAAAGAAATAGGTTACTAAAATATTACCGATTGGGCTCATAGCCATACGGATAATATTGATTTTTGAACGTTCCTTCTGATCACGTGTCATGTAAGACAGGGTTGTGGCAAAAGGAAGCTGGAACATGGTATATACCACTGTCAACATCAGGTTGTAGGTGATAAATACATAAATCGCCTGAGCAAACTGACCTACATGCTGAGGTACCGTCATCAAGAGCACTGCAGCAATGGCATAGGGCACTGACATGCGGAGCATCCATACACGGGCACGACCATACTTAGAACGTGTACGGTCTACGATAAATCCTGCCGTAATATCGGAAATACCGTTAAAAATCTGCGATACTGCAATAATCACACCAATGATTGCCGCTGAAACATGAGCAACATCCGTGTAAAACATGGTCAGCAGACTGGTTGCAATGGTAAAAACAATGTTTGTTGAAATCTCACCCATACCATAGGCAAATTTCTCAAATCCTGAGACGCGATCCTTCTGGATCAGCTTTCCATAACCGTTTAAATTCATAATAATTTTTGTCCTCTCCTATTTACAGTTGCCTACCTGACGGTCACGATACCGGTCTCGTGAATTTTCGAAAAAATATCCGCTCTAAGCGGTATATTCTTTCAATATTTTTCAGGTATTTACCAAGATTCCGGAATCCTCCTTACGATACCGGTCTCTCTTTTATAACTGTCATTTTAGCATCGCAAGAAGACAATCGCAACTAGTAAAACCACACATAAATATGTATGGTTTTTTATACAACATGTCTATATATTTGTTATTTTCTCTTTTTTCGGAATTATCTTATGTAAATAGACATTTTATCCATAATACTGTACTAAAACAAGCCTCCTTACATGCACTCTTCACCTTTTCTTCTTTTCTTCGCGAAAGCTAATCACAGACACTAATTCAATTGCTCCCAAAATCAGAAAGAAACCGAAGATATCCGGAAAAGTGAATTTTGTTCCAAAGCATATCCAGGTAAGAATTCCGCTACTTATGGGCTCTACTGTTACGAATAGACTGGCTTTTACGCTTCCCAAGATGCCAATACCCATTCCATATAAGATAAAGGGAATCAGGGTACCTACAATAGCCACTCCCATACAAGAAACAAACACAATGGGGGACATACTGGGCAAATAGAAGGTTTTTGTGATACAGGCCAACACAATAGAAGCTATCAAGGAACCCCAGCCAATCACATTGATCAAGTCAAATTCTCGATACAATTCCTGAGGATACAGGCAATAAATAGAGAAACATACTGCCGAAACCAAGCCCCAGAACAAAGCTTCCTTTGACACCGCCAGGGAATTGATACTTCCATGAGTGGCAATCAAAAATATACCTACAAAAGCGCATAAAATCGCTGCTGTTTCATATATTTTCGGGGTTTTCTTTAATACCAAAGCGGTATAAATCAGAATCATAATAATATAAGTAAACTGAATCACCGTTCCAGTCGCTGCATTAGAGTTTTCTATAGCCAGAAAATAAGTATATTGAACTCCCATAATGCCCGTCAATGCAAAAAGAAAAAATCCTATAAATTTCTTTCCCCCTTTAAAAATAGCAAAGCTTCTCTTGCCATTTTTCATAAAGGAAATAAGCAAAAGTACAACTCCGGAAATAAACTGCCGAAGCACCGTGATCTGGGTGGAATTCACATCCGACACCTGGAACACATACTGTCCCAAGACACCACTAATGCCCCACATAATACCGCAGCATATTACCAACAAAATACCAAATTTCTGCGATTGCATAAATTTTTCCTTAGTCATACTCTACTTCCCCTTTACTTTAACGCTACTGTTCACTCCGTCCGCTGCAAACAGTAGGCAATCACAACTTAATCCCCATAGAGATTCTCTATAGCGGCCACCATCATCTTGACCGTTCCGTCTACACCAAACTTTTCAACATCAATCATGAGATTTTTTCCATTTCTATCTCCACGATTCTGTCCTGTTACATATTTATAGTAGTTATGTCTCTGTTTGTCAACTCGCTTAATTAATTTCGCTGATTCCTTGGCGTCCAGATCGTAGGCTCCCGCAATATGGCGAACCCGGTAAGAAATGGGAGCATACAGGAAGAAATTCAGCATATTGGGATATTCCCGAAGAATATAATCGGAACAGCGGCCAAACAAAATAGCGGAGTCTGGCTTCTCTGCAATGGAACGAATTACATCCGCCTGGGCAGCAATGGCCTTGTCGGAATAAAAAGCGGTGGAAGAGCCATAGCCAAATTCTCGAAAAAGCTTAGAGGCTGATCTTGAACTAAGTACCTCATCACTATTTTTAAAAATATCCACATGCACCCCAGCCTTATTGGCTGCCATATCCACAAGATCCTTGTCGTAAAACGGAATTCCCAACTCACTGGCCAGTTTACGGGCGATTTCTCTTGCACCACATCCAAATTCTCGGCTAATGGTAATAATCACTTTCTTCATGAAACGCACCTTCCTTTTCTCATTTTTATCATTTCAATTTCGTAACTTATTTTCATCCTTTGTGTCGATTCAGTTTTCTTTCACAGAACTTGATAATAAAGGATGCTGCCAGACAAATCACCAGATATACCAGGGCCAGAATCGTATAGGATTCAATGGTTAAGAATGTCTGTGAGGTATAAGACTTGGTGGTCTGCAGAAATTCCGGTGCTGTAATATAAGCCATCAGGGAGGTATCCTTAATCAAAGTCAAGAGGTAGTTGCCCAATACCGGAATGGAATTTTTAAAGGCCTGAGGAATTACAATGCGGTACATAGCCTGCCATGGAGAAAATCCTAGAGCAAGTGCTGCCTCGGTCTGTCCCTTATCGATGGACAAAATGGAAGAACGAAGTACCTCTGAAATGTAAGTTCCATAGTTAATGGTCATACCGATAATACCGGCAGTCACTGCCGTCATATTACACTGATAATTCGGATTACCGAAGGCATATGCGATGATCTCAATTAACAGTGGAAATACATAATAAATATAAACCAGCTGTACCAGAAGCGGGGTACCCCGAATGATCTCCTGAAATACGATGACAATTTTATTGATAATTCCGTGCTTAGATAAGCGGCCCAAGGTCAAAATAAAACCAAATACAATAGCCAAAAGAAAAGATACAATAGTAACAATAAGTACGATTTGCAAAGCCTCGCCTAACAATTTAGGAAGCAATTCCTTCCAGGCTTTGGCAAAATCCAAATTCTGTAATACAGTCATGTCTATTCCCCCTTAATCTCGCAGTACACGTGATAAAAATGCTTTTGTACGTTCATTCTTCGGATTGGAGAAGATTTCTTCCGGAGAACCTTCCTCAACAACATATCCGCCATCCATAAATATCACTCGGTTTGCCACATCGTGGGCAAATCCCATCTCATGAGTTACCACCGCCATGGTCATACCCTCATCGGCCAACTGCCGCATAACCTGCAATACATCTCCTACCAATTCTGGGTCCAGGGCGGATGTAGGTTCATCAAAAAGCATTACTCTGGGATGCATAGCCAGAGACCTGGCAATCGCTACCCTCTGCTGCTGACCACCGGATAGAGTTCCCGGATATACATCAGCCTTTGCCTGCATCCCTACCTTTTCCAAAAGCTTCATGCCTTCCAGCTTTGCCTCCTCCTTAGGCATTTTCAAAAGATGGATTGGTGCATAAGTCACATTTTCCAAAACCGTCATAAAAGGAAAGAGATTAAAGCGTTGAAAACACATTCCCACCTTTTCTCTGTATTTCATTTTATTGAATTTTTTCTCCAAAATATTATTTCCATCATATACGATAGATCCACCACTAGGTGTTTCCAGGAGATTTAGGCATCTTAGGAAAGTACTTTTTCCGGAACCAGAAGGTCCAATGAGAACCAGCACCTCCCCTTCCTCTATGGATACATTGATATCCTTTAATACCTGCAAATCGCCAAATTTTTTCTGAAGATTACTGATTTCAAGTAAAGCCATACAGGTCCACTTCCTTTCCTACTCTGGTATTTCGAATCATTCAAACTTTATTCCTCTATAACATGTAGAAAAGGGCAGCAAATGCATTTTACTGCACCCTTGCTGCCCTCTTCGACTTATTCTTCTCTTGTATTTACAGTTGCTGCAACTTCATCTTCAGGAACAGAATGTAAATCTGGATCCAATCCGCATTCCTCAAATGCTTTATCGATAAAGCCTTCTTCCCTCATCTCTGCTACTACATTATTTACTTCCTTCATAAAATCAATGTTATCAAAGGATACAGCTGGTGAAATATGACCAATCGCCAAATCCGGATCTGTATAATTCTCTGCAAATTTAAGTCCTTTCAGAGCATCCGGTGTTCTTGCCTTCATATCCTCCATAACTGTTGAATCGGAAAGGAAAGCATCAATCTTACCATACTGAAGAGCTGTCAGCGAGGAGGACTGATCTCCTGTTGCTCTGGCTTCTTTGATCAAGCCATCTTCCTGCCATCCTTCAACAATTTCCTGCCATATGGTTCCTTCTGTATAACCTACTACTGTAGAGCTAGAATCAAAATCATCCTGTCCATCAATGGAGCTATCCTCTGGAACTACCAGAATACCACCCTGGGTATACCAGGTATCTCCATAATAAATCTGTTTTGCACGATCTGCCTTCTGATACATACCATCGGCGATCATATCAATATTTCCTTCATTCAGGTTGACAATCAATTCCGAGAAACTAATCAGGCTCATCTCTACCTTAGCGATGCCCAATCTCTTTGCAATCTCTTTACAAATAACAGCATCAATTCCACTAAATTCTCCGGTGTCCTGGTCAATGTAAGCATAACTATCACCGGAAGAACCAATGGTCCAAACTCCTTTTTCTCTAAGCTCTGTCAGCATCTTGCTGGGCTGTCCATTTTCACAATAACTATTATCATACTCTGTAGATGAACTGCTGTCTGAGCTACTGTCACTGCTTTCTGAACTACTTCCACATCCTGTCAGTAAGGTTACCGCCATCACTGTTCCCATCAAAAGTGAAAGCACTCTTTTTCTCATTTTTTTCATATACATCTCCTCCTTTTAGTTCTGTCCCCTACGTTTTTTACAGATTTCTTGTAATAATATAAAGAACACAGCTGGAAAGCTTTTCTAGCTCCCTTGCTGTGTTCTTTATGTTTGCAAGTATACGTGTATTGCTTATGTCATACAAGCCACTGTAGCACAAAGTATTTTGTGCTCTAGCACATAGATATCATGGATTTTGACATTAAGATTCAATGACAGCACTATAAATTGCCATACAATCTTCTTTTCTGACTTCTTTCCTGGTATTGCCCGGACTTCCAGATGCAATAGCATCCTCAGACATCTTCTCTATCACAGACAGGAAATCCTCTTTCTTGATACCATAACCCTGCAAGGTGGGCACCTCACAGATTTCGCAAACCTTCTCAATGGCATCTAAAAATTTCTCTGCAGCTGCCTGTTCACTTTCTTCCTCAGATGCAGCTCCAATAGCCCTTCCTAAATTTGCAAAACGATCATAAGCTCCATCCAAAGCAAAGGTCAGGCATTCCTTCAAAAGCATGGCATTGCTCATGCCATGAGGCACGTGAAAGAGAGCACCGATGGGACGGCTCATGCCATGTACCAAGGTCACGCTGGAATTATTAATGCAAATTCCTGCTTCCAAAGCCGCCAGGGACATCTCCCCTCTGGCCTTGGTATCGTACCCATTTTTATAAGCCTTGGGTAAATATTCCATAATCCGCTTCACTGCCGAGACAGCACACACATCCGTAAGCTCAAATGCCTTCTTTGAAGTATAAGCTTCCACAGCATGAGTCAATGCATCCAATCCTGTAGCAGCTGTCACACTTTTGGGCATATCTGCTGTGAAAGCAGGATTTACAATAGCCAGATCCGGCACCAGACAGTCGCCTTTCAAGAGCATTTTAATGTCCTTTTCCTGATCTGTAATAATCGTAAATTTGGTAGCCTCTGATCCCGTGCCGGAGGTGGTAGGAATGGCCACAATCCCTGGAACATTACCAGTAATTTCTTTCCCATTGTAGTCTGCAATCTTACCTTCATTTACTGCCATAGCAGCAATTGCCTTGGCAGAATCCAGAGGACTTCCTCCACCAATTCCGATTACAAACTGGCTCTCCGACTTTCTATATTCCTCAAGTCCTGCCTCAATCATTTGATCCGTAGGCTCTCCCGTAATGCCATCAAACACCTGGTAAGCGATATCTGCCTCTTTCAGTGCTTTTTTCAACTGATCCATCATAGGGGATTTTCCCACATGCTTACCGGTAACAATCAAGGCTTTGTCCCCATACTGTTTTACATAGGGCAAAGCGGAAGTCAAGGCATCCTTTCCAAAGAACACATGACCCGGTATCGCAAAATGCGCCATTTTGACACTTCCCTTCTAAACTATTTCCTATCTATATTATTAGATGAAGTCTTTGTCCACAATACCCAAAACTTCATCCAGCTTTTTCATCTCTTCCAGAAGCTGTTCCTCTGTAATAATCAAAGGCGGGCAAACCAGAATCATATTTTCGTGAGAGTAGGTCATAAATTTGCGTGCCTTCAGCAGGCCCACCACCTTACTCATAATGCCCTCCGGATCACATCCGTAAGCCACAAGAGGTTCTTTTGTCTCCTTATCCTTTACCAGTTCCACTGCAGAGAACAAACCGATATGGCGTACATCACCTACACAGGCATGTGCTTCCTTAAAGGCATCCAACTGCTCAGCCAGCACTTTTCCTACTTTATTTACATTCTCCAGAATATTTGCTTTGCTGTAGTAATCCACGCAGGCAACACCTGCAGCACAGGCCAGAGGATGTCCACTATAGGTAAGTCCACAGGACAGAAGATGATCATCGAAATACGCTGCAATCTTGCTGCTAACAGCTACACCGCCCAACTGAATATAGCCGCAGGTAACACCTTTGGCAAAGGTAACCAAATCCGGTACCACATCAAAGTTTTCGAAAGCAAACATCTTTCCTGTACGGCACCAGCCAGCCATAACCTCATCGCAAATCATTACAATGCCAAACTCATCACAAATCTTGCGAACTCCTGGCAAATAGCCCTTCGGCGGAATGATCACGCCATTAGATCCTGTAATGGTCTCCATAACAATGGCTGCAATCTGATCCGGACCTTCGTAAATTACCTGTTCTCTCAATTTTGCCAGATAATACTTGGTTGCTTCTTCCTCTGACGCAAACTTGATGGGCTCACGGTAAATATAGGGATCGAAAAATTTAACGAATCCTGGAATTCCTGGCTCCAGAGGATAACGTCTCGGCTCACCGGTTAGATTTCCTGCACCAAAGGAGGAGCCATGATAACTTCTGTAACGGCTGAACACCTTCTTTCTTCCGGTGAACATACGAGCAATCTTAATAGCGTTTTCATTGGCATCTGCTCCGGCATTGGTAAAGAACACCTTGCCAAAACTATCCGGCAGAAGATCTACAATCATTTTTGCCAGCTTAGCTCTGGATTCCACTCCATAAGAAGGACCTACATAACAATACTGATCCACCTGAGCCTTGATGGCATCACCAATTCCCTTATTATTATAGCCAACATTCATATTTACCTGCTGAGAGGACATATCCGTATATCTATTTCCATCATAATCATAGATATAAATTCCATCTGCCTTGGCAATGGGAAGCGGGTCCAGATTTGCCTGTTTGCTCCATGACTGAAGTACATATTTTTTTGAAGTATCTTTTATTTCCTGTGGTGTCATAATGTCATCCTTCCTTTCGTATCTGTTCTTTTGATGGTTCTCATTATAAACATCCGAAATCTTAAAACAATAAACCGCAACCCAAAAACTTTTGTGCCAGAGCACAAACACATACTGCATGCTCCCTATTTGTCATCTTATTTTATTTTTTATGTTATAATGTAGGGAGTTAAAAATTGATGACAAAGGCAAGGGTGCCCCAAAAGCTCCCTTGCCTTTCTTTTATCTGGAGAAATACTATGGCATTAGAATTACAGCGTCTTGTAGAAAAAGTAGAACATATGGATATACATCTTCTCGCCGGTGAAGGAGGCATCCATAATCTGGTCACCTGGGTACATATGGTTGAAACCGCAGAAGCATCCGATTTTTTGGATGGTGGCGAAGTGGCCATCCTTACAGGTCTTGGACTTAACGGTCCAGACGACTTGATTGATTTGGTCAATTTCATGTACGAAAAGAAAATCGCTGGTCTTATCATCAACATCGGCCCCTTTATCGAGGAAATTCCCAAGGAAGTTCTTCATTTCTGCAACGAAGTCAATCTTCCTCTTTTTGTCGTGCCTTGGAAAATTCATCTGGCCGAGATCATGCGTATCTTTTGTTTTGCCCTTACCCGGGATGAACAAAAATTGCTCCAAACTGCTGCCACCTTTAAAAATGCCATATTTTTCCCAAAGCAGGAAGAACTTTATGTTATTTCTCTTTCTCAACAAGGATTTTCTCCTGATTGGAAATATTCCGTCTGCATGATGCATTTACAGTCGCAAAATAAAATTTCTACCGATCGTTTGGAAAAATTTACCATTAATCTGAATACCTATGCTCAGCATAAATATAAAAATATCGCCACATTTCTCAATGATTCCGAGATTTTAATCGTATGCGGTAATTATAATGAAGAAGAAGTCAAAAGTTTCATCCAGGAACTTTATGCCTACGGAACACGCATCCTAGCTTCCGGTGAATCCCTTTCCGCCGGTTGTGGAAAACTTACCCAAAGCATCCGCTGCCTGTGGAAAAGCTATAAGCAGGCAAAATCTATCCAAAAACTGCAAAAAAACGGAAAATGCCTGGATGATCTCACTTTTTATTCGGATATGGGCATTTATAAGCTGCTGATGAGCATCGATGACCGGGATATTATGGAGGAATATTACGAAAAAACTGTCCTTCCTTTGCGGGAATATGACGAGAAAAATAATACCGATCTGGCTGTGGTCTTGTGTGCCTACCTCAACCACAACGGCAGTGTCAAAGATACCGCTGATGAACTCTTCGTACATCGCAACACCATCAACTATAAATTGACTAAGATTTCAGAATTGCTTCATATGGATCTGTCCCAGTTGAGCACTCGGCTACTCTTGGGCGTTGGTTTTATGTTGGAAGATATGTTTTAAATCGGACATTAGAAAAACTGTAACACCTGATAATATCTCCTCAGCCTTCGCAGGATCAAAGCTTATATTCTGCATATAAAGCTTTTTTTCTATCCTTATCTGTCACTACTGTCTGAACTTCTTCTGACCTTCCATCTTGGATTAGACGATTTATCAAAATGCTCAAACGTTCCTCTCCAAAGGCTTCTCCCTCTGCTTTTCCCTTTGCAATTAATTTTTCACTTTCCAGTTCTAATATATTTCCGCCCATAATCGATCGCACTCCCTGACACTTTTTGAATTCTGAAAGATATAATCCGATATTCTTACAATCAACCGATTTAAGTTAAAGTACAGCTCCGATCTTTCCGATTGTTTTCTTGCAAACTCCAGCTGTTTTCTTATATCTTCATATTCTGCCAACAATTGCCTGAGTTTTTCCGGATTTTCTTCCAACTCTCGAACCGACTTTTCATATCGCATCACATAAAACGGTAATAACACCAAGAGATTCTTTTCAAATATAAGATCTTTCGTGTAATTCTCCATTTTCACCGTTGGCACTTGATATATACAGCTCTTTCCATCTGGAAATGTAAGCTCAACTTCCAGATAATCTGGTATATTCCGATTGCAGCGTAGATATAGGACACAGGATTCCGGTAACTTTACTTGATATCTTCTCTCCTGTTTTTCTGCTCGCTCTATAGCAATGGCCAGATCATACTCGATCATTCGTATCGCCATGGTAACATCATCTGTGCTTTGGCATTCTAGATGATAAATTTTTTCTCCCAAAAGCAGGACCGTATCGGTAATAATTTCTCCGCCTTCCCCATGATATTCATTGTGAAGTGGAATAATTTTTGCATCTTCCGCATACGACGTATGGAATACCTCATTAATCAGAGGAATCGCCAAATATGGCATCTTTTCCATCATGGTACGAAAGACATCATCAAAAATAGTAGTATTACTCATTAATACTCCTTTATTATAGCATTTTCTATTATTCTTAAAAAGTTACTAAAATGGAAAATATGCTTCGGAATTGAAGCTGATTCTTATGGCCATTAGAATATGACCGAATATGTATGTTCTTAAGAACTGATTCTTATAAGATATGGGTTATGATATCATGATTCTGATGTGGTGCCAAGAGGTTTTTTCACTAAAAGACTTTTGATGATTTGGAAGCTAAACGGACGCACTTGGGCGGTTCTTATTCCCTCTAGGCCGTACAAAAAACGCACCTAGATTGGCCTGTCGGAGAATAGGAATCGCCCAAATGCTATCGTATCCCTATATTTGAAATAGATTCCGTCTTTTCAAAACTAAAACTCACTATGGAATTATATAGCATCAATAAATCTTAAAAATGCCTTCTTTCCATCTTCATTACGCTTGTACACACCTGCATGCTCTAGCACATTTGAGAAAACAATTCCCACTTCTTTTTGCAGAATATCCATAATCCCATTCATATCATTAGGAAATGTATACTGTGATTTTAGCGAATCCACCCAGTCCGCATGCTTTGCTATGCGTTCGTCAGCCCGAATATCGCCTCCATTTTTCAATGTATCCGCTAAGACTGCCAGTTCTTCTTTTAATCTTGCTGGAAGAACAGCCAAACCCATCACCTCAATTAAACCAATATTCTCCTTCTTAATATGGTGCAGTTCCGCATGGGGATGATATACGCCCAGAGGATGCTCCTCTGTAGTGATATTATTTCTCAAAACGAGATCTAACTCATATTTTCCCTCTCGCATCCTCGCAATAGGGGTAATCGTATTGTGCGCTTCTCCATCAGTTTCTGCATAGATAAATGCTGCCTCATCACTGTAATTTCTCCAGACTTGAAGAATTTTAGTTGCCAAGGCCACTAAGGCGGTATCATCATCGCTGTTAAGACGAATTACAGACATAGGCCACTTAACAATACCTGCTATTACATTATCATACCCCTCAAAATGTACTTCTGTCTCTATAGGAGCTTTTGCCATAGCAAAGGTGTAGTGCCCTCCCTGAAAATGATCATGAGCCAGGATTGATCCACCTACAATAGGAAGATCCGCATTGGAACCCACAAAATAATGCGGAAATTGCTTTACAAAATCTAGCAATTTTCGGAAGGTTGCTTCCTCAATCTTCATCGGTGTATGCTCCGCATTAAATACAATGCAGTGCTCATTGTAATATACATAGGGTGAATATTGCATAAACCAATTGCTGCCATTAATCACCAACGGCATAACTCGATGATTTTGTCTGGCCGGATGATTAACTCTTCCTGCATATCCTTCATTCTCCTTGCATAAAAGGCATTTGGGAAATGAAGACTGGGGCATCAGCTTTGCCGCTGCAATAGCTTTGGGATCCTTTTCAGGTTTTGACAAATTAATGGTAATGTCCAGATCACCATACTCTGTAGGCGCAATCCATTTCACATCCTTTGCTATACGAGCTCGACGAATGTAGTTACTATTCTGAGAAAATTCATAATACCAATCTGTTGCCTTCACCGGTGATTCTTTATAGAAATCATGGAAGGTTTTGCGAATTGCCGATGGCATAGGAATCAAAGCGCCCATAATTTTTGTATCAAACAAATCTCGATACACAATGCTATTTTCCTTTAAAATCCCATTTTCATATGCGTAGTCGCACAAATGGTCCAAAATCTCCGTCAGCTCCATTTGTGGAAACTGCTTCGGCTCTTCATAGGTATCCGCACCAATCACTTCTAGAATACGATTAATCGCCCAAACTTCATCATCTTGAGAAATAAATCCACATTTTTTTGCATATTCTACTAATGCCTTCACACTACCATTTATCATCTTGGCACCTCACTTTTCATAACCATTGGGATGATTTTTATGCCATTTCCATGCAGTTTCAATAATTTCCTTAAGATCTGCATGCTGAGGATTCCATCCCAATACACTTCGTGCTTTTTCAGAAGAAGCTATCAGCTGAGCGGGATCTCCAGCTCGTCTCGGTGTGATTTCCGCAGGAATTGGATGACCTGTGACTTCTCTTGCCGTATCAATAACCTCTTTTACAGTAAAACCAATTCCATTTCCAAGATTAAAGATATTACTCTCACCGTCCTTCATAAGGTAATCCATAGCTAGGATATGAGCCTGAGCCAAATCCGTAACATGAATGTAATCACGAATACAAGTACCGTCTTTTGTATCATAATCATCGCCAAAAATTGATATAAACTCTCTCTGTCCATTGGGTACCTGTAAAATAAGGGGAATCAAATGAGTTTCTGGTTTATGAGCCTCACCAATTTGTCCTGATACATGCGCTCCACATGCATTAAAATAACGCAGAGACACAAATCGCAGCCCATGAGCCAGTCCTGTCCATTTAAACATTTTTTCCATACTTAGCTTAGTTTCACCATATGTGTTTGTAGGGCAGGTGCGATCTGTCTCTAAAATCGGCACCCGTTCCGGTTCACCATAGGTTGCTGCAGTTGAGGAAAATACAATCTTATCTATACCGTGAGCCACCATAGATTCCAAAAGCACCTTAGTTCCACACAAATTGTTATCATAATATTTCAAAGGATTGGTCATAGATTCCCCTACCAAAGAATTAGCCGCAAAATGAATCACACCATCAATATTTTCCTTCTCAAATACAGAATCCACAAAAGCCCGATCTCGGATATCTCCCTGATAAAACCTTGCCTTAGGATGCACTGCTTCTATATGACCTGTTTCAAGATTATCTGCAATTACTACATCTTTTCCTGCATCAATTAACTCATAGACTGTGTGAGAGCCAATATAACCAGCACCACCTAATACCAGAATTGCCATCTTATTTTTTCTCCTTTATTAAAGCTTAAAGATTCAAAGACCTACACAGCAGGTCTTTGAACCCCCATCAAATTTACATAAGTACAATGCCACCTGCAGGGCGAATTCCCAGTACATGACAGCTATCTTCGCCTAATACCTTTTCCATACCATCTTTAAACTCATTCAGCATGTCATTAGGCACAAATGCTTGTATAGTTCCAGCAAATCCACCACCATGAACACGAACAGCACCTTTTCCCTTAAGCAGTTTTTCTGCCAAAAACAAAGACACCGCTACTGCTTGTTGAGATGTATATCCGCTTGGGTATACATTTTGAAGATACATAAAGGATGAACGTCCAGATTCTTTCACTAACTTCAAAAATCTCTGAAAATCATTTACTTTTAGGGCCTCTGCTTCTTCAGCTGCACGCTTGCTCTCCTCAAAGAAATGTCCTGCACGAAGAACAGCGCGATCCCCACAAGCTTTTCGTATCCCCGCTATATTTTCCCAAAAATCATTTTCCGATACTTCATGCAAAACAGTCTTTCCAAAGAATTTTGCAACCTCTTTCATCTCTGAGGGCACTGCTGCATATTCATCTGTCAAATCCGCATGATCAGCACCTGAGTCAACAATACACAGGCTATGGCCACACTGAGTAAAGGGAAATTTAATTTCTTCTATGACAGGTTCTTCTTTATCTGCAAAGTCGATAGCTACTACATTACCTACAGAAGAAGCCATCTGATCCATCAAGCCACATGGTTTTCCAAAGAATACATTTTCCGCATATTGACCATTTTTTGCTATGTCTACAGCAGTCAGTTGCCCATCGCAGAAGAAAGTGTTGACAATCACACCGATCATAGTCTCATAAGCCGCTGAAGAGGATAAACCTGATCCCCCTAACACATTGCTTGTCATATAAGCATCAAATCCCGAGATCTCATATCCCATTTCTTTCACAATATGAACAATGCCTCGAATCAGTGCAGCTGTATGATTTATCTCATTTTCTTGAGGACTCATCACAGAGAGATCAATCTCATCCATAGGATATCCTTCAGAAATAATTCGGATAACATTGCTTTCATTTTTAGCCGCACAAGCAATAATGTCCAAATTAACACTTGCTGCCAGTACTTTACCATGCTGATGATCTGTATGATTACCACCTAATTCTGTACGTCCCGGTGCACTAAATATAGTTATATCTCTTTCTGCAAATGCCTCTGTAAATCCATCCATAATATGTAAAATCCGTAACTTCTGAGTCTTAACATCTTCAGTTACATAAAGCGACTTCAGCTTTTTATCATAACTTGATGAAGATAACAGCTCTTTAATTTCGGATACTGTCATACTTAAGCCTCCTCTAAAATAAACAATTTAGAATCGAAATCACAACTAGGAGTCATTCCATCCCGGCATTCTCCAGCAGAACTATCTGAAGTAATAAGACCGATATTCATCAGCTCATCTCCGGCGTATATATTTCCACCATTAACGCAATATTTCTTATCTGGATCAAGGCCACATAATTTTACACGTCTGTAGGCACCATTCACACAATTTAAAAGTTTGTACCATCCTACAATTGCTATCTTTTTATCTTCACTTACAGACATCCAAGAAGCAAAATTGCTTTCAAAAGGGTTAACCAAGCGATAAAAAGTGCCAAATTGCAAAATACTGCGATATTTCTTCATAAACTGCACCTGCTCCCGAACAATTTCCAATTCTTCTTCTGGAAGCTTGTTTAAGTCAAGCTCATATCCAAAAGTACCATAGCAGGCAACATTTGCTCGGGTCTGAATCGGCGTATTGCGGAACACCTGCATATTAGGCGAAATGGAAACATGAGCTCCAATACTACTAATGGGATAACACATAGAGGTACCATATTGAATAAGAATTCTCTCTGCCGCATCTGTATCATCACTGGCCCAACCCTGAGGAGCATAATATAAAATACCTGGATCAAAACGTCCACCACCAGAGGCACAGGACTCAAAGAGTACCTCTGGGTAGGTGCTAGTCAACCTCTCATATAAGTTGTATACCCCTAGGATATAACGATGGAAAACCTCTCCCTGGCGTTCTGCAGGAAGAGCCTGAGAAAATTCCTCTGTAATACAACGGTTCATATCCCACTTCACATAGGAAACATTCCCTGTAGCCAATATCTTAGACATACTCTCATAAATATAATCTACAACTTCCTTACGGCCAAAATCCAATACATATTGATGACGACCTTGGGTCATATTCCTTCCTGGAGTAAAAAGTACCCAATCCGGATGACTACGATAAAGATCAGAATCTTTATTGACCATCTCCGGTTCAAACCAAAGGCCAAATTTCATACCTATCTTCTTCATTTTTTCTGCAAGACCGCTGATGCCCTCAGGCAAAAGATCTCTATTTGCTACCCAGTCACCCAGACCTGCTTTATCATTTCTTCGTTTACCAAACCAACCATCATCCAGTACAAATAGTTCAATTCCCTGTTTTTTTGCTGTCTCCGCAATTTGAAGTAATTTTTCCTCAGTAAAGTTAAAATATGTCGCTTCCCAGTTGTTAATAAGAATAGGACGAGGACGATCTCTCCAATACCCTCTGGCAAGTCGTTTTTGATATAACTTATGGAAGGTCTGGCTCATTGCATTTAAACCGTCCTTACTATATACAATAACTGCTTCCGGCGTCTGAAAACTCTCGCCTTGCTCCAGCTTCCAACGAAATCCAAAAGGATTAATTCCCATAGTCATACGAGTCACATCCCAGGCATCCACCTCAGCCTGTGCCAAAAAATTTCCTGAATATATCAAACTAAAAGCAATTGCTTCCCCCTGATGTTCCGTTGTTTCCGGACGTTTCAGCACGACAAAGGGATTATGATTGTGCGAAGATGTGCCACGGATACTTTCTACACTCTGAATGCCAGGCTCCAATTTACGAGTATGAATGTGACGCTCTCTAGCCCAAGCTCCAGAAAGCTGCAACCACTCATAGTTGCGATCTGGAAGATCAAGACTCATGCTCATAGCAGTATCCAACACAAAAGATTTCTTTCCCTTATTAACAACCTTAACAGAACGGGCTAAAGCTGCTTTGTCTACAAACAATGTATAGTAGAGCTCAACCTCCAGTCCTATTAATTTATCTTCCAAGACAACGCATAAAGTTTCTGCTTCCTCTTCTGCCTCACAATAGGTTGCCGGAAGGCCTTCCAACTTTGGCTTTCCTAGCGTAATTTTATGGGACTGATATACCAAATTGGTAATGCAACTGCCATTATCCTGCTGCACACGAATCGCAGGATGACGAAAATCACCTGTTCCATAAGAAGGATATTCCTGTTTTATATGATCCAATGAAAAAATATCGTCATTTTCAAAAACACATGCAGACATGGACCGAGGAACCATCTCAAAAAGATAATCAAAATCCTCTCTATGTTGCACCGCCTGTCCAAAATACAGTTGTCCCAACTGATCATTCGGCATAATCTTCATAATGTAACTAATCATGCCATTGTTCAAATGAAATGTGCGACTTTTTTCTTCAAAATAAATACTCATAGAAAAATGTCCTCCTGCCTTTAATATATTATTTTGTTACCCTCGACTGATTTCCTCAGCCTTCAAGTCTTCTCATGTCCTCTAAAATCTTTTTCATATCTGCCTGCTCTTCATCCATCTCTATCGGATCCAAATAAGGATTGAACCGCCGGAGCATAATCATAGAATTACATAAGGCAATAAAAGCAAAACCTCCGATGCACCACAAAAATGCTGCTAAGGGAAGCATTTGGGGATTGCTATAAGTCAGTAACAAAGGAATGATGTTTAATGCAGCAATACAAATGGTGCCTAACATATTACTTCCTGCAAAAAACACACTATACTTAATCTGTTCTCGAATATTTCCGTAAAAAGAAGCCATAACAGGAAATAAATACATAGTAGTAATTGTCAATACAATCATAGCCACATACACCGCCAGAATACAGAAAGATAACACTCCTGTCATCTGGGAACAGATACGATAATCCACAATAAGAAAAACAAACAAAGCAATAATTATTAACTCTGCCAATGTAGCTCTCTTAAAATTACTCTTAAATCCCTCCCAAAATTCCAAAAAGGGATTAATTTCCTTATATCTCGCCAGCTTGAGCATGGCATAATACATAGCTGTAAAACCGGCGCCAGCAGTAATAATAGGAAGTAAAGTAACAATAAACAAAAGATTTACCACGATAATTGTGCCAATCACCGTACAGATTCGTCCAAATATGCTGTCATTATCAAGGAAACCTAGAATCCCCCGCATATCTCTCACCCTTTCTCAAAAACATAATCCAAAAAGTCTTCTATTGCCTCTATATTATGAGTATTAGCTGCAATACCTAATGCACACTCCTCATAGGCATCCTGCGTCAAACGACTGCCTGACAAATCGATCCCTATGGGAATTTCTTCACTATTTCCATCTTCATCATAGTCTATGGTAATCAGCCGATCCTGATATTTTTTCAAAATCTGCTTGACTTTTTCATTGTTCAAATCCAGCAATCGTCCCGTCTCGCCAAAAAGCTTGAGATTTTCCTTTTCCATAACGATTGCATCAAGCGTTTCCGCATCCGCTAACACGACGGTTTTTTCATAATAATGATTTCCTGATACATTATCTTTTGCCATGTCGAAATAATTTTCCGCATCAAAGGTAACATTTACCTGATCTGTGTCGACCTGGACTTTCTCTACATATCCTTCCCAAAATTCAGAATCCTGTCCCACTTCTGCGAAGGTATTTATAAATTCCACATATAAATAATTTTCTCGATTGCCACGGAGGAAACTACTAATCAGATACCATCCAACAAATAGTACTGCCAAAACTGCAATGATCCAGAGTTTATAGTAATCCCAGATATAGCCTAGTTTTTTTTGAAAGCTAAGCCCTCTGATTTTTTCCCATTCCTGTCTCATCTTTTCCTCCTTTCTCCACATATATTAGTAACTATTCAGAATCATGCCAAAGCATCTTCTGAATAGTTACTATTACTTTATAAAACTATATTTTTTACAGCTTTCCTCCTGATGTCGCAATACCTTCCACAAATTGCTTCTGGAAGATCAGATAGATAATAATCATAGGAATGCAAGCCAGCAAAGCCGCTGCCATCAATTGCGGATAGTTGGTTGAGAACTGACCCTGCATTTTTGCCAAAGCGGCGGACAATGTAGTTGTCTTAACTGTAGTACAGGCAATCATAGGCCACATCAGCTCTTTAAAAGCAATAACCGCTGTAAAGATTCCCAAAGATACCATGCCGGAACGTGTTAGCGGCATCATAATCTTTATGAAACGTTGTCCAATATTGCATCCATCAATGGCTGCTGCTTCCTCTAAGTCCTTCGGAAGTCCCTGATAAGCAGTCTTTAAAAGAAATGTTCCAAAAGCTGTTACTAAACCAGGAAAAACCAAAGCAAATTCCGTATTCAACATATGAATATTAGACATCATCAGGTACTGTGGCAGAAGGAAAATCTGCGGGGGCACCATCATCTGCACAAGAACAATACCAAAGAGAAAATTCTTTCCCGGAAATTTCAATCTTCCGAAAGCGTATCCCGCCATAGTAGCAGTTAACACTGCACACAACACTCGGAAGAAAATCATTAAAAGAGTGTTCTTATACAGAATCAGAAAATTGTAGTCTTTCCATACAGTAAGGAAGCTATCCAACTTCCAACTTGACGGAAAAATGACAAAGGGATTGACAGATGTAGATTCTGAAACTGTCTTAAAGGCTGTCAGAATCATCCAGATAAAGGGAATTAGCATGATAATAGACATGACAATTAAAATTGCATGTATCACAATGCGAATTACTTTATCTCTTGTTCGCACATTATCCAATTCATTCACCGCCTTTCTTAGTTATAGAATACAAATTTCTTTTCCAGCTTCTGCAGAATCACTGTTAAGATCATGATGAAAATCAACAACAGTACGATCATAGTGGAACCATAACCCTTATTATCATAAGTAAATACATTTTCATAGTAGAGACACACAACAGATTGCACTTTAGGTAAAGCAATATTCGTCTTGTCAATCATCATATAAATCAGATCAAACACCTGCAAAGCTGCAATAATACGGGTCTGTACAATAAAAAATGTGGTAGGACTAACCAAGGGAACCGTTATATTAAAGAACTGGCGAATGCCACTGGCCCCATCAATATCTGCTGCCTCATAATAGTCATGGGGAATCTCCTGCAGACCACCGATAAAAAGCACCATGTTATATCCAATAATGGACCATACACCAACAACTGCTACTGCAATCCATGCAATCTTAGGATCAGAAATCCAGCCAATATTCACATGGAAGATATGATTTAATAAACCAAATTGCTGATTATATAACCATTTCCAAACCATAGCAACTGCTGCCGGAGCACATACCATCGGCAGGAAGAAAATCGTACGATATACAGATCTTCCCTTCATCTTGCGATTTAAGAAAACGGCAAGTACCAAAGCAATAACCACCGAAAACGGTACTTCAATAATTGCATATTTTACTGTATTCCATAAGGATTGCCAAAAATCCGATTCCGTACAGATACGAATATAATTATCCAAACCAACAAAGGTATTGCCCTTACCAAAGTCACCTGTTTTGAAGAAGGACATATAAATGGTCTTTGCTATAGGATAAAAATTCAGTACCAGCAATCCTATGATGGTTGGTGCAACAAAGGCGAGACCCCAAATAGCTTCATTCTTTTGTGCCTTAGTCATCTTCGCTTTTTTCAAATGCACCTCCTCCTTTCATAAAACATTACAGGGCTGTATTTTTCGGAAATACAGCCCTGCGGTTACCAGAAGATTACTGTGTTTCCTCTGCTAAATATCCATTCATCATCTCAGCTACGGACTTGCAAGTATCTGCCATTGTAGATGGATCATTCCATGCATTTACAAAGTACTGTTTTGCTTCCTCACCCCATACAGAAGAACGAGAATATGCAAACATTACCAATGAACTTCCGTCCTCTGTAACATCCAGGTATGGCTGCAAATCAAATTTGTCTGTACAGTTTACCCAAGCATCAGATGTTCCCTGATAAGCACTCATAGTAACTCCCAGCTCTGCCTGTCTTGTCTGACCCTCCTCAGAACACAGATAAGAAATCAGGTCATATGCAGCATCAGGATCAGAACAATCTGCAGACGCAGACCATGCCAAACCATTGTAGATAGAAACTCGTTCTCCATCATCTACCTGGCCATTACCATTTGCATCATAGTAAGGAATCTCTGCAACACCCCAATCAGAAGCATTGTCATACTCCATCAAAGCTGGAACTCTCCAGGATCCCAACAGTGCCATTGCAGATACTCCTGAAGAGAAGATATCTGTGTCACCTGTCTCAGCCATAACAGACTGTGCAGGCATGGTATCCTTTACCATCTTTCCTACCATTTCCATAGCTTCGATGGTTTTTTCATCATCATAACCAGATTTATCACGAGTGTCGTTGATTACATATCCACCATAGGAGTAAATCAGATTATAGTAGAACTCCTGGTTCGAATCTGTATTACCGGTCAATCCGTACTGAGAACCATCATCCTTAGTTAACTTTTTCGCATTCTCATAAAGGTCATCCCAAGTCCATGTATTGTCCGGATAATCCAAACCAGCCTCATCGAACATGGTCTTATTGTACCAAAGAGCAACTGTATCATAATCTTTTGGAATACCGTAATGAGTACCGTCATCCTGAGTATAAAGTTCAACGATATCCTGATAATAGTTATCCATATTCATATCGTCGTCATTATCAATATAATCATTCAGATTCAAAAGCAACTCAGCATCCATATATTTCTGGATATAATTAGAATGCATCCAGAACACATCTGGCATCTCTCCGCCGGAAGCACCTGCCTCCAAAAGTGTCCAGTAGTTATCCCAGTCAATTACCTCGACTTCAACCTTCTTACCGGATGTCTCTGTCCACTCATCACAGATGGTCTGAATTCCATCTTTCTGATTTGCATCCCAAATCTTTACCTGAAGGGCATCATCACTACTGCTACTACTGCTACTTTCTTCAGAACTGCTGTCAGCGGAATCTCCACTTCCACCACAACCAGCAAGCATTCCCATTGCCATAGATGCTGCCAGAACTAAGGCCATGATTTTTTTCAACTTCATAGTTTTACTCTCCTTTTCCTAGTTTTTACATGATTTTGACTTGATAGGTTCATTGTAACCCTCCCAGCCCTATGTCAGTATAGTACATCGTGTGCAAGATATGGAAAAATGTGTTCATTTTTTTTCAAAAATATCAAATTTTACATTTTAACTTATTCTTACAAAGGTCTTTTTCTTCTCTTTCTTCTATTATATACAATTTATTTTTCATTTTTTTGTGCATCTTCACTATCCTTAGAAAACGGTTTCTTATTTTGTTTCTATTTTTTATGTTTTTATCCTTGTTTTTAATAACATTTTTCCTTGTGTACCTTGTATACTTTTCTCATTTTATTGCCTTTTTTATTGTCCAAGTTTATAATTACAAGAAATGCAACTGCAATATCTCTAAGCATCTAAAAATACTGAAGACAATACTAACTCACTACAACACTCTAAAAGAGGTGATTTACAATGGAGGCTCAATTTCTAAGAGAACGAGAGTCCCAAGTTATGAAATTTGTAACTGGACTTCCCCGTAATGCCAACAGTGATTTCCCCAAAGATGAAATCGCAGACATCGAAAATACTTATTCCGGAACCGCCCCCTATCATGTAAATTATTGCGGATTCGAAGACTGCTATCCTGGTTATCAATTTGGTCCGCATACCAGAACCTCCCATCTCCTACATGTAGTATTCTCAGGAAAAGGAAGTTACCATATTAGATCCTACGATTACGAAGTAAGCTCCGGCCAAATTTTTTATATCCCCCCAGGTGTCCAGACAGTTTATCGAGCAGATGATGAAACTCCCTGGAGTTATGGCTGGGTAGGTTTTAGCGGTTATCATTCGGAAGTTCTGCTTTCCCAGATGGGCTTCACTGATGATCGTTATGTCATTTCCTTAGACAATGCAGAACCCCTACACGGTTATATCGACAAAATCATGCAAACGCATAAACTCACCTATTCTAACGAACTCTATCGCACAGCAGAATTGTTAAATTTTTTTGCCTATGCTATTGAACACACACAGGTTCGGCACATACACACCTTGAATTATTCCAAAAGTGAATATGCCCGAATTGCCGTGCGTTACTTAGATAGCAATTATATGCATCGCATTAAGATTGCAGAATTAGCCGATTATATCGGCATTGACCGAAGCTATCTCACCAAGATTTTTTGTGAAGAATATCATCTTTCGCCTCAAGAATATCTCATTCGGCTTCGATTGGAAAAAGCAGAGCAAATGTTAAAAAATTCCTCATTACCCATTACTCAAGTAGCATTTCATGTTGGATATGAAGATCCTCTGGCCTTTTCCAAAATGTTCAAACAAAGAAGAAGTATCAGTCCTACAGAATACCGTAAGATATACCACGACGATATAATTTCTACAAAAAACGGGTAAAAGGAGAACCATTTATGGATATTTATGAAACTATGCAATCCGGCAATTTATATCAAAGCAGCGATTCTAGCTTGCTGCAAGAACAAACGCAATTGGCCAATTTACTACATGAGTTTAATTGCAGTGCGCCCTTTGAAACTGAAAAACGTCTATCCTGCCTCAAAAAATTATTTGCAGAATTCGGAGAGGGATCCTATATCGAGCCGCCCTTTCACGCTAATTGGTCTGGAAAACATATCCATTTTGGAAAAGGCATTTATGCAAATTTCAATCTTACTGCTGTTGATGATACTCATATTTATGTAGGAGATTATACAATGTTCGGCCCCAATGTTACGCTAACCACAGCAGGGCACCCCATTGAGCCAAGTCTTCGTCAAGATTCTTACCAGTACAACTTTCCCATCCATATAGGAAAAAATTGCTGGATTGGTGCCGGTGCCATCATCCTTCCCAACGTACACATCGGAGACAACACCGTCATTGGCGCCGGAAGCATCGTCACACGGGATATTCCTTCCCATGTGGTAGCTGTTGGAAATCCTTGCCACGTCATTCGTGAAATTAATGAACACGATAGAGAATATTATTTTCAAAACCATAAAATAACGGAACAACTTAAAAAAAATATCGGAACATAATAAAACCTAAAAAAGAAAAAAACGCCATTCCATACACACAGAAAGACGTCTTTTTCTTTTTTAGGTTTTAAGGAAGTCCCAAATAAAATGGTTTTCAAATTGACATTGCTTTACTGCTATCACAAGTAGATAGCATCTATCTTTTCTTGAATTTCTCTATCGGTCACATACTCTCTTTGATGACTTTCACGATATAAAGAAGGCAACACGCCTACCTCTTTTTGAAATACCCGTGAAAAATAATTCGCATCACCAAAGCCTGACAACTGTGCTGCCAAAGCCACTGTAAGGTCTGGCTGTTTAAGAAGTTCTTTTGCATATTTTAATTTTTGTTGACGCAAAAAACGCCCTGGAGAAATTCCTACTGTTTTGGAAAAAAGCCGTGTTAAATGTTCTGAGCTAACCCCTAGCCGATCAGCCACCTCACTCACACCATAGACTTGCCCGCACTCTTCTCTCATGATGCCTATAGCGGTCTCAACCAAGATAGGCAACCCTTTTGTCTCAACATAAGACTGATTCTTTTCATGTAAACGCATCAGCAAATGGTAGGATGCCGTCGAAAGTTCTTCCTCTGTCTCGCTAACACAAACTGCTTTTCGACATTCCTCTACATCCCCAAGACCATTTGGACAAAATGTTGCTCCACGAGCAATTAACCGATCTCCTATATTTTTTGCAAGTTCTCCTCTCAGGACAAGAAGTAACGCTTGAGCAGGAAGCTCGTTTGTTTTAATTCGACAGTCCGATTCCAGAGATAGTAAGATGGATTGTCCCTGATATAACTTTTCCTGTAGCTCTTGCAAACACACACAACCCTTTTTCACAGCAAGGATGCAATTTTCCAGCCCATCTCTCGCTATATTTGATGACAAATCAAATGTCTCACTTGCATCAAGAGAAATTTCGAATATATTTTCCACCCATACCAATTCTGGCATAGGAAATTCCTCTTCATGGCAAAATAAAATTTTCACTGGAAGGTTCTTCGAATCCTTCAAATTTACATACATATATTTATTTTAATGGCAAATCGCAGCCTCAGTCTCTTTATCAAATACATGGATTTTGTCAGCTTTAACTGCAATAGCAAACACAGATTTTTCCGCCGGTCGCACATGAGATGGCATACGTACAACAATATTACTGTCTGCACAAGTCATGTATAAATTGTTTTCAGAACCCATCATTTCCGCAACATCAACAATTCCAGAAATCACATTGTCCTTATTGGATTCACTTACTTCTTCAAAGTCCTCCGGGCGAATACCCACTACAACTTCTTTTCCCGTATATACTTTCAGTGTTTTAGCCTTTTCTGCGTTAAGCGTCAAAGTAAAATTACCAAATTCAGCTGCAAGTCCATTACCTTTCTTAACAATTTTTGCATTAATAAAATTCATCTGAGGAGAGCCAATGAAGCCTGCAACAAACAAATTACAAGGATAATCATACAAGGTCTGAGGTGCATCAAATTGTTGAATCACACCATCCTTCATAACACAAATACGATCTCCCATTGTCATCGCCTCAGTCTGATCATGAGTTACATACACAAAAGTAGTATCCAGTTTTTTATGTAATTTGCTAATCTCTGTACGCATAGAAGTTCTTAATTTTGCATCCAGGTTGGATAAAGGCTCATCCAAGAGGAATACCGCAGGATTACGAACCATAGCACGTCCCAAAGCAACACGCTGACGCTGACCACCGGACAAAGCTTTAGGTTTACGATCTAAAAGTTTCTCCAAATCCAAAATTCTCGCCGCTTCATGAACTTTTCTATCAATTTCATCCTTTGGTACCTTACGCAGCTGCAAGCCAAATGCAATATTTTTATATACAGACATATGAGGATACAATGCATAATTTTGGAAAACCATTGCTATGTCACGATCCTTGGGAGCAATATCATTTACCACACGGTCACCAATTTTCAGCTCACCGCTGGTAATATCTTCCAAGCCAGCAATCATACGAAGAGTCGTCGATTTACCACATCCTGAAGGACCAACCAAAACAATAAACTCTTTGTCCTTAATCTCCAGATTCAAATCCGGTACTACCTCAACATTACCCGGATAAGTTTTATTTACATGAGTAAATGTAATACTTGCCATTATCTTACCTCCATTTTCGTCTTATTGCCATTCCATATATTCACCTTATATCTTGTAAAACAAGAATAACATTACATCAATTACACCTTCAATAAGACTTTTTTGATCTTTTCCTGAAATTTTTGATTTACTTCTCTTGTACCTACAGAATCTGCCACCGACAACTTACTCCAGATGCACGGCAACACAAAAAGGACACCCTGCTTTCCGCAAGGCATCCTCTCATTTTCATTGCTTTATTATTTTTTGCCTTCATCCCAACATCACTAAAGCTCCGCTGTGGGGATTGCTCCAACCACATTAAAAAGCTGCCTGATATATCTTCAGGATATCTTCTTCACTCAACTCTACGTAATTATTTTTCAACAGTCTCTGCTGGGTGGCAATGACATCTCCAGCGAAGGTTTTTAAGTCTTCTTCCTTTACACCAAAGCTTTTCAGAGGTTCTTTTTTCAGGACCTGATCCATCAAAGCATACAGTGCGTCCAAGGCTTTTTCTGGCTGGCATCCCAGAGCTTCTCCAATCAAGATTTCCAACTCATTGATACGGCCTACTGGCTGGATTTCTTTGTATTTCATCATAACGTCCTTGAACATCAGCTGGTTGGACTGACCATGAGGAATATGATAAACCGAACCTAAAGGATAAGCGCAGGCATGTACCGCTGCGCATCCGGCATAGCCAAAGCCCACACCAGCCCAGTTAGAGGCTCTCAGAAAATCGGCGCTGTATTTCTTCCAAGCATCCTGTCCTCCCTCTTCTGTAGCTTTCTTCCAGCCTACCAGGATCAGCTTCAGGGCTTCGCTGGAAAAGATACGGGAAGTACTGCATCCATTAGGGCTCAGGAAGGATTCTACACTGTGCACCATGGCGTCAATAGAGGAAGTTGCAAAGATCTTGTAGGGCAGGGAATCCAGCATATTGGTGATCAAAACTGCCTGATCTGGAAGCAGAGCATCTGCTGCCAAGCCCATTTTTACGCCTTTGCTCACACGATTGATAACAGAAATATTGGTTACTTCGCTGCCAGTACCGCAACTAGTAGGGATTACTGTCAAAGGATGCTGCTGTTTTAATTCTCCAATATGATCATAGAGATCATCTACCTTATCCTGGGGGCCTGCTACAGCTACTGCTTTTGCAATGTCAATTACCGTACCACCGCCAATAGCAATAATACGATTGTATTTTTTAGGGCGAAGGTCATCCAAGATGGCATCAATCATGCCATCTGTTGGTTCACCTTTGCCATATTTCTCACGAAAAAGAGTCTGTACATTCAGAGAAAGAGGAGCTACATAATCATCATAGCTATGCTTACCGCAGAGAATCAGGTCATCTTCTCCCAATTCCGCTTCTTTGGCATAGTCCTGAAATGTCGCATATTCCTTAATTTCCGTCTTAATCGTAAAACCTTTCATTGCTTTCGCTCCTTTTTCCTATCTTTATGCCATTGCTTCCTTCAAGGATTCCTCTACAATATCCAAGCCGCTTTCCATCTGAGCATCTGTCATGGTCAGAGGTGCCAGGAAACGAATGGTATTTCCTGCGAAACCACAGGTCTCCAGAAGCAGACCCTTCTGCAGGGCATTTGCCACCAGTTTGTTGGCAATATCTGTTGCCGGCTCTTTTGCTGTTTTATCTTTTACCAGCTCCAAACCGATCATAGCACCAAGGCCACGAACGTCTCCGACTATCGGATATTTTTCCTTCAATCCCTGATAGCGTTTCATAACAACCTCGCCGATATGTCTTGCCTTTGCTGCATAATCGTCTCTCTTCATAACTTCCATAACCTTCAGGGCTGCTGCCGCTGCCACTGGGTTACCGCAATAGGTACCACCGATGGTTCCTGCCGGTGCTGCATCCATAATCTCAGCTCTGGCTGTGATTGCAGAAATAGGAAGTCCTGCTCCCATAGATTTTGCTGTAGTAATAATATCCGGAAGGCATCCAGCCTCTTTCCAATACTCAGAAGCAAAATATCTTCCACTTCTGCAGTTACCACACTGTACTTCATCAGCGATCAAAAGGATGCCCTTCTCATCACAAATTTTTCTGATTGCTTTTACCCATGCAATAGGAGCCGGAATAAATCCGCCCTCGCCCTGAATCGGCTCAACAATCATGCAGGCTACTTCATTTGCCGGAGCACCTTCATCAAATACTCGATTGAGCTCGTTGATATAATACTGGATTGCCTCTTCCTCTGTATAACCCTTAGGAGCTCTGTAAAGGTAAGGATAAGGAGCTCTGTAAATGCCTGCCGGGAATGGTCCCATACCCAGGGCATAGGCTTTCTTTGCTGTCAAGGCCATGGTCAGGTTAGTTCTGCCGTGGAAAGCTCCGGTAAAGCAGATCACACTGCCTCTTCCTGTATAAGCCTTTGCAATCTTAATGGCATTCTCGTCACACTCCGCTCCGGAGTTTGCAAAATATGTTTTAATATGATCCCCTTTTACCGGCATCATTTCATTGAATTTCTCTGCCAGGGAAACATAACCGTCGTGAACATATACATTAAAGATGGTGTGAAAATATTTCTCTGTCTGCGCTTTTGCAGCCTCAATTACCTCTGGATGAGAATAACCGATATTCAGAACACCTACGCCTCCAACCCAATCC
Organism: Lachnospiraceae bacterium; assembly: GCA_963594675.1. GTDB lineage: Bacteria > Bacillota > Clostridia > Lachnospirales > Lachnospiraceae > Ruminococcus_G. Next base: position 52,273 of record CAVBGA010000171.1, read on the forward strand.
AGGAATTTATTGCCGTCCAAGTCCTCGAACATAGCTCCGGATCCTTCTTTGATACAGATAGGATAAGTTTTACCGCACATTGCCTTGGGAATTGCTGCATCTCTTCTCTCCAAAAGGGCCTTTGATTTGGGGCCTGGTACCTGCTCTGTTACAATCTCCGGTATTGCTGTTGCTAATTCTGCTCTTGTCATAATCTTCTCCTCCTTAAGCATTTTATGAAAAGGAAAGAACGCCAAATAGAAAATCTCTATCCGACGTCCTTGTCAGTTTTTATTTCTTGTGTTAACTAGATTATAGCAATTTCAGCAAGCTTTCCTATATGTCTCGTATACCAGATTACTTGTGCACCGTGTACATATTTCGATAATTTCGCACCAGAAATGCCAATTTTAAATTCAAGCAGCTTTTTAGATTTCCCAAATCCACTCCTAAAATCTCCCGTATTCTGCCCAAGCGATAGTTTAGGGTATTTCTGTGAATGTACATGGCCTCTGCCGTCTCCTTGACGGAACAGTTATTATCCAGATAAGCCTCCAAGGTTTCGCAAAGGTCTCCTCCCTTCGCTTCATCGGCCCGAACCAGACGTCCCAGATGATTCTCCACGAAATCATCCAAAAATTTTTCATCCTCCACCCGGGAAATAAAACTGTAGAGGCCCTGATCCTTAAAGAAATAAATTGCCTCCTCTTTGAGTTCCAGATCCGCAGCACGTATCGCAGCTGCCGCCTCATTTCTACTTAAACGAACATCCTCCAGATAGGCCGCGCTATTTCCTACACCGATGATTAGGTCCCGTCCACATTCCAGCCCTACCAAGTCGCGAATAGAAAGTAAAATCTTTTTCAGTTCATCTTCATTAATTTGATTGGAAGGAACAAGAGCCAGAACGGAGCCAGTCTGCAGCCGGGTCAGAATATCTTCCGACAAGTTATAAGAAAAGCGCTCTCGCACCACCCTCTTAATCGCCTGACCCACTGTCAAAGAATCACCGTCCCCAAAGGTCCCGGCAGCTTTTTTATCCTTTCTATCATATAAAAATTCTACCACACGAAAGACCCCGGACAAATCAATATTCAAATATCTGGCTTGAGTATAGACGCTTTCTCGATTCAGATGCTCTCCATCCAGAATGGAACTAAACAATTGTTCCTCGGCATTTCGGGAATTTTCCTCCATTACCAGCCTTTGACACAAAATCTGAGAAAGATCAATTAGGGGATATTCCTGGGATAGTTCAAAAAGAGGCAAATTGATACTCTGACAATAGGCAAGCAACTCCTGGGAAATCTGGCCTTCATTAATACCCAAGGCCACAATATGATAACTAGCCATCTCCTCCACCAAAGCAATCATCTTTTGATTGTCATCCGTAACACTGCGGTTAGTCAGCACCACAAATTCCCCTCCATGGATATATTTCTCCATCTTATATTCATTTTGGATGCACTGCAGGCAATCTGCAAAATAAATCCATCGCACCTGACGCTGCAGTCCTTCTTCTCCCGCCTTCAGGGTCATCACCCCTCGAAATTCAGGAATCCTCATGATATCTGCACAGTTCATGATTTTCTCTCCCTCTATTTTTTGCCGTTTGTAACCTTCAAAACAGCTTTACGTCAAATAGAACTATACCTGTGAGTATACCATGATTACTTAGCACTTGCCAATTCCTCTATCCTTCCCGTATAATAGACCTCGGTTTGCAATTTTTTTATGCTTTTATTCAGGAGGAATTTCTATGGAATTACATTTGATCCATTTCATCATTATCTGCCCCCTTGTATTTTTAGCTGGATTTGTGGATGCCATCGCTGGCGGCGGCGGACTCATCTCTCTTCCCGCTTATATGATCGCCGGCCTTCCCGTCCATAATGCTGTAGCCACCAACAAAATGAGCGCCTGTATGGGAACGTTCCTTACTACAGGACGTTTTGCAAAGAACGGATATATCGCCTGGAAAAATGCCATTTTTTATATGATCGCTGCCTTGATTGGTTCCTCTTTAGGAGCAAAATTAGCTCTGCATTTGGATGATCATTTCTTTAAAATTCTTATGCTGGTTATTTTACCTCTCACCGGTATCTATATCATGTTTGGAAAGGCCTTTACAGAAAGCAAAGAAGAACCTCTAACTAAAAAGGCGATTCTTCTTACCACTATCATTTCTTTTGCCATCGGAATTTATGATGGATTTTATGGTCCCGGAACAGGCACCTTCCTGCTGCTGTTATTAACCGGAATCACCCATTTAAATCTACAGAAAGCCAATGGCATTACCAAGGCAATCAATTCCGCCACCAATCTAGCCGCTCTTCTGGTTTACCTTTACAGCGGCACAATCTTTCTTTTGTTAGGAATCACAGCAGGTATTTTCGGCATGGCTGGCAACTACGCAGGCAGCAAATGCTTCGATAAAGGGGGGACCAAATTTGTAAAACCCCTTATGATTATTGTCTTAGTTATCTTCTTTGTAAAAACACTTAATGAACTATTGGCATAAACAAGCAAAAGACCGACATCTAGGGAGAGCAGGATGCCGGTCTTCTTTATGTGCAAAAGGTTTTATTAAGGAGCGAAAATTATTTATGATGCACTGTCTGTTGTATCAAGACCTTCCAGATATGCATTCATCTTCTCAAGGTTTTCCTGAGCATTTTCTTTGGTAACAATCTCAGCCTGAGTATTAATGAAGCTGTCCACTTCTTCGCCGTTCAGTTTCTTCACTGCAGTTTCAATAGCTGCATAACCCTGATCATACGGATTCTGAGCAATTGTCATTGTCTCTTCTCCATCAAGGATGGACTGACAAGCAGAAGAAATACCGTCAAATCCAAGGAAAATCGTGTTCTTGAAAGCTTCATTGTCTTTTGCTGCACGTGCTGCTGCGATAGCACAGTCATCATTATGGCAAGCTACAATAGCTACACCTTCCGGATGGTTCTGCATGATAGCTTCCATACAGTTAACCGCTTTATCTGCTACTGCATCTGTATACTGAACCTCGTCTTCCAGGAATGTTCCGCCAGATTCTTCTACACCTTCCTGATAACCGTTCTTACGAGCCTCAGCAGTAGAGTCACCCTGCACACCAGCCAGACAAACCAGATTTACTTCATCCCAGCCAGCTTCTTTCGCTGCCTCATAAGCAGCTTCAGCACCCATCTTTGCTGCATCTTGCTGTCCACAACCGATCAAAGCAACTTTCTTATCAGAATCAAAGTCAGTATCAATAGCAAATACCGGAATATCTACATCCTGGATCAATGTTGCTACCAAATCACCCTGAAGAGGAGCAACGATCAATGCATCATATTTTCCAGATGCAAGATCTGTCTCAATCATGTTCTGCTGCTCATCGTAAGCTGTCTCAGAGGTAGCACCCTTCATATCAATGCTAACGCCCAGATCATCAGCTGCAGCCTGGCAGCCAGCCATCAGATATTTTGTGTACTCATTAGAAGTTGTCTTAAATACAACGTCGATAGTGTAGTCTCCGGATCCGGACTCGTCTGATGAAGAATCGCTGGAACTGGAAGAATCTGATGAAGAAGAGGAATCATCCGATAAATCCGATGAACTTCCGCATCCTGCCAGAGAAGCAACACACATTGCTGATACCAGAGCAAGTGCACCAAATTTTCTACACATGTTTTTAAATTTCATTTTGTACCCTCCTTTATTACTGCTGTCTTGAAAGTATTCGAAAAAATTTTCTCTCTTTTTTCACTTTCTCGCTTCGTTATATTTATTTTATGACCCTCCAAAAAAGATATCGAGAACAAAACAACATTTATTTAGCACAAAACAACAAGATGTGCTATTTTCGGCACATCCTCTTAATTTCCGATTATTCCTTGTGCATTTTCCCGATTAATTAGTTTTTTAACAATTATTTTTATGCATTTTCTATGTTTTTTCATGTATGTCATAAAAAATAGCACAAATTATATATTTCTTTTTTGACATAAAAGACAGCACCTAGATTTTCATCCACGGTGCTGTCTCGGAGAGATTACATTATACTATTTTACCTATTCAATATATTCAAAAGGATATTCGGAAAAGAACTTTACAATAAATTTATCAATTACTCAGCGCCTTCTACGTCACTCATATCCAGCTCATCAAGGTAAGCATTCATCTTCTCAAGATTCTCCTGAGCATTGTCTTTGGTAACAATCTCTGCTCCTGTATTTACAAAGCTATCAACTTCTTCACCATTCAGCTTCTTCACTGCTGTCTCGATTGCTGAATAGCCCTGATCATATGGATTCTGTGCGATGGTCATGGTTTCCTCGTCATCCAGAATAGACTGGCAAGCAGTGGAGATTCCATCGAATCCAAGGAAAATAGTATTCTTGTAAGCATCATTGTCTTTTGCTGCACGTGCTGCTGCCATAGCACAGTCATCATTATGGCAAGCGATAATTGCAACACCCTCCGGATGATTCTGCATAATCGCTTCCATACAGTTAACTGCTTTGTCTGCTACTGCATCTGTATACTGAACTTCATCCTCAAGGAAGGTTCCACCAGCTTCTTCAATTCCTTCCTGATATCCGGATTTACGTGCCTCAGCAGTGGTATCTCCCTGAACACCTGCCATACAAACCAGTTCAATTTTGTCCCAGCCTGCTTCTTTTGCTGCATCATAAGCAGCCTCAGCACCCATCTTTGCCGCATCTTCCTGACCGCATCCGATCAGAGCAACCTTCTTATCTGAATCAAAATCTGTATCAATTGCAAATACCGGAATATCTACATTTTGAATCAGAGTTGCTACCATATCTCCCTGAAGAGGGGCAACAATCATTGCATCATATTTTCCAGATGCAAGATCTGTCTCAATCATATTCTGCTGTTCATCATAAGCTGTCTCAGAAGTAGCACCCTTCATATCCACAGTAACACCCAAATCATTGGCAGCTGCCTGGCATCCTGCGATCATATATTTGGTATACTCATTGGAGGTTGTTTTAAATACCACATCGATGGTATAATCTCCAGATCCATCTGATGAATCTTCTGAAGCATCCGATGAGCTATCTGCTGCATCAGAAGAATCTGATGAACTGCCACATCCTGCCAAAGATCCTACACACATTGCGGCTACTACGGTAATCGTACCAAACTTTTTGCACATGTTTTTCAACTTCATTCTTATTACCCTCCCTAGCTTATCATCGGTCCCTTTGCCCCGTCGCCCATACGGTTTTCATTACGAAAGCTATGCGAAATATACTTCATGTAAATCATAGGTTCCGATCATAAATTTTTCACAGGAGATTTCTATTTTTCTTTTGCTCTCCTGCTTTATAGACTTATTATATCCATCGCTCTATCATATTTCGAGAACAAAAGGGGACAAAACTAGCACTAAACTACGATTCCCTGATTTTTCGTCATGTCGTCATTAATTCAGTACTTTTTTTGTGCATTTTTTCTAATATGTCATTTTTTTATCATGCATTATATGCTTTTTGCATAATCTATAACGCTTTTCATTTTCAATCCGCACGATATTACGATTGTGAGATTTCCAATACGAAACATCTTACTACTGCCAGAGATTAACATACTCCCTAAAACGAGGAAGAGGAATGTTAATCATTCCGCGAGCTGAAGACTGCAATATATGTTTTTTCATTAAGCGGCTTCTGAGGGAAGCAAAACTTGACTCTTTCTCCATTTTCGATTTAATTTCTGCAACAGTTCCCGTCTCAGAATTCAATATAAGCTTAACCAGCTCTTGCTCTGCTACTGTTAATGTACTCCATATTAAATCATATTGGGAGCCTATATTTTCATCAAAAGTTGCTTCAACCTCCTCATCTATAGAAGATTTTTGCAGATTGAAGCATATTTCTCCCAACACCTGATAACCATAGGCATATCCACAAGTAAATTTTGCTAAAACAGCTGCCTGTTCATGGCTAATCCCTAACAATACTCTATATTTTTGCGTCATACTATGAAGATTTAACGGTTTCATTGTAATAGATTCATTTCTTACAAAGAAAGATAAGTGAGGAACATTGACAAAATCCTCAATATTTTTGGAAAGACCAGTGCAAATAAAACGTACATCTTTATCTGGTTCCATAAAGATTGTCCCCAATATAGATAAAAAACGTACCATATCGTCCGTTTTCGCTATATCGTCAATACCTATCAACACTCTGAATCCTGCCTTTTTAGCAAGAACAAGCATATCCTTCAAAGCAGCCTCATCTGAATAATAACGGTCATTGTCTCCCGTCGTAATTTCAGAGCTAATACCCGACTCAGCACTAGCAATTGCGAGACTACCACCCAGTTTCGCATTAACTCTATAACTTCTATTCTTTGTCTTGGCATCAACAAAATTTTCCCGACTCATAAGAGAAATCAAAGTTTGCAAAGGATCTCCGCCAGCCGACAAAGCATACACCAACCAATTCGATTGCTCTCTAAAATAATCCATTACCAAGGAATATTCAACCGATTTACCAGATCCACGAAGGCCAACGATTTTATATACATATTTGTAAGAATCTAAACTCTCAAAATTTTGTATAATATCTTCCGAATAATGAGTTTCTATCAAAGCTTTTCCAGCGATTCCTGGTGTTCTTGTAAATGGACTAATCCTGGCTTCCTTCATGTAATCACCCCTTACGATTTCCTATTTTGATTTTGTGATGCATTATTTTTTTTGTGAACTTTTGTGATTTTTAATGTGTTTTTTTATACCACTGTGATGTTTGCAATTTCATTGTAACCTCACTCCGATCGAATATCAAGTTCACAAATCCTACAATTTACTGGGAGCAAATCCCATTATCTTCTTAAAAAGGCGGGAAAAATAGTTCAAATCATAAATTCCCACCATCTCTGCCGCTTTTTTTATCGGCATCTTTCCTTTCTGAATGTACTCTGACGCACGCATAATCCGCATACGATTCACATAATTTACTGGGGAAAAGCCCGTGACATCCTTAAAAATCTTCCGAAAATAATTAGGGGTAAAGGAGCACATTTCCGCCACCTGATTAAAATCCATTTTCTCCCCTAAATGCTGATCAATATAATGAAGTACACCGGCAATAGCCCTTTGGTTGGCCTTGGAATGGATCATATATTGCTGATTCTGTCGATTCTGCGCTTTTTTCAGATAGAGAAGTATCATTTCCAAGCTCTTCTTCTGCATCATCCCATCCAGTTTCTGACTATCATCCAAATTTTCTTCTCGCCCCAAGCGTTTGTGTGCTTCCAATCCATTGTCCAGCATGGTCTTTACAAAGGTCACTTCCGCCGGAGACAGATGAATAACGCCCTGCTTATTGCTGTTCACTTCGTAATTGGTATGATTATACAGGCCTTCTTTATAATATTCCTCTCGATTTCCAAAGGATTCCTCCAAGACATTCAAAATCTCTTTTTGAGATATATGAAGATTTTCAAAAAGAGATTCTCCAGCATTCAATAATTCCAGCAAATCCGGCTCTATACTGTCTGTCATAAATTGACAGTTATAAATTTCAATTTTTCCATTAGGGGAGTAACCATGCTCTTGATGGGCCGAAATCAATACCGCATCTCCAGGAAGTAAGAGGGTTTCTACATTTTTATAAATATGACGACAGGAACCACTGCTCACCAAGAGGATTTCATAATATTCATGTTTATGTAAACCAACGCCCCTGGTATCTGTCCACACCTCAAAAGAAATGTCCGAGCCGTTCTTCGAATAAAAATCAAAATATGGATATTCCACGATACCTGTCCTTCCTTTCTTAACGTCCATTCACGTCTCTCAAAAGTATACCAAGAAAATGGATATTTTACACCTTATCGTTAGACATACGATGGGCAAAATGTTACTATATCCCTAGTTGAAAATGAAGCTGTCTGTACGCCAAGACCCGATTGTTCATCTTGTCTCGTCCGCCAGCTTTACAATAAATTTACAAGCATACAAGAAGGAGATTCGTGTGAAAAAGAGAGAATCATTTAGCAGCAGATGGGGATTCATTCTGGCATGTATCGGATCCGCTGTAGGTATGGGCAATATCTGGATGTTTTCCACCAGAGTTTCCCTATACGGCGGTGGTGCATTCCTGATCCCCTACCTAATCTTTGTACTTCTTCTGGCCTCTACCGGTGTCATCGGAGAAATGAGTTTTGGCCGCGCCACCCACGCCGGCCCGGTGGATGCCTTTGGCTTCGCCTGTGAAAGTAAACAGAAAAAGAAATTGGGACAAGTCTTAGGCCTCATCCCCGTTCTTGGCTCCCTGGCTATGGCCATCGGCTATACCGTTGTTATGGGTTGGATTTTAAAATATACCTTCGGTGCCTTTACCGGCTCTACCATAGCTTCTGACAACACGGAAGCTTATGTAAACCGATTTACTACCATGGCTAGCGCCTTCGGCAATACGGGATGGCAGACAGTGGCTCTGGTTATCTGTATTACCATTATGATGTTCGGAGTGGGAAAGGGAATCGAGAAAGCCAATAAGATCATGATGCCCATTTTCTTCTTTTTATTTCTGGTATTGGCGGTTTATGTGACATTTCAAAATGGCGCTGCAGAAGGCTACCGCTATATTTTCAGCATTGACCCTGATGCGATCCGAAACCCGAAAACCTGGATTTTTGCCTTAGGACAGGCCTTCTTCTCTCTGTCCATCGCGGGAAATGGAACACTGATCTACGGTTCCTATCTGTCTGACCAAGAGGATATTCCCAGTTCAGCAAGACGAGTAGCTCTTTTTGATACCATTGCAGCTATGCTGGCCGCTTTGGTTATCATACCCGCCATGGCAAGTAGCGGAGCCCAGTTGGACCAGGGCGGCCCTGGCCTGCTCTTTATCTATCTGCCTAAACTGATCAGCGATATGCCTGGAAGCCGAATTATCGTTATCATCTTCTTTGTGGCAGTGCTCTTTGCAGGAATGACATCTTTGATCAATCTCTACGAAGCACCTATTGCCACGGTGCAGGAGCGTTTCCACCTGGCCCGCACCTCAGCCTGCGCTGTTATAGGTATCATAGGACTACTGATTTCTGTAATCATTCAGGGCATTGTATCTGATTGGATGGATGTGCTCTCTATCTATATCTGTCCCTTGGGGGCAGGCCTAGCCGGCATCATGTTCTTCTGGGTACTTGGTCGTACCTACGTGGAAGATGAAGTAAATAAAGGCAGTCGAAAGAAAATCGGGGCTTATTTCTATCCCCTTTGCAAGTACGTCTTTGTTCCGATTTGCTTTATTGTCCTGGTATTGGGTATTGCACTGGGGGGAATCGGCTAAAGCGATAGGAAATATAGATAAAAATAATTCAAATTTATGTTTATTGCACTATTTAGACGCCCTCACAACGAAAACTAATCACAGATACCACTTCAATGGCTCCAAGAATCAGAATAAATCCGCAAATATCTGCAAATGTGAACCGGGTTCCCAGGCATAACCAAGCCAAAACTGCACTGGTAACCGGTTCCACTGTAACAAAAAGACTGGCCTTGACACTTCCCAAAATACCGATGCCAATCCCATATAGAATGAAGGGAATCAAGGTACCAAAGAGCACTACCCCTACAGTTGCCACCACAATATCGGGTGACATACTAAGAAAAGTAAAAGTTCTGGTCAATACTGCCAAGATGATGGAAGAGAAAAAGGTGCCCCAGGCCAACACATTGATCAATCCAAACTCTTCATATAATTTCTGGGGATAAAGGCAGTACACGGTGAAACATACCGCCGCCGTCAAACCCCAAAGAAGCGCCTCTTTAGATATGGCCAGGGATGTGGGATTTCCATGTGTAGCAATCAAAAAAATTCCTGCAAAGGCACAGAGAATCGCTACCGTTTCGTAATTTTTCGGCATTTTCCGCAACACAAAAGCCGAATATAGCAACAGCATAATGATGTAGGTAAATTCAATCACAGTGCCCGTAGCCGCATTGGAATAGTCAATGGAAATATAATAGGCCAACTGCATTCCCATAAAACCCACTACCGCAAATAAAAGGAGAGAAATGAACCTTCTCCCCTGTCGAAATACCGCAAATACTGCTTTTCCATTTTTCAAAAAAGAGTATAGCAAAAGCAAAACGCCCGTTCCAAACTGTCGAAGAATCGACAGCTGGATAGGAGTCAGCTCAGAAGCTCCAAATATATACTGTCCCAGCACCCCGCTGATCCCCCACATCACACCGCAGGCGATTACCAGTAGGATACCAATTTTTTGTGATGTAAATAAATTGATACGGTTCATTGGATAGTTCTCCTTTTTTATCTGAACATCCTTATTATAAAATTGACAACTTATTCTCAAAAAAATCAATTAACAAGCCCGCTCTTATCTCTTTCTTTTATCAGCCCCTCAATCGCAGACTCTGACTCTTCTAAATCCTCCGCAATCTGAGCAATTGACTTTCCTTTTGCAAGCTTCTTTTCTATCAGCTGAAGTAGTTTATTGCGTTGCCCTTGGTCTAACCCCTGTTGAAGACCTTGTTGAACACCCTGCTGAATACCCTGTTGAATGCCCTGTTTTAATCCATCTGCAAAAGAAGATTCCCGTTCCATTCGCATATGTTTTTCTTCAT